>JAFECU010000209.1 GCA_018242005.1 Pseudomonadota bacterium | reverse complement strand
TGGCCAATGACAGTTCGCCGCTGCGCATGCGCCGGTCGAGATCCTCGTAATCGACGATAGGCGGGTGCTCTGTGAAGTAGCGCGAGCCGGCCAGGTTCAGCGTGTAGCTTTGGCTGAGCGTGGTTTGGTCGCGATCGAGCACCGCATAGCTCAGGTCTTCGACGTCCATGGTGATGCCGAAGCCGATCACGAACATCAGGAGCAGCGAACCGCCCAGCGCCAGGGTGGCGCGCACCGGATCGCGCTGCAGTTCCAGTGCTTCGCGCCACAGATAGCTGAGCATGCGGCGCAGGCTGAAGCCTTCAGCGTTGTGCCCGATGTGCTCAGTGTGTGTCGCTGGCGTCTGAATCGCCGTATTGGCGGCCTCGGTGGGGCCGGCGGGAGCGACCGTGCCGCCCTCCGCCTCGATGAGGTAGCCGATGAAGGCCTCTTCGAGGGTTTTAGCGCCGCGCTTCTCGACCAGCTTGGCGGGCACGTCGCTGTCGAGCACCTTGCCCGCATGCATCATTGACATGCGGTCGCAGCGTTCGGCCTCGTTCATGAAGTGGGTGGAAATGAAGACCGTCACCCGGTCGCGCCGCGACAGCTCGATGAGCAGCCGCCAGAACGCGTCGCGTGCCACCGGATCGACGCCGGAGGTCGGTTCGTCCAGAATCAGCAACTCTGGCTTGTGCACCATGGCAACGGCCAGCGACAGGCGCTGGCGTATGCCCAGAGGCAGACTGGCCGGCAGACTGTCGATGACGTCCACCAGGCCGAAGCGCTCCACCATCTCTTCGACGCGGCCCGGAATGTCCTTCGGGGGCACGCTGAACAGCTTGGCGTGCAACTCCAGGTTCTGGCGTACCGTGATTTCGCTGTAGAGCGAGAACGCTTGGGACATGTAGCCGACGCGGCGGCGGGTGCCCAGATCATGCGGGTTCACTTCATGGCCGAACAGCCAGGCCCGACCCTCGCTCGCCGGCAACAGGCCGGTAAGCATCTTCATCGTCGTGGACTTGCCGCACCCGTTGGAGCCGAGGAAGCCGAAGATTTCACCGCGCCGGATGCGGAAGGACACGCTATCGACGGCAACGAAGTCGCCAAAGCGCATGGTCAGCCCCTCGGCCTCGATGGCGATATCGTCCGCGCCGCCATCCGACAAGGGGGGAATGACTACCGCTTGGTGTCCGCGCTTTTTCTCTTCCGGGAGCAGGCGGATGAATGCCTCTTCCAGGTTCGGGCTGCCTGTTCTTGCCAGCAATTCCTTCGGCGTGCCGGTGGCGAGGACCTTGCCGTCGTCGATGGCGGCCAGCCAGTCGAAGCGCTGGGCCTCATCCATGTAGGCCGTGGCCACAATCACGCTCATGCCGGGGCGATCGGCGCGGATACGGTCAATCAGATCCCAGAACTGCGCGCGCGCCAGCGGGTCCACGCCAGTCGTCGGCTCATCGAGAATCAGAAAATCCGGGTCATGAATCAGCGCGCAGCACAGGCCGAGTTTTTGCTTCATGCCCCCGGACAGCTTGCCTGCCGGGCGCTCCAGGAATTTGAACAGGCCAGTGGCCTGGGTGAGCTCATCGATCCGCTGGCGGCGCTCTGCGGCGCCATGACCGAACAGGCGCGCGAAGAACTGCAGATTCTCCTCGACCGAGAGCGTCGGATACAGGTTTTTGCCCAGTCCCTGCGGCATGTAGGCGATGCGCGGGCATACCTGCTTGCGATGGGCCTTGCTGGCCATGTCGCCACCCAGCACCTCGACCGTGCCCTCCTGGATGATGCGCACACCCGCCAGCAATGAGAGCAGACTGGATTTGCCCACGCCGTCGGGGCCGATCAGACCGACCATCCGTCCAGCGGGGATGTCCAGGTCAATGCCATCCAAGGCAATGACGTCGCGGTAGCGCAGTCTTACCTGGCGGACACTTGCAACGGT
>JAFECU010000208.1 GCA_018242005.1 Pseudomonadota bacterium | reverse complement strand
CATCGCCGCCACGGGCGAGGACGCCATCGTCTACTGCCCGGCCAGCGACTATGCCGCCAACATGGAAAAGGCCGAGGCCCTGGCGCCTGCCGGCCCGCGCCCGGCCGCGGCCGCGCCCATGACCCGCACGCCGACGCCGGGCAAGGCCACCTGCGCCGATGTGGCGGAGCTGCTGGGCGTGCCGCTGGCCACCACCGTCAAGTCACTGGTGCTGGCCACCGATGAAACCAGCGAGGCGGGCGAAATCGTCAAGTCCCATGTCTGGCTGCTGCTGCTGCGCGGCGACCATGACATGAACGAGATCAAGGTCTCCAAGGTGCCCGGCCTGGACAAGGGCTTTCGCTTCGCCACCGTGGCCGAGATCGAGGCGCATTTTGGCGCCAAGCCCGGCTACCTGGGCCCGATCGGTCTGAAGCAGCCCGTCAGGATCGTGGCCGACCGCGAAGTCGCCGTCATGGCCGACTGGATCTGCGGCGCCAACGAGGAAGACTTCCACATCACCGGCGTGAACTGGGGCCGCGACCTGCCCGAGCCCGACCTGGTGGCCGATCTGCGCAACGTCGTCGCGGGCGACCAGTCGCCCGACGGCAAGGGCGCACTGGCCATTGAGCGCGGCATCGAGGTCGGCCATGTGTTCTACCTGGGCACCAAGTACTCCAGGGCCATGAATGCCACCTTCCTGGGCGAGGATGGCAAGCCGGCCTTCTTCGAGATGGGCTGCTACGGCATAGGCATCACGCGCCTGCCGGCCGCCGCCATCGAGCAGAACCATGACGAGCGCGGCATCATCTGGCCCGACGCGATCGCGCCGTTCACCGTGGTGATCTGCCCCATTGGCATGGACCGCAGCGAGGCGGTGAAGGCCGAGGCCGAGCGGCTGCATGGCGCACTGCTGGCCAGCGGCGTGGACGTGATCCTCGACGACCGTGGCGAGCGCCCCGGCGCCATGTTTGCCGACTGGGAGCTCATCGGCGTGCCGCATCGCATCACTATTGGCGACAAGGGGCTCAAGGACGGCCAGGTCGAATACCAGCACCGCCGCGATGCGGGCGCCACCAAGGTGGGTGTGGACGCCATCCTGGCCCATGTGAAGGGGCGCCTGGCGGTATGACGGCAGATTTGAAGCGCCGCGCCTGTCTTGCATCCCTGGCCGTGGGGCCGTCGGCATGGCTGGGCTTGCCCGGCGTGGCCCATGCGGGTGGGCAGCTGGAGGAGCCGCTGGTGGATTCGGTGCGTACCGCGCTCCGTACTTCCGTGGCCGATCTCGCACCGCCGGAGCCCGTGTTCTTCACCACCGAGGCGCGCATTGTCTACCTGCGCTGGCTGGGCACGATGAGTGAGCGGCTGCGCCGCGCCAAACCCGACTGGGAGGTGCGCCGGGACTTTCTGCAAACCGTCTGGTATGAGTCCAAGCGCGCCGGGCTCGATGTGTCGCTCGTCATGGGACTGATTCAGGTCGAGAGCGCGTTTCGCAAGTTTGCCGTCTCCAGCGTGGGCGCGCGCGGCTACATGCAGGTCATGCCGTTCTGGACGCGCGCCATCGGCGATGGCGACGCGGGCAAGCTGTTTCAGATGCAGACCAATCTGCGTTTTGGCTGCGTCATCCTGCGCCACTACCTGGAGCGTGAGCGCGGCGACCTGTTCATGGCGCTGGGCCGCTACAACGGCAGCCGCGGCAAGCCGCCGTACCCGAATGCGGTGTTCGCTGCGCAGCGCCGCTGGCAGTTTCAGGACCGCGCCGCCGAGGCCTGAGCCGCGTCATCGGCGGGCGTGAGATCCATCCGCGTGACCATGACCTGGTCGATGCGGTAGCTGTCCACGTCCAGCACCTCGAACTTGTAGCCACCCACGCTGACGCTGTCCGTGCGGCGCGGCACGCGCCGCAGCATCACCATCATGAAGCCGGCCAGGGTTTCGTAGTCCTCGGCGTGGGGCAGTTCGTCCAGGCCCAAGGCATGCAACACGTCCTCGATGGGGGCCGTGCCGTCGATGAGCCAGGAGTTCGCGTCGCGGCGCACGATCTGCTCCTCGTCCGCGGGGCCCACCAGGTCGCCCATCACCGTGCTCATCACGTCGTTCAAGGTCACCACACCGACCACGCGGCTGTATTCGTTGACGATCACGGCGAAGTCCTCGTGCACCTGGCGAAAATGCGCCAGCACCTCGGCCAGCGACAGCTGGTCGGGCACGATGAGCACCTTGCGCACCAGAGCGTCGTCGGCCAGTGAAATGGGCTGGTTGTTGAGCGCACGCTGAAAGAGGTCCTTGGCGTCCACATAGCCCACCACATGGTCGATGTCGCCGTCGCACACGGGGTAGGTGGAAAAAGGCTCGGCCGCGATGCGCGCGCGGATCAGGCTGTCGCTGTCGTCGCGCAGAAAGAACGCGATGCGCTCGCGCAGCGTCATGGCCGATGTCACGCCGCGGGAATCGAGCTCGAACACATTGGCGATCACCTGCTGCTCGGGCGCCGCCAGCACGCCGGCGCGCGCGCCGGCCTCGGTCATGGCCAGAATGTCCTCGGGCGTGATGCGGTCGTCGCGTTGGCTCGGCAGGCCGCTCAGGCGCAGCAGCAGGTCGGCGCAGCGGTTGTAGAACCACACGACGGGCTTGAACAGCAGCATGCAGCCTCGCATGGGGCGGACCACGCGCACCGCCACGGCCTCGGGGTGGGCCATGCCCAGGCGCTTGGGGCACAGATCGGCAAACAGGATGAACAGCGAGGTGACGGCCAGGAAGGAGGCCACGAAGCCCAGCGTCTGAGCCGATTCCTGGGGCAGCCACAGCGCCAGCAGGGTGCTCAAATAGGGGCTCAAGGCGCCTTCGCCCACGATGCCGCCCAGGATGGCGACGGCGTTCAGCCCGACCTGCACCACGGTGAAGTATTCGCCGGGCTGGTCCTGCATCTGTAGCACGCGCTCGGCGCGCGCATCGCCCTCGTCGGCCAGCTGGCGCAGGCGCAGGCGGCGCGATGCGGCCAGCGAGATTTCGGCCATGGAGAAGAAGGCACTGGCGGCGATCAGCAGGGCAATCAGGAGCAGGCTGTGGGTCAGGGTCATCGGCAAGGCGCCAGGGCGTGCGCCGGGCGCACCATGGCGGGCAGTGTAGCCGGCGCCTATTGCACGAAGCCCATGCGCCCCTTGCCGGTGGAGGCGCGCGGCAGGTCGGCCACCTCCACGCGTTCGCGCTGCTCCAGGCGGGCGTTGCCAAAGCCGGTCATGAGCGCGCGGCGCATCTCGCGCGGCGGCAGTTGGGCCAGCAGGTCCAGCACGTCATCCTCGGCCTCTGGCGCGAACAACCGGCCCCAGTCATGCTCGGCGCGTATGCCCTGGTACAGCCGTCCGGCGATGGCGCGCGCCTGGGCTGGCGTGGGCGGCTGCACGGCAAAGACGTTCATGCGGTTCAGTATGGGGTCGGGAATGGCGCGTTCGTCGTTGGCCGTGGTGATCCAGATGACCTGGCTGGCGTCTATGGCCACGTCGGCAAACTCGTCGGTGAAGGACTGGGCCGTGTCGTGTTCGAGCAGCGCGTAGAGCGCGCCCAGCGGGTCGTACTGCGCGTCGCCCGCGGCCTTGTCGATCTCGTCCACCACGATCACCGGGTTGGCGTATTCGCCCTCCACCAGGGCCTCGAACACCTTGCCGGGGCGCGCGCCCTTCCACTGCGAGGATGAGCCCGACAGCAGCCAGCCGGCCGTCATCGAGCTCATGGGCACGAGGTTCATGCCCGTGCCCAGCAGGGCCGCGAGCTGGCGCGCGAAATGCGTCTTGCCTATGCCGGGCAATCCCAGCAGCAGCATGGGCGTGACCTCCAGCCCGTCGCGGCTGTCCTGCGCCAGGGCCACCTGGCGGCGCACGTCGTCGAGCACCTCGGTGAAGTTGGGCAGCTGGTCGTAGAGCGGCGCCATGTCGGGCAGGCCCGAGGGCTTGACCTGGAAGCGCTCGGGGCCGCGCTCGAGCATGCGCTCATACACCGTGCGCAGCTGCTCGTGGTCGCGCTGTGCCCCCGCCTCCTGCAGCCGCGCGAGCTTGCGCGCCACATCCGCCGGCTGGAACACGTTGCGCATCTGGGCCACGGGCAGGCTCAGTGCGGGGGCTTGCGGTACAAGGCTGTGGCTGGTCATGTCATGCTCCCGAGGGCAGTGGACTGATCCATTCAAGCACAGCGGCGACCGGCCGGTTGTCGGAAGAATCCCGCATGCCGCGCAGGCAACAAAAAAGGCCGCCCGGTTGGGGCGGCCTGTGGCGGGGGGCTTGCGGATCAGCCCTGGGCCTTGGTGCCCAGCACCTGCTGCAGCTCGCCCGACTCGTACATCTCCATCATGATGTCCGAGCCGCCGATGAACTCGCCCTTCACATACAGCTGGGGGATGGTGGGCCAGTTGCTGAAGTCCTTGATGCCCTGGCGGATCTCGTCGTCCTCCAGCACGTTCACCGAGGCGATGTCCTTGGCATCGACGCCGCAGGCCTTGAGGATCTGCACGGCGCGGCCCGAGAAGCCGCACATGGGAAAGCTGGTGTTGCCCTTCATGAACAGCAGAATGTCGTTGCTCTTGACCAGTTGCTCTATGCGTTGCTTGACGTCGCTCATTGAATACTCCTGAAAGGGGGGGCGGCCCGGCTGGCCGATAACCTGCGATTATTTCATTGCGGGCGATAGCCCTACTGGCATTGTCCCGCCGCTGCAGCGGGCAATGCCGGCCAGGTCGTTGCGGCCCTGCACCTGTGCGAAGCCCGCCGCGCGCAGCAGCGTCTGCACGGCCGGCGCCTGGTCCCAGCCATGCTCGAGCAGCAGCCAGCCGCCGGGCGCGAGGAGCGCCGGCGCCTGGGCGACGATGGTGCGTATGTCATCGAGCCCGTCTGCGCCGCTGGCCAGGGCCGACAGCGGCTCGTGCGTGAGGGCCGCCAGGTGCGGGTCCTGCGCCGGGATGTAGGGCGGGTTGCTGACGATGATGTCAAACGGCCCGGCCAGGCCTGCGAGCCAGTCGCCGTGCACGCATTGCACCGCCAGGCCCAGCCGCTGCGCATTGGCGCGGGCCACGGCCAGGGCATCTGCGCTCGCGTCCACGGCCAGCACCTGGGCGTCGGGGCGCTGCTGCTGCAGGGCCAGGGCGATGGCGCCGCTGCCCGTGCCCAGGTCGGCCACGCGCGGGGCGGGGCGGGGGGTAAGCAGCTCCAGCGCCCATTCCACCAGGGTTTCGGTGTCCGGGCGCGGATCGAGCACGCGCGCGTCGACCTGCAGCGCCAGGCCGAAGAATTCCTTGTGCCCCGTGAGGTAGGCCACCGGTTCGCCCGCGGCGCGCCGCGCGCACAGGGCCTGCCAGCGCGCCAGCGCGTCCGCGGTCAAGGTGTCTGCATCGTGCGTGAGCAGCCAGGCGCGGTCGCGCGTGGAGCGGCCCAGCACGTGCAGCAGCAGCATCTGTGCGTCGATGCGCGCCAGGCCCGTGGCCTGGGCCTGGGCGAGCGCCTGGGCGAGGGTGGTGACTGTGGTCATTTCGGTGGCTGCGTTAGCGCCGTCATCCCCGCGCAGGCGGGGATCCACTGTGGGGGCGAAATCGAGGTACGGGGTTGTACCTGGATCCCCGTCTGCGCGGGGATGACGGGAAATGGCGCCGCTGCACAGACGGCTGCCAAACCTGTGCGTGGAGGGTGGGGGAACTCCATTATTGATAGCTGTTACCGCTTATCTGGTGGGCGCTGGGTGCCAATATCACTCCAGGCCAAGCTCGGCCAGCAGTTCGGCTTCGCGCGCATGCTGCAGGGCCTCAAGCACGTCGCCCAGGTCGCCCTCCATCACGGCCAGCAGCTTGTAGAGCGTGAGGTTGATGCGGTGGTCGGTCAGCCGACCCTGCGGGAAGTTGTAGGTGCGTATGCGGTCGCTGCGGTCGCCGCTGCCGATCAGGCCCTTGCGTAACGCGGCCTCCTTGGCGGCGCGCTCGCTGCGCTCCTTTTCCTGGATGCGCGCCTGCAGCACCTGCAGTGCCTTGGCCTTGTTGCTGTGCTGGCTGCGCCCGTCCTGGCATTCGGCCACGATGCCCGTGGGGATGTGCACCACGCGCACGGCCGAGTCGGTCTTGTTGATGTGTTGGCCGCCCGCGCCGCTGGCGCGGAAGGTGTCGATGCGCAGGTCGGCGGGGTTGAGCGTGATGGCCTGCGCTTCGTCCGGCTCGGGCATCACGGCCACCGTGCAGGCGCTGGTGTGGATGCGGCCCTGTGTTTCGGTGGCGGGCACGCGCTGCACGCGGTGGCCGCCGGACTCGAAGCGCAGCGCACCGTATACATGGTCGCCTTCGATGCGCAGCACCACCTCCTTGTAGCCGCCCAGCTCGCTCTCGTTGGCGCTCATGATCTCGACCTTCCAGCCCACGGTGGCCGCGTAGCGCGTGTACATGCGCGCCAGATCGCCGGCGAACAGGGCCGATTCGTCGCCGCCCGTGCCGGCGCGGATTTCGACAAAGGCGTTGCGCTCGTCGTCGGGGTCCTTCGGTAAAAGCAGGCGCTGCAGCTCGTCCTCGAGCTGCACCAGTTCGGTTTCGGCCGAGGCGACTTCCTCCTGCGCCATCTCGGTCATGTCGGGGTCGCCCAGCATCTCCTGCGCGCCGGCCAGGTCGGCCTCGCGCTGTTGGTAGCGTGCGTAGCGGCCGGCCACGGCCGTCACCTCGGCATGCTCGCGCGAGATGCTGCGGTACTGCTGCATGTCGGCCATGATGTCTTCGCGCGAGAGCAGGAAGTCGAGCTCTTGCAGGCGCTGCGCGTAGCGCTCCAACTGGCTGCGGAGAAACGGTTTCATTGAATAGGGGAAAGGGGTTTGCTACTGATTGAGTAGCTGTCAGCGCTTGATGGACAAGCGCCCTGGGCCGATTTGGCTTGAAGTGTTGCGGCGGGCGTTGCTACAGCCCGTTCTTGCTCTGCGAGCGCAGGAACAGGCGCGAGACGGCCTGGGCCGTCTGCGCACGCGCGTCGGCGTCGCCGGCGCGCAGCTCGGCCATGGTGCCGTGCAGCAACTTCTGCGTGAGTCCGCGCGAGAGGGCGTCGAGCACCACGTCGATGTCCTCGCCCTTGGCCAGCAGCTTCTTGGCGCGCGCAATCTCCAGGGCACGCCATTCGTCGGTCTGGCTGTTGAGCTGCTGGATCAGCGGCACCACGCCGCCCGTCTGGCCGGCGGGGCTGCGCAGCTCCATCCAGTGCATGAAATTCTGCACGCCCGCGTCGATGATGGCCTCGGCCTGGGCCACGGCCGCTTGGCGGTTGGCCTGGGCGGTCTGCACCACGCCGGCCAGGTCGTCGACGGTGTACAGGTACACGTCTTCGAGCTGCTTGACCTCGGGCTCGATGTCGCGCGGCACGGCCAGGTCCACCATGAAGATGGGGCGGTGGCGGCGCTTCTTCAAGGCACGCTCCACGGCACCCAGCCCGATGATGGGCAGGCTGCTCGCCGTGCAGCTGATGATGGCGTCGTACTCGTGCAGGTGCTCGGGCAGATCGGCCAGGCGCATGACGGCACCGCCAAAGCGCGTGGCGAGCTTCTCACCGCGCTCGAGCGTGCGGTTGGCAATGGTGATCTGCTTGGGCGTCTTGGCCGCGAAATGCGTGGCGCACAGTTCGATCATTTCGCCCGCGCCCACGAACAGCACGCGAATCCTGGACAGGTCTTCGAACAGCTGGCCCGCCAGGCGCACGGCGGCGGCGGCCATGCTGATGCTGTGCGCGCCGATGTCGGTGCTGGTGCGCACCTCCTTGGCCACGGCGAAGCTGCGCTGGAACAGCTGGTTGAGCGTGGTGCCCAGTGCGCCCGCGCCTTCGGCGGCGCGCACGGCGTCCTTCATCTGGCCGAGGATCTGGGCCTCGCCCAGCACCATGGAATCGAGCCCGCTGGCCACGCGGAAGGCGTGGCGCGCGACCAGGCCGCTTTCCAGCTGGTAGGAGTGCGAGCGCAGCAGCGCGGGGCTCACGCCGCCGCTGGCGGCCAGCCAGTCAAGCGTGTGGTCGAGAGCAGGCGCCTGGGCGGCGCAGTAAATCTCGGTGCGGTTGCAGGTGGAGATGATGGCCGTCTCCACCTCGGGGTGGTGCCCCGTGCCCTGGGCCAGCGACTGACGCAGCCCCTGCAGCGTGGGCGCAATCTGATCTACGGCGAACGCAAAGCGCCCGCGCAGATCGAGCGGTGCGGTGTGGTGATTGATGCCAAGGGCCCAGACTGCCATGGGGAGCGATTATAAAATCGGCCGCGCAATCGGGCACACCATGGTGTCAATGCTTGATCTGCATCATGTTTGCATGACGCCCCTCGCCGCCCTCAACCACCTGCTGAACTTCGCTGCACCGGCCGCGGCGCTGGCCGTGCTGCTCGTGCTGGGCTGTCATTTATTCATGCGAAATATCGCAAAAACACACGACTGGGTTGTGCCAATAGCTATCAATTTTGGCGTTGGCTGCCTGGCCCTGGGCGTGGGCCTGCTGCTGCTCGGCCGCGACGGTCGCATGCTCACCTACGCGGCCCTGGTGCTGGCCTGCGCCAGCAGCCAGTGGCTGCTGCTGCGCGCCTGGCGCGGGTGAGTCAGCGGCTGACCTGCTCCAGCAGCCAGCCGCGCAAAACCTCCAGCGCCGGCTGGGACGCGCGCGTGGTGGTGCGGCACAGGTGGTAGCCGCGGTCGAGCAGCACGGGGCGGTCGACGGCAATGGCGACGCGCCCGGCGGCCAGCTCGGGCTCCACCAGGGCGCGCTGCACCACGGCCACGCCCAGGCCGGCGATCACGGCCTGCACCAGCAGCGACACCAGCTCGAAATCCGCGGCCGGCACGAGCGGCCCATGGTTGCAGCCCACGCCGGCAAACCAGTGCGCCCAGTTGTCCGGGTAGTTGGTGTGAAACAGCAGCGGCCGCGCGAGCAGGTCGTCCGGCGCGCGTATGGCCTGCGGCCCCTGGAGGTCGGCGGGGCGGCAGATGGGCACGAGCTCGCGCCCCACGAGGTAGTCGGTCGCCAGGCCCGCGGGCCAGTCGGAGCGGCCGACACGGACCCAGGCGTCGATGTCCGGGGCGGTCAGCGGATCGTCGCGCCGGTAGGGGGCGAACGACAGGGCAATGCCCGGGTGGCGTGCCTGGAAGTCGGGCAGGCGCGGGATCAGCCAGTGGCTGAACAGCGACGGCGCCACCGACAGACGCAGCCGCTGGGGCTTGCGCCGCTGGTGCAGGGCCAGCGTGGCCGATTCGATGGTGGCGACCGATGGTGCTACGGCGTCCAGGTAGTCGGCGCCCGCCTGCGTGAGCACGCTGCGCCGTCCCTCGCGTGCGAACAGCGCCAGGCCCAGGTGATCTTCGAGCCGGGCGACGGCACGGCTGATGGCGCCCTGGGTCACGCTCAATTCCTCGGCCGCCCGCGAGAAACTGCCCAGCCGCGCCGCGGCGGCAAAGGCATGCAGTTCAGGCAGGGAGGGCGAATGGATGCGCATGGCGGGCGAACTATGAGCGTTGGTAATGAATGCGCGCCATTTTGTCGCTTTTCGCCGCTGCGCAAGCGGCCAAGAATGCACCCCACCCAGATCATTGAACCGA
The DNA here is from genome assembly GCA_018242005.1 of Pseudomonadota bacterium. Taxonomy (GTDB): domain Bacteria; phylum Pseudomonadota; class Gammaproteobacteria; order Burkholderiales; family Burkholderiaceae_C; genus Alicycliphilus. The sequence continues at coordinate 9,207 of JAFECU010000208.1, read as the reverse complement.
GGAAAACACCATGACAATGCGCCGCACCCTGCTGTCCACCCTGGCCGCCTGTGCCACGGCCGCCGCCCTCGCGCCCCTGGCGCATGCCCAGCCGGGCGACTACCCGAACCGCCCGATCAGGCTCATCGTGCCCTTTGCACCCGGCGGCAGCACCGATATGGTGGCGCGCCTGCTGGCCGAGAAGATGGGGCCCATCCTGGGCAAGGCCGTGGTGGTGGACAACAAGGGCGGCGCGGGCGGTTCCATCGGTGCCGATGCCGTCGCCAAGGCCGCGCCCGACGGCTACACCATCGGCATGGCCACGGTGAGCACGCATGGCGCCAACCCCGCCATCTACGCCAGGCTGCCCTACGACGCGGTGAAGGACTTCGCGCCCATCACCAATGTGATGAGCGTGCCCAGCGTGTTCGTGGTGCACCCGAGCGTGCCGGCCAAGACCATGAAGGAGTTCATCGCCCTGGCCAAGGCCAACCCGGGCAAATACAGCTTTGCCTCGCCGGGCACGGGCTCGCTGGGCCACGCCAACATCGAGAACTTCATGCACCTGGCGGGCATCGAGCTGCTGCACATTCCCTACAAGGGCGCGGGCCAGGCGGCCACCGACGCGCTCGCCGGCCAGGTCAACGCCATGACGGACAATCTGCCCTCCACGCTGGCCAACATCCAGTCCGGCAAGCTGCGCCCGCTGGCCGTGCTGGCCTTCAGGCGCAGCCCGGTGCTGCCCGACGTGCCCACCTACGCCGAACTGGGCTACCCCGGCATGGGCGACGGCGGCTGGTTCGGCCTGGTGGCGCCCGCGGGCACGCCCAAGGAGATCATCGCCAGGCTGAACGCCGCGGCGCACAAGGCCATGGCCCAGCCCGACTATCTGGAGAAGCAAAAGGGCATCTCCGGCGAGGCCATGGGCAATACGCCCGAGCAGTTCACCCAGCAGATCCGCGCCGCCATCGAGCGCTACACGGCTGTGGCCCGGCGCGCCAACATCCGCATGGATTGATGCGGCTCATGGACCTGCATGAAGACCTGAGCCCGCGACCGGACACCCCGGTCGAGGTCTGGCTCCCCACGGCTGCGCCGCTGCCGCTGGTGTGCGACTCGCCGCACAGCGGCACGGCGTACCCGGCTGACTTTGGCCATGCCGTGCCCATGAGCCTGCTGCGCCGCGGCGAGGACAGCCATGTGCATCGCCTTTGGCGCAGCGCACCGGCCCATGGTGCCACGCTGATCGCCGCGACCTTCCCGCGCACCTACATCGACGTGAACCGTGCCGACACCGACCTGGACCCGGCCCAGATCGACGGCGACTGGCCCGTGCCGCTCGCGCCCGGCCCCAAGACGCGCCAGGGTCTGGGCCTGGTCTGGCAGCACATCGTCAAGGATGGGGTGGCCACGCCGCTCTATGCGCGCCGGCGCACCGCGGCCGAGGTGCAGCACCGCATCGAGCGCTACTGGCGCCCCTACCACGCACGGCTGCAGCAGGCCATAGACGCGAGCGTGCAGCGCTTTGGCTGCGTGTGGCACCTGAACCTGCACTCCATGCCCGCCGACGTGTACCGCCGCCTGGGGCGCCAAGACGCGCCGCCGCTGGCCGACTTCGTGCTGGGCGACCGCGACGGCACGACCTGCGCGCCGGATTTCGTGCAGCTGATCGCCGAGCAGCTGCGCGGCTTTGGCTACAGCGTGGCGCTCAACGAGCCCTACAAGGGCGTCGAGCTCATAGGCCGCATTGGCCGGCCGCAGCTGCGCCGCCACAGCCTGCAGATCGAGATTCGCCGCCCGGTCTACATGGACGAGGAGACGCGCGCGCCCAACGCGGGCTTTGCGTCGCTGGCGCAGCACCTGGACCAGCTGCTGGGCGCGGTCGCCGGCCATGTGCGCAGCCAGCTGTCATTGAGGTGAATCGGATCTATCAAGGTCTTTCGGCCAGCGGCGCCTCCTGCTCAGGATCGCGCCGGGCCTGCGCTACCGAGATGGTCGCTGGCGGCGACAGCACCAGGCCCGCGGTGCGCAGCGCATCGAGGATGGCAAACAGCATGTCGCTCCTCACGCCGCTGACCTGGCGCGGGCTGCTCACGTAGCCTATGGCCAGAAAGGTCAGCGTGCCGCTCTGAATGCCCTCCAGCGTGACCGACGGGGCGGGGGTCTCCAGGATGTCCGGGTGTGCGAAAAAGGCCTGCAGGATGAGCTCGCGCATGCGCCGCGCGTCGGTGTCGAGCGGCGCGGGCAGGCGCAGCAGCACACGGCCCTGGGCGCTGCCCAGGGTCATGTTGCGCACGGTCTTGGTGATGAACTCCGAGTTGGGCACGATCACGGTGGAGCGGTCCCAGAGCTGGATCTCGGTGGCGCGCACGTTCACGCGGCGCACGTCGCCCTCGGTTTCTCCCAGCACCACCCAGTCGCCGACCTTGACCGGGCGCTCGGCCAGCAGGATCAGTCCCGAGATGAAGTTCTGCACTATGGCCTGCAGGCCAAAACCAATGCCCACCGACAGCGCGCTGGCGACCCAGGCGATGCGCTCCACGCTGATGCCCAGGCCCGCCAGCGCCACTGCGATGACCACCACGCCGCCCATGTAACCGAGCAGCGTGACGATGGAGCTGCGCATGCCCGGCTCCAGCACCGTATGCGGAAAGTAGCGTTCGAGCAGCCAGCGCTTGAAGATGCGTATGGCCAGGAAGCCTGCGACGATCACCGCCAGGGCCGTCAGAAGCGCCTGCGGGGCCAGCGTGAGGTCGCCGACCTTCAGGCTGTAGCTCATGTCGCTGCCTCGGCGGAACAGCTCGTCGGGGTCGGTTCCCAGGGGCGCCATGAGCGCCACCACCATGTAGAAGAACACCAGCGCCCGCAGCAGGCCCGCGACCAGCACCGCGGCCTGGTCCAGCAGTCGAGCCTCAATGCCCAGCGTGGCCTGGATGCGCGCACCAAAGCCGCCGTGGGAGGACAGCAGCGCATCGCACAGATCGTCGGCCAGTTGGACCAGCAGGTAGCTGGTGGCAAAGACCACGCCGGACCAGACCATCTGGCGCGCCAGCAGGCCGGCCAGCGCGATATAGCCCAGGGCCACGGCCAACACCGTGACGGCCACGCCCAGGCCGGCGCAGGCCAGGATCAGGCCCACCCACTGAGGGCGCGCGGCCTCGCCCTCGTCCGCCGTGCCCGGCATGGTGCGCATATGGCTCAGCGCAGAGGCCACGGTGAACGACAGCAGCAACGCCGTCACGGCATGCACCAGCACCTCGGCGGCCAGGCTCGCGCCGACGATGGCGTTGAGCTCGGCCATGAGCCCGCCGAACGCCGACAGCGCGGCAATCCACCAGGGGAAGGGGCTCAGGCGCCGTGCCAGCGCATCCGAGACCGGCAACAGGCGCCAGGAGCTGCGCCGGCGCGCCAGCAGCGCATGTCCCAGCGTGATCACGAAGGTGGCATAGACGGCGGCGCGCAGGCTGGCCTTGCGCAGCGCGTCGATCTCTTCGGCCAGCGCGCCGCCAAGCGCCAGGCCGTTCCAGGCCAGCTGCACCGCGGCGGCGATGATGAGCACATTGGCCGCAATGGCGGCCGCCGCCAGCAGCGAGCGGCGCAGGCGTGCCGCCGGCAGGCGCGGTGGCAGCACATGCACCAGGATGCGCTCGGCCAGCCAGGTGCCGCCCACGGCCAGCAGCAGCGCCAGCGCCATGTAGCCCAGGAACTGGTTGCCGCGCGGCGATTGCCAGGCAGTGTTGACGGCAAAGGCCAGTTCGGCCCCCATGGCCTTCAGGCGCGCGTAGTCCCCGGGCAGGGCGTAGCGCTGGTTGCGCCAGAAAGCGAGACTCAGCGGCGAGTCCGTGCGCCGGCTGAGTTGGGCCTGGAACAGCGCGCGCCGCTGGCGCTGAAGGTCGGCGCCGCGCTGCTCGGCATCGACGGCGATCAGGCGCGCCAGCTTGAGCTCGGAGTCGATGGCCGTGCGCTGCTTTTCCAGCGCGGCGCGCTGCTGTGCCACATCGGGCGCGTCGGCGGGCGCTCCCTTGCCCGGCGCGGGGCCCAGGCCCGCCAGGCGCTGGTCCAGGTCGGCCAGATCGGCGCTGCGCCGGGTCACGATGCGTTCGGCAGCCTGGCCCACGGCGTTGATGTCGGTGAGCAGCCTGCGCCCGTCATCGAGTTCGCCGGTTTTCTTCGGTATGGCGTCGAGCTGCCTGCGCAGCTCATCGACCTGGGGCAGGGGGCTCCTGTCCTGGCCATCGGGGGCGGTGGCCGCAGGGGTGGCCGCCGGACGAGCCTGGGCCCGGGCGGCGGGGATGGCCATGCCGGCGATGCAGAGCGCCAGCAGCCAGGCCAGCAGCAGGCCTGTCGGCAGCACAGCTGTGCAGATGCGGGAAAAACGATTCATGCGCGCATTGTCCGCGCCCGATGCGGCTGTGCGTGACAGGCCGTGTCTGCCACGCATGCGGCGCGCCGGGTTCAGCCTGCGGCCGGGCTGAACAGGTCCACGCGGTCGGTGATGATGCCGTCGGTGCGCAGCGCGATCAACCGTTCGGCCGCCCATTCGTCGTTCACGGTGTAGCTCAGCGCGCGCAGGCCGGCGCCATGCACGGCGGCCACGGTGGTGGCGTCCCACAGTGCGTGGTTGCAGACCACGGCCTGGCAGCCCAGCGCGCGGGCCTCGTCCAGCCAGCCGTCGCGCAACTGGTCCAGCAGCAGGCCGCGTGGCAGTTCGGGCGCCGCCTCGCGCGCGCCGGCCAGGGCCTGGGGTTTGAACGAGGTCAGCAGCGGCGGTACGGTCTGGCCCTGCCACAGGCGCGCGGCGAGCCGGGCCACGGCGCGGCCGGTATCCAGCTCGGTGCCGGGCGTGGGCTTGATCTCGATGTTCAAGTGGCAGCCGTTGGCAATGCACCAGCGTGCGACGTTGGCCAGGGTGGGCAGGGGTTCGCCCGCGTACTGGCGCGAGTGCCAGCCACCCGCGTCGAGCTGCGCCAGGTCGCACCAGGGCTGCTCGCCGCCTATGCCATGGCCGCTGGTGGTGCGCTCCAGCGTGGCGTCGTGCATCAGGAACACCACGCCGTCACTGGAGAGCTTGGCGTCGCACTCGAACATGCGGTAGCCGTGGCGCGCGCCCAGGCGGAAGGCGGCCAAGGTGTTCTCGGGCGCGAGCTTGCCGGCACCGCGGTGGGCGATCCAGCGCGGGTAGGGCCAGGAGATGGTGGTCGTCATCGTTCAGATCCTCTTGCCGCTTTCCAGGTCAAACCAGTGCAGGCGGTCGCGGCGCGGCGCGATGCGGGCGGTCTCGCCGGGCCTGGGGTATGGCTTGTCTTCCTCGGTCCGCACGGTGAGGTTTTCGCCACCCACCTTGCCATAGAGAAGGCGCTCGGCGCCCAGCAGCTCCACGGTCTCGACCTTGAACTCCCAGCCACCGCTCTCGACCAGGTCGATGTGCTCGGGCCTGATGCCCAGGATGCGCCCGTTCTGGCCACCCGGCGCGTTCCTGAGCAGGTTCATGGGGGGTGAGCCGATGAAGCTGGCGACGAAGGTGGTGGCGGGGTTGTGGTAGACCTCCTCGGGCGTGCCGAACTGCTCCACATGGCCTGCGTTCATGACGATCATGCGCTGCGCCAGCGTCATGGCCTCGACCTGGTCGTGTGTGACGAACAGGCTGGTGATGCCGAGTTCGGCGTGCAGCTTCTGGATCTCGATGCGCGTCTGGCCGCGCAGCTTGGCGTCCAGGTTCGATAGCGGCTCGTCGAACAGAAACACCTGCGGCTCGCGCACGATGGCGCGGCCCATGGCCACGCGCTGGCGCTGGCCGCCCGAGAGCTCGCGCGGCTTGCGCTCGAGCAGGTGCGACAGCTCCAGAATTTTGGCCGCCTTGTCCACGCGGCGGCGAATCTCGTCCTTGGGCACCTTGGCGAGCTTGAGGCCGTAGGCCATGTTCTCGTAGTTGCTCATGTGCGGGTAGAGCGCGTAGTTCTGGAACACCATGGCGATGTTGCGCCTGGCCGGCTCCAGATCGTTGACGCGCCTGTCGCCGATGAACAGGTCGCCGCCCGTGATTTCCTCCAGGCCCGCGATCATGCGCAAGAGCGTGGACTTGCCGCAGCCCGAAGGCCCGACGAGGACGATGAATTCACCGTCGCGGATCTCGGCGTTCACCCCGTGGATGACCTGGTTGGCCTTGGGACCGCTGCCATAGCGCTTGATGATGTTCTTGAGGGAGATGGATGCCATGATTTCAATGAAATTTATAGCTGTTGGCGCTTGCTGGTAGCGCGTTCTAGGCTTGTCTGACTTATTTTTCGGTATCCACCAGGCCCTTGACGAACCATTTCTGCATCAGCATCACCACCAGCGTGGGCGGCAGCATGGCGATGATGGCGGTGGCCATGACGATGTTCCAGTCCACCGCGGCCTCGCCGCCCGCGAGCATGCGCTTGATGCCGATGACCACGGGGTACATGTCCTCGCTCGTGGTCATCAAGAGCGGCCACAGGTACTGGTTCCAGCCGTAGATGAACTGGATCACGAACAGCGCCGCGATGGACGTGCGCGACAGCGGCACCAGGATGTCCTTGAAGAAGCGCATGGGCCCGGCGCCGTCGATGCGCGCGGCCTCCACGAGTTCGTCGGGCACGGTGAGAAAGAACTGGCGGAACAAAAACGTGGCCGTGGCCGAGGCGATGAGCGGCAGCGACAGGCCGGCGTAGCTGTTCAAGAGGCCCAGGTCGGCCACCACCTTGTAGGTGGGCAGGATGCGCACCTCCACGGGCAGCATCAGCGTGAGAAAGATGGCCCAGAAGCAGACCATCTTGAACGGGAAGCGGAAATACACGATGGCAAACGCCGACAGCAGCGAAATGGCGATCTTGCCCAGCGTGATGGTCATGGCGACGACGAAGCTCACCCACATCATGTGAACCACGTTGGTGGTGGAGCCGAGCTTGCCCGAGCCCAGAAGGGCGTTGCGGTAGTTCTCCCACAGATGGCTGCCGGGCAGAAGCGGCATGGGCGACTGCACGATGGCCTCGGCCGTGTGCGTGGAGGCGACGAGCGCCAGGTAGAGCGGAAAGGCGACGATGGCTACGCCCAGCACCAACACGGCGTGGGAGATGAAGGTCAGCCAGGGATTACGGTCCACCATGTCAGTACTGCACTTTCTTTTCGACGTAGCGGAACTGGATCACGGTCAGTACGACGACGATGCACATCAGCACCACGGACTGCGCGGCCGAGCCGCCCAGGTCCAGCGCCTTGAAGCCGTCCAGGTACACCTTGTAGACCAGGATGGAGGTCGATTGGCCGGGGCCGCCCTGCGTGGCGGCGTCGATGATGCCGAAGGTGTCAAAGAAGGCGTAGACGATGTTGATCACCAGCAGGAAGAAGGTGGTGGGCGACAAGAGCGGGAGCTGTATGTTCCAGAAGCGCCGCCAGGGGCCGGCGCCGTCGATGGAGGCGGCCTCGATCAGCGCCTTCGGAATCGACTGCAGGCCGGCCAGGAAGAACAGGAAGTTGTAGGACACCTGTTTCCACACCGAGGCCAGCACGATGAGCGCCATGGCCTGGTTCTCGTTCATCAGGTGGTTCCACTGGTAGCCCAGCCGGCCCAGGTAATAGGTGATCACGCCGATCGAGGGCGAGAACAGGAACACCCACAGCACTCCGGCAATCACCGGCGCCACGGCATAGGGCACGATGAGCAGGGTCTTGTAGACCATGGCAAAGCGCACGATGCGGTCGGCGTAGATGGCCAGCGCCAGCGACACAGTGATGCCAATGCCCGCCACCAGCACCGAGAACAGGGCCGTGCGCTGGAACGAACCCAGATAGTCGGGGTTGGTCAGCAGCTGGCGGAAGTTCTCCAGCCCCACCCATTCGCGGCTCATGCCGAAGGCGTCCTCCACCTGGAAGGACTGCAGCACGGCCTGGCCGGCGGGCAGGAAGAAGAACACGCCGATGATCGCCAGCTGGGGCGCGATCAGCACCCAGGGCAGCCACGCGGAGCGAAAGAGGACACGTTTTTCCATGACACGCTCTAACAAAAAACCGCCGCAGACCGAAGGGCCTGCGCGCGGCGGGTTGCGGCCGGCGGCCGCTTAGGGCTTGTACGACTTCTCAAAGCGTGCCAGCAGCTCGTTGCCGCGGTTGACGATGGCGTCGAGCGCCTCCTTGCCCGTTTTCTTGCCGGCCCAGACCTGTTCCAGCTCCTCGTCCTCGATGGTGCGGATCTGCACGTAGTTGCCCAGGCGGATACCGCGCGAATTGTTGGTCACCTTGCGGATCATCTGGTTCACGGCCACGTCGGTGCCGGGGTGCTTCTGGTAGAAGCCCGATTTGTCGGTCAGCTCGAACGCCGCCATGGTGATCGGCAGGTAGCCCGTGCGCTGGTGGCTGGCGGCCTGCACCTTGGTCTGCGACAGGAACTCGAAGAACTTGGCCACGCCCTTGTATTCCTCGGGCTTCTTGCCGGACATGATCCACAGCGAGGCGCCGCCGATCACGGTGTTCTGCGGCGCGCCCTTCACGTCGGGGTAGTAGGGCAGGGGTGCCAGGGCGTAGGCGAACTTGGCGTTCTTGGCCACGTCGCCGTAGTAGCCGGATGAGGTCTGGATCATGGCGCATTCACCCGAGGTGAATGAGGCCTGGGCGTCGGCGTTGCGGCCGCGGTAGACGAATTCACCGGCTTTGGCGGCAGTCGCCAGGTTGTCGATATGGCGCACATGCAGCGGCGAGTTGATCTTCAGGCGTGCCTTGTAACCCTCCTTGCCCAGGCCATTCTCATGCGTGGCAAATTCCACGTTGTGCCAGGCCGAGAACGATTCGAGCTGCGTCCAGCCCTGCCAGGCCAGCGTCATCGGGCAGCTGTGGCCGCTGGCCTTGAGCTTCTTGGCGGCCTCGAACACCTCGGGCCAGGTGGTGGGCGCCTTGTCGGGGTTCAGGCCCGCCTTTTTGAAGGCGTCCTTGTTGTAGTACATCACCGTCGTCGAGCTGTTGAACGGGAAGCTCAGCATCTGCCCGTCGGGCGCCGTGTAGTAGGCGGCCACGGCGGGGATGTAGCTGCCTGGATTGAAGTCCGCGCCCGCGTCTTTCATCACCTTGGCCACGGGCACGGTAGCGCCCTTGCTGGCCATCATGGTGGCCGTGCCCACCTCGAACACCTGCAGGATATGCGGCGCATTACCCGAGCGGAAGGCGGCGATCGCGGCGGTCATGGATTCGTCATACGCGCCCTTGAAGATGGGCGTG
>JAFECU010000207.1 GCA_018242005.1 Pseudomonadota bacterium | reverse complement strand
CGTCTCGGTGGCCAGCTGGGCCGCCATCTTCCGCAAGCTGTTCGCCTTGAAGCGCGTGAAGGCCCTCAACGAGGACTTCGAGCGCGACTTCTGGTCCGGCACCAGCCTGAACGACCTCTACGCCAGCGCCACGCACAACGCCAAGAGCGCGGGGCCCATGGAGCGCATCTTCGCCAGCGGCATGCGCGAATACCAGAAGCTGCGCGAGCGCCGCATCCAGGACCCCGGCACGCTGCTCGACGGCGCCCGCCGCGCCATGCGCGCGAGCTTCCAGCGCGAGATGGACGTGATCGAATCGAGCCTGTCCTTCCTCGGCTCGGTGGCCTCGGTGTCGCCGTACGTCGGCCTGTTCGGCACCGTCTGGGGCATCATGCACGCCTTCACGGGCTTCGCCGGCATGGAGCAGGTCACGCTGGCCACCGTCGCCCCCGGCATTGCCGAGGCCCTGGTGGCCACCGCCATCGGCCTGTTCGCCGCCATTCCCGCCGTGATTGCCTACAACCGCTTTGCGCGCGACATCGACCGCGTGGCCACCCACCAGGAGACCTTCATCGAGGAGTTCTCCAACATCCTGCAGCGCAACCTGGGCGCGCACCCCAGCTCGCCTTCGGGCCACTGAAACGGAGGCCCGCATGCCCGCAATGGCCTCGCGCAGCGGATCGCGCCGTCGCTCCATGAACGAAATCAACATGGTGCCCTTCATCGACGTGATGCTGGTGCTGCTCATCATCTTCATGGTGACCGCGCCCATGCTCACGCCCAGCTCCGTCAATCTGCCCTCGGTCGGCAAGGGCAGCAAGCTACCCAAGACGCGCGCCGACGTCATCGTGGACAAGGATGGAGGCATACGTTTCAAGGCCGACGGCAACGAGCGCAGCGTGCCGCTGGCGCAGCTGGGCAGCACGGCCAAGAACTGGCTCAAGGACCAGCCCGAGGACACGCCCGTACTCATCAGTGCCGACAAGAACGTCTCCTACGACTCGGTCATGAAGGCCATGTCGGCGCTGCAAAAGGAAGGCGTCAAGCGCGTCGCGCTGGCCGTCAAGAGCGGCGGCTGACCACCCCATACATTCACCCGCATGCACGCGACAAACGACCGCGACCAGTTTGCCCCGCCGCGCCCGCCTGGGCGTATCCGGGCCATCGCGCTGGCGGTGCTGGCCCACGCCATCCTGATAGGCGCACTGACCTGGGGCGTGAACTGGAAGAACAGCGCCGACGAGCCGGCCGTGGAGGCCGAGCTCTGGGCCGCCATACCCCAGCAGGCCGCGCCACGCGCGGCCGAGCCGCCCCCGCCTGAGCCCACGCCGGAGCCCAAGCCGGCCCCCACCCCCCCTCCCCCGCCGCCGCCCCCGCCACGCCAGGCCGAACCCGACCAGCACGAGGCCGACATCGCCCTGCAGAAGAAGAAAAAGCGCGAGGAAGAAGTGAAGAAGCTGCGCCAGCAACAGCTGGAGCAGGAGAAGAAGGACAAGGAACGCCGCGAACGCCTGGAAGAGGAGAAGAAGGAGCGCCAGCTTGCCCAGCAGAAGGCCGACCGCGAAAAGGCGCAGCGCGAGAAGGAACTGCGCGACAAACAGTTGGCCGAGCAGAAAAAGCTCGAGCAGCAAAAGGCCGAACAGGAAAAGCAGAAGAAACTGGCCGACGAAAAGCGCCGCAAGGCCGACGAAGCCCGCGAAGCCAGGGAGGCCGACGCACGCCACCAGGCAAATGTCCGACGCATGCAGGGCCTGGCCGGCGCCACGGGTGGCGAGACGGCCACAGGCAGCGCGCTGCGCAGCGCCGGCCCATCGGGCAGCTATGGTGGCAAGGTCGCGGCCAAGGTCAAACCCAACATCGTCTACCCCGACCTGGTGGAGGGCAACCCGCGCGCCGAGGTCGAGGTGCGCGCCGCGCCCGATGGCACCATCGTCGGCACGCGTATCACGCAATCGAGCGGCAACAAGGCCTGGGACGATGCCGTGATTCGCGCCCTGCAGCGCACCGAGACCCTGCCGCGCGACGTGGATGGGCGCGTGCCGTCGTCGCTGGTGATCGGATTTCGCCCCAAGGACTGACTCAAATCAAGGGATTGACTGCCTGGGGTGCGAGGACTAGATTTTCCTGTGTCGGGCGCTCGCGCGGCCCATAGACGTCTGCGACTGCGCGTGAAGGATTGAGCGTGTTGTGCGTGCCCGCTGCCGGCACGTCTTTGCTGGAGACAGCACCATGAAAAGCACCAATCCCGACAACATCATGCAGCTCGCGCTGGGCTTCTGGGGGTCGAAAACCCTGCTCTCGGCGATCGAACTCGGCGTCTTCACGGAGCTGGCCAGGGCGCCGGCGGACCTGCCGACCCTGACGGTCCGGCTGGGCCTGCACGCGCGTTCGGCGGACGATTTCCTCGATGCGCTGGTGGCACTGAAGATGCTCGACCGCGTCGATGGCATCTACCACAACACGCCCGAGACGGACCTGTTCCTCGACAAGGCCAAGCCGAGCTACATCGGTGGCATATTGGAGATGGCCAACGCCCGCCTGTACCCGTTCTGGGGCAGGCTGACGGAGGGGCTCAAAACGGGAGAACCGCAGAACGAGGCCAGGTCCGGCGGCAATGTCTTCGAGGCGATCTACGCCGACCCGGCACGGTTGCGCGGCTTCCTGGCGGCCATGACGGGCATCAGCGCCGGCGCCGCACAGGTGATCGCCCAGAAGTTTCCATGGGCGCAACATGAAACCTTCGCCGATGTCGGCACCGCCCAGGGCATGGTGCCGGTGACACTGGCCAAGGCCCATGCGCATCTGCGCGCAATAGGCTTCGATCTACCGGTGGTGCGGCCCATCTTCGAGGACTTCGTTGCCGCGCATGGCGTCACGGAACGGGTGAAGTTCCAGTCAGGCGATTTCTTCAAGGACGAGCTGCCCCGGGTCGATGTCATCGTGATGGGCCATATCCTGCACGACTGGAACCTGGAGCAAAGGCGCCAGCTCATTGCCAAGGCCCATGCCGCCCTGCCCCCGGGCGGCGCGCTGATCGCCTACGACGCGGTGATCGACGACGAGCGGCGCGAGAACGCCTTCGGCCTGCTGATGAGCCTGAACATGCTGATCGAGACGCGCGACGGCAAGGACTACACCGGCGCCGACTGCCAGCGCTGGATGCGTGAGGCCGGCTTCTCCAAGACGTTCGTAGAACCCCTGGTGGGGCCCGATTCGATGGTGGTCGGTGTGAAGTGACAAGGCATGATGTTGCCTGGCGGCCAAGGACAAGGCGCAGGCACTGTGCAAGTTCGACTCGGATGTAGGCGCCGTCCGTCACCGCGATCGCCAGCTATAGCGTTGAATGTCTGGCCACCCGGCAATATTCTGTCCTTGCAAGGATGGACGCCGCAGCGGCAGAGGCCATCCGCCATCACATCACCAAAGTTGAACCATGACTTCATTCGTCCGCAATCCATCGCCGGCACCGCTGACAGCATCGGCCCGGGTCTTCGCCATGATCCACAACGGCATGGCGCCCGGCCGTGCGGCCACGCTGGGACTGTGCCTTGGCGCCGCCTTCTGCCTGCCCGCCTGCACCGTGATCGAGCCCCAACCGGTGGTGATGGGCCAGCCTGCCGTGGTGCAACCCGCGGTCGTGGTCGAGCCGCCGCCGGTGGTCAGCGTCTATGCCGATCCACCCCTGGAGCAACCCGAGCCCGTCATGGTGCCTTGGGCGCCGCCACCGCTACTGGTGCAGGCACCGCCTCCGCCGCCCTTCGCCGGCGCAGTTTGGGTCGGCGGCTACTGGGCCTGGCAGGGCCGCTGGGTATGGTCGGCGGGTTACTGGGACAGACCGCCACGCCCGGGCTATGTGTGGATGGAGCCGTACTACGAGCACCGCGGCAATGCCGTGGTGTTCGTCAATGGCTTCTGGTCTGCGCCGGGCGTGGCTTTCGTGCCACCGCCGGTGGGCCTGCACCTGTCGCTGTCCGTGACGCTGGGTGGCGCGTTCGGCGTGGCGGCGCTCGGGCCGCAGGGCGTGTTCGTTCCGGCGCCGCCCGGATCGGTGGCCGGCGTTATCGTGCCGGCGCCGCTGGGCACGCCGCCCGCCGTGGTCACTGGTGCCCCGGCCGTGGTGCGGCCGGGGATGCGCATCGTCAACAGCAATAACGTGACGATCAACAACACCGTCAACAACACGGTTGTCAACAACGTCACCATCCACAACGAGCGCAACATCCGCAACGTGCGCGTGGAGGCGCCCGCAACGGCCACCGCCAGCCACGCCGCCTTCAGCAGCGACGTGCCGGCGCGCGCCGCACTGGCCGCGGCCGTCCGGCCCCAGACCCATTGGGAGGCGCCGCTGCCACAATCGCGCCAGCGCTTCAACCTGGCATCCACCGCCGGGCACGCACCCATGGCGCTACCGCCCGCCCAAACGGTACGCACGCTTCGCGCCGAAGCGCCGGCACGCCCGCCAGAACGACACGAGGCCATGACACACGAAGAGCCCGGCCGCTATGGCGAACGCGCCGGCGGACTGGAAGCCGCGCCCAATCAACCTCGTGCGCGAGCGCCCGAGGCGGCACCGCACATGCAGGCACCCCCCATGGAGGAGCGCAGGGCCAGCGAGCCCTTGAGGACTCCGGAAACCACGCCTCAGCGCGAACCCATGGCGCCGCGCGCGCTGAAAGGTCCGCTGCGGGGGCCCGACACGCCCGCCAAGGCCTTCAACGAGCCCCCGGCACGCGACGCCGCCCTGCGCCAGATGGAGCAGGCCCATGCTCCGCGCTCCGTCGAGCCCAGAGGGCGCATGGCGCCCATGGAACGCATGGAACGCGCACCCCACCCCGCCCCGGCCGCCGAGCGGTTCAACGGGCCGCAAGCCCACCCCCAGGCCGCGCCACACCCCAGGCCCAGGCCGCCCGAACCCCCACGTCGGGAGCATGAGGAAGAAAGGCCACGCTAAGACGGGACTGTGCGCCGTGCGTTGAGCGGGTAGCCACGCCCAACGCACAACAGGTCAGGCCCGCTGCTCAATCACTCGGTTGATGCGCAGCGCCGCCAGCGTGCACGCCACACCCGACAGCAGGTAAAGGGTCACGGCGCCCAGGCCGAAATGGGCCGACAGGCCCAGCGCCACCAGCGGTGCAAACGCCGCTCCTATGAGCCAGGCCAGATCGGCCGACAGCGCCGCACCCGTGTAGCGGTACTGCGTGGAGAAATTGGCCGTCACCGTGCCTGCGGCCTGACCGTAGGACAGGCCCAACAGCACGAAGCCCGCCAGCAGGAAGACATTCCCACCCAGCTCGCCCCCGCCCAGCAGCCAGGGCGTGGCCAGGCTGAACAGGCCGATCAGCACCGCCATGCTGCCCAGCAGCTTGCGCCGCCCCACCCGGTCCGCCAGCCGGCCCGAGAGCGCGACGGCCACCACGGCCAGCAGAGCGCCGACGACCTGCACGCCGAGCACCTCGGCCATGGAGCGGCCCGAGTACAGCGACATCCAGGACAGCGGGAATACCGTCACCACGTGGAAAAGCGCAAAGCTGGCCAGCGCCGCAAAGGCGCCCAGCACCACGTTACCGCCCTCGTCGCGCATCAGGCGCGCCACGCCCACGGGCTCCAGCTCTTTTTCCTCCAGCAGTTCGGCATAGGACTGGCCCACCACCAGGCGCAGTCGCGCGAACAGCGCCACCACATTGATCGCGAACGCCACGCAGAACGGGTAGCGCCAGCCCCAATCCAGGAACTCGGCCAGCGACAGGCTGCCGTACAGGTAGGCAAACAGGCTGGCCGCCATCACGAAGCCCACGGGGGCACCCAACTGGCCGAGCATGGCGTACCAGCCGCGGCGCTCGGGCGGCGCCGCCATGGCCAGCAGCGACGGCAGTCCGTCCCAGGAGCCCCCCAGAGCCAGGCCCTGGCCCAGGCGCAGTACCACCAGCGCCACGATTGCGACCACGCCCGCGTTCCGGTAGCTGGGCAGGAAGGCCATGCCCACGGTACAGACGCCGAGCAGAAACAGCGCCAGCGTGAGCTTGGTGCCACGCCCCCAGCGCCTTTGCACGGCCATGGAGATGGCCGTGCCGAAGGGTCGCGCAACAAAGGCAATGGCAAACACCGCGAAAGCCGCCAGCGTGCCGTTCAGGTGGGACAGGAATGGGAACATAAGCGCCGGGAACACCAGCACGCAGGCAATGCCGAAGACGAAAAAGTCGAAATACTCCGACGCGCGCCCTATGACCACGCCCACTGCGATCTCGCCGGGGGTGACATCCTCGTCCGTGTGGGCGCGCGACAGCGAGGCCGCACCCTCGTGGCCGTAATGGGGGGATGCGATGGAAGCGCTACTCATATTCCCAAGCTCCTTTTTGCAAAACACGAAGCCGTTCTACACGCAAGCCCGCCAATCAACAAGTGCGCTTTTACCGTGGCCAACACCGGGAAAACCCCTAACCATAGTCAGGTATAGGGTCATGCCGCAATCCTCCAAAACCCATGACTGGCGCGCCTTCCCGGCCGATTGTTTGACCGTGGACAAGATGCCGCAGCGCCAAAAGCACTAGTCGCATTACATTTGCGCCCGTCCCGAAATTCGCGTTTACACCTAGGCCCGGCGCGGCCATAGACGCCTTTGTCACGTTCCTCGCATGCTCCACATGAAGAAACCCCGCGGGCCCGCCCGGCTCGCCGCGGTCGTTGCCGCCGCCTCCCTGGCCGGCTGCAGCAAGACCGTCGTACTCAACCCCGCGGGCGACGTCGCCGCCCAGCAGGGCAACCTGGTCATTACCGCCACCCTGCTGATGCTCATCATCATCGTGCCGGTGATCCTGCTGACACTGCTGTTCGCTTGGAAATACCGTCAGGGCAATGCCGGCGCCAAATATGAGCCGGACTGGCACCATTCCACCGTGCTTGAACTGGTGATCTGGACCGTGCCGCTGATGATCATCATTGCGCTGGGCGCGCTGACCTGGATCGCGACGCACAAGCTCGACCCCTACCGCCCGCTGGACCGCATAGACGCCCAACGCGCCCTAGGCTCAGAGGCGAAGCCGCTGGAGGTGCAGGTGGTGGCCATGGACTGGAAATGGCTGTTTTTCTACCCCGAGCAGGGCATTGCCACCGTGAATGAGCTGGCGGCGCCGGTGGACCGGCCCATCCGCTTCAAGCTCACCGCGACCTCGACGATGAACGCTTTCTATGTGCCCGACCTGGCCGGCATGATCTACGCCATGCCCGGCATGCAGACCGAGCTCAACGCCGTGATCAACAAGGCTGGTGTGTTCCCGGGCCTGGCCTCGCACTACAGCGGCAAGGGCTTCTCGGGCATGACCTTCAAGTTCCACGGGCTCTCCGATGCCGAATTTGCCCAGTGGATTGCCAAGGCCAAGACGGAAGGCAAACCCCTGGACAAGGCCAGCTACCTGGCGCTGGCCCAGCCCAGCGAGCGCGATCCCGTGAGGCGCTTTTCCAGCGTGGCGGACGGCCTGTACCAAAAGGTGCTCAACCGCTGCGTGGAGGACGGCCAACCCTGCATGCACGAGACCATGGCCATGGACACGCGCGGCAACGCGGCCACCCCCAAGGCCCCCGAGCACGCCCACCACCCGTGAATTTGACGAGCCAAGAGATCCAATATGCCTGAACACAATCCTCCGGCCCACTGGCTGCTGGGCCGCATCACCTGGGACTCCATCCCCATGGCGCACGAGCCCATCGTGCTCTGGACCTTCATCGCCGTGGTGCTTGGCGGCCTGGCCGTCATGGGCGCATTGACCAAATACCGCCTCTGGGGCCCGCTGTGGCGCGACTGGTTCTGCAGCATCGACCACAAGAAGATCGGCATCATGTACATGGTGCTGGGCCTGATCATGTTCCTGCGCGGCTTTGCCGACGCGGCCATGATGCGCCTGCAGCAGTCCATGGCCTTCGGCGAGAACATGGGCTACCTGCCGCCGCACCACTACGACCAGATCTTCACGGCCCATGGCGTGATCATGATCTTCTTCGTGGCCATGCCCTTCGTCACCGGGCTCATGAACTATCTGGTGCCGCTGCAGATCGGGGCGCGCGACGTGTCCTTCCCGTTTCTGAACAACTTCAGCTTCTGGATGACCACGGGCGGCGCCATGCTGGTCATGCTGTCGCTGTTCCTGGGCGAGTTCTCCACCTCGGGCTGGCTGGCGCTCTCGAACCTGGGCGCGCAGGACCCAGGCGTGGGGCTGGACTACTACATCTGGGGCCTGCAGGTCGCGGGCGTGGGCACGACGCTATCGGGCATCAACCTGATCGTGACCATCATCAAGATGCGCGCGCCGGGCATGCAGCTCATGAAGATGCCGGTGTTCAGCTGGACCGCACTGTGCACCAACGCGCTCATCGTGGCCACCTTCCCCATCCTCACGGCGGCTCTGGTGCTCATGAGCCTGGACCGCTACGTCGGCACCAACTTCTTCAGCAACGACCTGGGCGGCAACGCCATGCTGTACGTGAACCTGATCTGGATCTGGGGTCACCCCGAGGTCTACATCCTGGTGCTGCCCGCGTTCGGCGTGTTCTCCGAGGTCGTCGCCACGTTCAGCGGCAAGCGCCTGTTCGGCTACACCTCCATGGTCTACGCCACGGTGTGCATCACGGTGCTGTCCTACCTGGTGTGGCTGCACCACTTCTTCACCATGGGCTCGGGCGCAACGGTGAACACCTTCTTCGGCATCACGACGATGATCATCTCGATCCCGACGGGCGCCAAGATCTTCAACTGGCTGTTCACCATGTATCGCGGCCGCATCCGCTTCAACGTGCCCATGCTGTGGACGGTGGGCTTCATGTGCACCTTCGCCATCGGCGGCATGACGGGCGTGCTGCTGGCCGTGCCCCCGGCCGACTTCGTGCTGCACAACTCGCTGTTCCTGATCGCCCACTTCCACAACGTCATCATCGGCGGCGTGGTGTTCGCCGTGTTCGCCGGCATCAACTACTGGTACCCCAAGGCCTTTGGCTACAGGCTCGATGAGTTCTGGGGCAAATGCTCGTTCTGGTTCTGGCTGGTGGGTTTCTGGGTGGCCTTCACGCCGCTGTACATCGTGGGCCTGATGGGCGCGACGCGCCGCGTGAACCACTTCGAGGACCCGTCGCTGCAGATCTGGTTCGTCATCGCCGCCTGCGGCGCGGCGCTGATCGCACTGGGCATCGCCAGCTTCCTGATCCAGCTGGTCGTGAGCTACCTGCGCCGCGAGCAGCTGCGCGACCACACGGGCGACCCCTGGGACGCGCGCACACTGGAATGGGCGACCTCGTCCCCCCCGCCGCAGTACAACTTTGCCTTCACGCCCGTGGCGCATGAGATCGACGCCTGGTGGGACATGAAGAAGCATGGCTACAAGCGCCCCCTGGCGGGCTTCCAGCCCATCCACATGCCCGCCAACACCGGCGCGGGCGTGGTGATCGCGGGCCTGTCCACGGTGTTCGGCTTTGCCATGATCTGGCACATGTGGCCGCTGGCCATCGCTTCGTTCGCGGCCATCGTGCTCGCGTCCATCGTCCACACCTTCAACTACAAGCGCGACTACCACATCCCGGCCGCCGAAGTCGCGGCCACGGAAGACGCGCGCACCCAGCAGCTCAAGGCCGCCCATGTCTGACACCACAAGCATTCACGCGGGCGCCGCCGCTGCCCTGGCCACGCGCGAGTACCACCTCGCGCACGAGCCCCATCCAGAGAACGGCACCTCGCTGGGCTTCTGGCTCTACCTGATGAGCGACTGCCTCATCTTCGCCGTGCTGTTCGCCACCTATGGCGTGCTGGGCCGCAACTACGCGGGTGGCCCCACGGGCGCCGAGCTGTTCGACCTCAAGCTCGTCGCCGTCAACACGGCCTTCCTGCTGCTGTCGTCCATCACCTTCGGATTTGCCATGCTGCAAAAGCAGCAGCGCAACGTACAGGGCACGCTGGTATGGCTGGCCGTCACCGGCCTCCTGGGCCTGGCCTTTCTGGGCGTGGAGCTCTACGAATTCGCCCACATGCTTCACGAGGGCGCGGGGCCGCAGCGCAGCGCCTTCCTGTCGTCCTTCTTCACGCTGGTGGGCACACACGGCCTGCACGTGACCTTCGGCACGATCTGGCTGGTCACGCTGATGATCCAGACGGCCAAGCACGGCCTGATCCCCGAGAACACACGCCGCCTGAACTGCCTGTCGATGTTCTGGCACTTCCTGGACGTGGTCTGGATCGGCGTCTTCACCTTTGTGTACCTGATGGGGGTGCTGTAAATGAGCGCACAAGAACTTCACGCCGGCCACGACGGACATCACCACGACGACCTCCACGTCAGCAAGGGCGACTACCTCAAGGGCTTCGTCTTGGCCCTGATCCTGACGGCCATCCCGTTCGGGCTCGTGATGAGCGGAGCCATCTCTGACCGCCCCACCGCAGTGCTGGTGCTGGGTCTGTTCGCGGCCGTTCAGGTCGTCGTGCACATGGTCTACTTCCTGCACATGAACGGCAAGATCCAGGGTGGCTGGACGATGCTGTCCACGATCTTCACCATCATCTTCCTGGCCGTGACCATCGTCGGCACGCTGTGGGTCATGTTCCACATGAACGCGGCGATGATGCCCGCGCATCCTTGACAACAACGACCCAAGACCAGGATCTGGGACAGGGCCCACGCCCGCACTCCCGACGTGCGCTGGCGCTGCTTGCCATGGCCGGCGTCACCCTGTTCCTGGCGTTTGCCGCGCTGGGCATATGGCAGGTGGAGCGGCGCGACTGGAAGCTGGCGCTGATGCAGCGCGTTGAGGAGCGCCTGCACGCCACACCCCGGCCCCTGCCTGCGCGCGCCGACTGGCCGCACGTCGATTCCAAGGGCTACGAATACCTTCCGGTACAGGTCCAGGGCCGCTGGCTCACGGGCAAGACGGTGCTGACCCAGGCCACCACCGAACTGGGCGCGGGCTTCTGGGTGCTCTCGGCGCTGCAGCTCGATGCAGGTGGGCAGCTGTTGATCAACCGCGGCTTCATTCCCCAGGCTCAGCGCGGCACATGGGCGGCGGGCATGGCCGACGCGTCGGGGCAGACCGGCGGGCACGTGCAGATCCAGGGCCTGCTGCGCATAAGCGAACCCGGCGGCGGTTATCTGCGCCGCAACGATCCGACACAGCAGCGCTGGCATTCGCGCGATGTGGCGGCCATCGCCCAGACGCTGGGCCTGCGCGATGCCGCTCCGTTCTTCATCGACGCCGGCATCCCCAAACCAGGCGCTTCCAGCGACGCGGCCACTGCAGCAGCCTACGCCGGCCCCTGGCCCCGAGCCGGCATGACGGTGGTGCACTTTCACAACAGCCACCTCGTCTACGCCATCACCTGGTTTGGGCTGGCGGCCATGGTGGCCGCCGCGGCGCTCGCAGTGACGCGTTACGAACTGCGGATTCGATCCTCAGACGTCCCGGTGCAAACGTTGCAAAATCGCTGAAAAACCGGATAGGAAGCATCGACATGCGCCACGCACTGCCACTGAGCGGATGGACACTGGCGGCCCTGCTGGGCCTCACGGGCTGCGGCTCGGGGCCGGCCGGCCTGCGTGAGGCCGCCACCTCGGTAGAGCCCGCACCGCGGGCCGTCACCTGCCCACCCGGTCTGCCCGCCGGCGCCAGCTGCCTGTCAGGCAGGGATTCGCAGGGCGCCTATTACATGATCGCCCGACCCGCCGACTGGAACGGCGTACTGGTGCTGCATGCGCATGGCGGCCCGCTGCTCTCCGCGCCCGCGCCGCAGCGCGCCGTGGAAGACCTGGAGCGCTGGGCCGTCATGGTCAAGGCCGGCTATGCCTGGGCTGGCTCCACCTTCCGCCAGGGCGGAGTGGCCGTGCGCGCGGCCGCGGAGGACACCGAGCGCCTGCGCGGCATCTTCCGCAGCCATGTGGGCCAGCCCCGGCGCACCATCCTGCACGGTCAGTCCTGGGGTGCGGGGGTGGCTGCCAAGGCGGCGGAAATGTTCACCGCACAGACCGTGGGCGAGCAGCCCTACGACGGCGTGCTGCTCACCAGCGGCGTGCTGGGCGGTGGCTCGCACGCCTACGACTTTCGCCTGGACCTGCGCGTGGTCTACCAGTACCTGTGCAACAACCATCCTCGCCCCAACGAGCCACAATATGCCCTGAACCTGGGCCTACCCGCGGGCGTGCACATGACGAGTGCGGACATCGCCGGTCGCGCCAACGAATGCCTGGCGCTGAACAAGCCCGCGGCCGCGCGCAGCGCCGAACAGCGCGCCAGGATCGACACCATTACGCGCGTCATCAAGATACCCGAGAGCAGCATCATCTCGCACCTCACCTGGGGCACCCTGCACTTCCAGGACATCACGAGCAAGCGCACGGGCGGCGCCAGCCCCTTTGGCAACATGGGCGCGGCCTATGCGGGCTCGGGCGACGATGCGGCACTCAACACCGACGTGCTGCGATATCGCGCCGATCCTGCCGCCTATCGCCAGTTTGCCTACGACACCGACCCCACGGGCCGGATTCCCGTGCCCGTGCTCAGCACCAAGTGGATCAGCGACCCCACGGCCTTCGTGGAGCTGGATGCACGCTTTCGCAGCATCATGGAGCAGGGCGGCAGCGGTGAGCGCCTGGTACAGACCTTCACCACAAGAGGCACTCACAGCTATATCAGCGATGCCACCTACACCACGCTGATGACGGCCCTGCTGCACTGGGTGGAGGCCGGTGCCAAACCTACACCCGCGGGAATTGCCGCCGCCTGCCCGGCCTTCGAGGCACGCCACGGCGCGGGCTGCAGTTTCGACCCCGGCTACCAACCCGCGCCGCTTCAAACCCGCGTGCCGTGGCGCGAGCGTCCGGAGTAAACGCCACCATGGCACGGAGTTCGGACTCCTTACTGAATGTTGCGCGTATACCGCTGAGAGCGTCCGAACTTCAGTGGCACAGATGCGCGGACGCGCGCTTTGTGGAAGTGTTACCGCGGGTTCGGCGAAGTATTAACCCGGCGACGACGTGACGCCAGGATGGCTGCAATGCCAAAACCAAAAAGGCCAAGCGTCGCTGGTTCCGGAACCGTGCCGCAATGCGTACCGCAAGATCCGGCGCCAACAAGTGGTGCGACATCGTCAATAGAGTCATTCACGAAGATCGACTGATAGTAGTCCGGATGGGTGATGTCGTTAGACAGTGTGTAGTCCAGCAAGGTGAGCCGTCCGCAGCCTGCCACCAGGGCGATGCCGGTGCCGGTGACCGCACCTTGGTCGAAGTCACAGGTAAATTGCTGGTTGCTGACCTTCAGCCCCGAGCCGTTGCTTGCATTCATCGTGCCTGTATACCCGTCACCGAACATGGTGATGAGGTTCGTGAACGGATCGAAGATCAGTCCGTGGGCGGGGACGACGTCTGTATAGAGGCGGTTCGTGAAACCGGTTGATAAGTCGATGGTACCAAGGTTGCCATGGCCATTGGGATTCCCATTGACATAAAACACCTGCCCACCCAGGCCGAAGGCGATCTGCGTAACGCCGCTGTCGCCGCCGGTGACCGCAGTAGTCGTGCTGCCGCTACCAATCGGCACGGAAAGCGTTTTGAGGGACCCTTCGAAACTACTCGTGTAGACGGACGTCCCTGAAGGGTTCAGGGTCAGGTGGTAGTTTGGAGCTCCTGTGTTCTGTGTGTTGATGAGTGCGCCAGTTGTCCTATTCAATTCGTAGACGTTGCCTGAACTCTGCCCACCAATCAGCAGGTTGCCATTGGCACCAAAGATGATGCCGTCGGCACCGTTCGTTGAAGCGATGTTTGTGTTATTGGTCAGGCTGTAGTTGTGAGTAGAACTGTCATAGCTGAAATCTATACTCCAGACGTTCTGCCCACCGTTGTATGTCGTGTAGTACAGCGTGCCGGTGACTGGCGCCGCCTGCGTACTCGCTGTGCCGATTGCGCAAGCGAGCAGTGCTCCTATGCGCAACGTCTTGGATAAATGCCGATCCATATCATCCTCCTGGGTTCAGGTGTGTCGCGGAAATGCGGCAGATGAAACCATGCATATGACATGCCAACTTTCAAAACGTTAGTCTTTTCAATCGCTTATGTTTCTTTCGTGGGCGTGATTGATACGCAAATGTAAAATTTTTCGACGCCTCTCGATGCGATTGTCCCGCGTGAACGCCCGCGCCGCACAGGGTCGGGGCGCATCGGCGAAAATCACAGCCCATGACCCTCAAAGCCCCCGAACTGCTGCTACCCGCAGGCAGCCTCGACAAGATGCGCGCGGCCTACGACTTTGGCGCGGACGCCGTCTACGCCGGCCAGCCGCGTTACAGCTTGCGCGCGCGCAACAACGAATTCCGCCTGGAGCAGATCGCCCAGGGCATTGGTGAAGCGCATGCGCGCGGCAAGAAGTTCTTCGTCACCAGCAACCTGATCGCGCACAACGACAAGGTGCGCACCTACCTGCGCGACATCGAGCCCGTCATCGCCTGCAAGCCCGACGCCTTCATCATGGCCGACCCCGGCCTCATCATGATGGTCAAGGACAAGTGGCCCGAAACCGAAATCCACCTCTCGGTGCAGGCCAACACCACCAACTCGGCCACGGTGAAGTTCTGGCAGAAGGCGGGCGTGTCGCGCATCATCCTCTCGCGCGAGCTGTCGCTCGACGAGATCGAAAAGATCCGCCAGGACTGCCCCGACATGGAGATCGAGGTCTTCGTGCACGGCGCGCTGTGCATCGCCTACTCGGGCCGCTGCCTGCTCTCGGGCTACTTCAACCACCGCGACCCCAACCAGGGTACCTGCACCAACGCCTGCCGCTGGGAATACAAGACGCACGAGGCGGCCGTGGACCCCAACACCGGCGAGGCCCTGGCCACGGCCATGGACCAGGGCTTCAGCTTCGACAAGGCGCGCGAGGACGCCGACAGCCAGTTCACCAGCACCTGCGGTGGCGGCCAGCGGCATCCCAAGGCCGACCAGGTCTATCTGATCGAGGAGATCGGCCGCCCCGGCGAGCTCATGCCCATCATGGAGGACGAGCACGGCACCTACATCATGAACAGCCGCGACCTGCGTGCCGTCGAGCATGTGGAGAGGCTCACGAAGATCGGCGTGGATTCGCTCAAGATCGAGGGCCGCACCAAGAGCCTGTACTACGTGGCGCGCACGGCCCAGATCTACCGCCGCGCGATCGACGACGCGGTGGCGGGCCGGCCGTTCAACCCGCAGCTCATCACCGAGCTCGAAGGCCTGGCCAACCGTGGCTACACCGGGGGCCTCTTGGAGCGCCGCCCGGCCAACGACTACCAGAACTACGAGACCGGCAACAGCGTGCTGCAGCGCGCCCACTTTGTCGGCGAGGTGCGCGGCTGGGAGGGCGGCATGGCCGAGGTGGAAACCAAGAACCGCTTTGCCGTGGGCGACACCCTTGAGATCATCCACCCCCAGGGCAACCGCCAGGTGCTGCTCGAGAAGATGTTCAACCTGGACGGTGAACCCGTGCAGGTCGCCCAGGGCAGCCCAGTGCGCGTGCGCATTCCGCTCGACGGCCCGGTGGAGGGCGCGCTGATCGCACGCCTGCTGCAGACATCTTAAAAACCATAGCTGCCCGCGCTTGACAGGCAAGCGCTGCAGCCCGTTTTCATTCAAAGGCCCCGGCGGGGCCTTTGCCTTTTTCCTGCGTTGACCAACACCCTATGAATCCCGAAGACATCGTCGTCCTGCCCGAACTCAAGGCCTACATCGACCCGCTCACGCCCGACGAGCATGACGCGCTCGAGCGCAGCATCCTCGCCGAGGGCTGCCGCGACGCGCTGGTGCTGTGGGGCAAGGTGCTCGTCGACGGCCACAACCGCTTCGGCATCTGCCAAAAGCACGGCCTGCCGTTCCAGACGGTGCAGAACACGCGCTTTCAGACCATGGAGGACGTGCACCTGTGGATGATCGACCAGCACCTGGGCCGGCGCAGCGTGTCGGAGTTCCAGCGTGGCGTGCTGGCACTGCGCAAGCGCGAGATCATTGCCGAGCGGCGCGCGGCGGCCGCGGCCGCCGTGGTCGCGGCCAAGGCCGAGGCCGCCCAGTCGCCCGAGGCCCAGGCCCCCTGGGAGGGCGACACCGACCCGGTCGTCGCCCGGGCCCTGGCCGGCGTACCCAAGGTGCCCGATGAGGCCCTGGACACGCGCGAGGCCCTGGCCCGGGCCGCACGCCTGACGGCCGCGCAGGTCAAGGCCATCGAGGCCATCCACCAGAACGCCGCACCCGAGGTGGTGGCGGCCGTGAAGGCGGGCGAGCTGTCGCTCAACGCCGCGGCCGTCGTCGCTACGCTGCCGGTGGAGGAACAGCAGGCCGCCGCCGCGGGCGGCGCGCAAGACCTCAAGCAGGCAGCCAAGCGCGTGCGCGAGGCAAAGAAAAAGCCCAAGGCCGTGGCCGCGGAAGGCGCCGAGAGCGGCAGCGATGCCGCCCAGCAGGCCCAGTCCGCCCCCGATGCGGCCGCACTGCAACAGCGCGTGACCGAGCTCGAGGCCGAGAACGAGCGCCTGCGCCAGCAGGTCAAGGCACTGCAGGATCTGCTGGCCGAGGTGGCCTGACCGACCAGATCTGCCCGGCGGATTCCCCGCCCGGCACGCTCACCCCCGTCATCCCT
>JAFECU010000206.1 GCA_018242005.1 Pseudomonadota bacterium | reverse complement strand
AGCCACGCCAGAAGCGGCGGTGGCAGCGGCATCAGCTGCAACGGCAGCGGCTTCGGCTGCAGGAGCGGCCGCGGGCGCTGCCCCGGGTGCGGGTGCCGGAGCGGGTTCTTCCTTCTTGCCGCAAGCGGCGAGGGCAGCGGCAGCGATCAGGGCAGCCAGAACGACGGAGTTCTTCATTTCAATTCCTATGGGACAGCAGACAATGATAAAAAGCCGCGGCGCCCGCCTCTTGCAGCGGTAGGCCCGGCGACGATGCATTGCTTGATATAAAACAAAACACCTGCGGCGATACCAGACCGCGATTATAGAAAAATTTCGTCAATAGTGGATAACGCGAATGAGCGACCGGCATTTTCGCAACAAGGCGGCGGCCGTGTCACAGGCCCAGCGTTGAAGCGGGAAAGCCTGGCGCACTCTTGCGCTCCACCCATTCGAGCAGGCATTCGCGCAGCAGGACGCGCCGCTCGGGCTCCGCCCCCGTCACGCCAAGGCAACGCAGCGGATCGTGCCGCTGCAATACCCAGTGCGGCGACCAGATGGCGCTGGGCAGGTCCTGTGGGTCCACCGCAGCAGCGCGCCGGCACGTGACGACATGGTCCCAGCGCACACGCCACTGCACGAAGCGCGCGTGGCGCCGTACGAGCTCGTCGTAGCCGGCCGCAATCACGGTCATGCGCCGCCCCGCGCGCGCCCATTGCTGCAGAGACTCGACAACCACCCGCTCGCCCAGGGGCCAGTCGTGGAAATTGGCGTCGCTCAGCATCAGTTCGGGCCAGCCCTCGCGCGCAGCGCAGGCCAGGGCGTCGCGCACCAGCTGCTGAAAGTCCGTACGGCCTTCGAAGCGGCCGCTGGGCAGGTCGGGCCCGACGGCAAGCGGGGCGTCGCTCATATCGCAGGACCGGCATGGGCCCAGCCGGCCTCGCACCAGGACGACAACAGCTCCAGCGCGTCGTCGCTGGCGCGCGCCAGCTCGCTTGCGCCGAGTTGGCGCTCATCGGCCAGGCGCCGCATGAGCGCGGCGTCGCGCCCGGCCGCGCGGTAGCTCTCGCCGTTGATGAAGACATGCCTGTCGTCATACATCATGCGCGTGCGCCTATCCAGCACCACGCTCTCGAGCATCACGCCCGACTGCGCAGGCTCGAACCAGACATTCGGCTTGGGCTCGGTCAGCGCCTCGCCCAGCGCACATTCGAGTGCCTGCGGCTCATTCAGCGCCATCTGCACGGCCTTGCGCGCAAAGTCCTGCAGGGCAGCGGGAATGGCGCCGGGGCCGGCCACGGCAGGCTGCTGCGGGTCGCGGTAGATGGCGCCCTCCTCGTCGGCCGCGGCCTCGGCCATGCGCTGCAGCACCTCGTGCGCCAGCTGCGCCCCGTTGGGAGAGCGAAAGCCGATGGAATAGGTCATGCACTCGCCCTCGGCAATGCCGTCGTGCGCCCAGCCCGGGGGCAGGTAGAGCATGTCGCCGGGCTCAAGCACATATTCCTCTTCAGGCTCGAAGGCCGCGAGGATCTTCAGCGGCAGGCCTGGGCGCAGCGTCTTGTCCTTTTGCCGGCCAATGCGCCAGCGCCGCCGGCCATGGGCCTGCAGCAGGAAGACGTCGTAGTTGTCGAAATGCGGGCCCACGCCGCCGCCGTCGGTGGCGTAGCTGATCATGAGGTCGTCAAGGCGCGCCTCGGGCACGAAGCGAAACTGCTGCAGCAGCGCATGCGCGGCGTCGTTGTGCAGGTCCACGCCCTGCACCAGCGCAGTCCAGCGCGGCGTGGAAAGGGACGGCAGCGAGCGCCTTGCCAGCGGCCCGTGGCGCAGCACCCATTGCCCTTCGCGGTCCTGGATGAAGCGCGACTCCACGCCATCGCGGCCTGCGAGCTCCAGCAGCTCGGCGCGGGTGAGCAGCGGCTTGAAGCCGGCGATGGCCTGGCGCACCAGCAAGGGCTTCTTGTGCCAGTGGCGGCGCATGAACTGTGCCGGGCTCAGGCCCCCGAGCAAGGCCAGTGGTTGTTGTACATCCATGGGATAGAGGGGGCCGCGGGTGCGGCAGGGCAGCGAACTGCGACAATTGTCCTATGGAAATTACCGAACAATGTGTGGTGGCCCTGACCTGGGTTCTGAAGGACACGCTGGGCGAGGAGCTCGACGTCCTCGACGATCCCGTCGAGTTTCTGGTCGGCGGCGACGATCTGCTCGCGCGCATCGAAGAGGCGCTGCAGGGTCATGGCGTGGGCGCCGAGCTGGCGCTGCACCTCGAGCCCGAGGACGCCTTTGGCGACTACCAGGACAAGCTGCTGTTCCTGGAGCCGCGCGGGCTGTTCCCTGCCGATCTCGAGGAAGGCATGACCTTCGACGGCACGGCCCTGCCCCAGGGCGTCAACCCCGAGGCGCCGCGCGACGGTCTCTACACCGTGGCGCAGATCTATCCCGAGCATGTGGTGCTGGACGGCAACCATCCGCTCGCGGGCATCGCCCTGCGCCTCGCGCTCAAGGTGCACGGCGTGCGCGAGGCCACCGAGGAGGAGATCGGCCGCGGAACGGCCGGAACCGGTTTTTTCCGCATACAGCCGCAGGCGCCCGGCAACGACCTGCTGCATTGAGCGCGCCTACATGCGCGCGATCTGCCCCTGGTACAGGCGCACCCGGTCGCCCGGACGCAGGTCGCCGGGCGTCGGCACCTCGTCAACACGCTGGCCGCCCTGATCGAGCTGCACGCTGATGCGGTAGGCCTCGTAGCCGGAGCGGTTGCCCTGCTGCCCCTCGATGGCGTTGCCGGCCACGGCGCCACCCACGGCACCTATGGCCGTGGCCGCGGCACGGCCCGTGCCGCCGCCGATCTGGTTGCCCAGCACACCGCCGACCACGGCGCCCAGGATGGCACCCACGCCCGTGGTGCGGTTGTGCGGCTGCAGGCCCTCGATAGAACTGACGGTGCCGTACTCCGTGCCACGCTGATCGGGATAGGTGGCATAGCCCGGCACCGGTTGGCCCCGATAAGCCGGCGCCGACTGGCCGGGGTAGCCCTGCGCGGGGTACTGCGCATAGGGCTGCTGCTGGTAGGCGCAGGACGCCAGCATGCCGGCAAAACACAGGGTGGCGGCCAGGGCGGCGGCACGGGAACGGGAACGCATGGTGTACAGACTCCAGATCAGTCAAGGAAAGCCGCCGGACTTGGGTCACGGCGCCGACGATTGCAGCACCCGGACGCCGTGCACCGCGTAGTTCCGCAGGCTCGCAAGGCGTAGGCAGGCACCTACAGCGATGAACGGCTCAATGCTTTCCGGTGGAGCCGTAGCCGCCCTCGCCGCGCTCGCTGGCGGGAAAATCCGTCACCACGTTGAACTCGGCCTGCACCACTGGCACGATGACGAGCTGCGCCAGCCGCTCCATCGGCTGCAGCGCGAAGGCCGTATCGCTGCGGTTCCAGGCGCTGACCATGAGCTGGCCCTGGTAGTCGCTGTCGATGAGGCCCACCAGGTTGCCCAGCACGATGCCATGCTTGTGCCCCAAGCCCGACCGCGGCAGGATCAGCGCCGCGTAGCCCGGATCCTTCAGATAAATGGCGATGCCCGTGGGCACGAGCTGCCAGGCGTTTGGTGCGAGCAGCAGGGGCTCATCAATGCATGCGCGCAGGTCGAGGCCCGCGCTGCCGGGTGTGGCATAGGCCGGCAGTTGATCTGCCATGCGCGGGTCGAGAATCTTGACGTCAATCTTCATGGTGCTATTGGCGCCCGCAATGCAGCGCCGGTCTGAGCAAAGCCCATGATCATGACGCAAAAGTCTGCCTGGACGCCCCGCCCAGGCGCCGCGCGATCTCGGCCACGAGCTGGCGGCCCAGCTCGGACTTGGGCGCACGCGGCAGTTCGCGGTGGCCCTGGGCATCGACGAGCAGCAGGGCGTTGTCGTCCTGCCCGAACGTGGCCGGACCGATGTTGCCCACGAGCAGCGGCACGCCCTTGCGCGCGCGCTTGGCCTGGGCGTGGGCGAGCAGGTTCTCGCTCTCGGCGGCAAAGCCCACGCAGTACAAGGCCCCGGACCGGGCACGCTCGGACTGCGCCACGGTGGCCAGGATGTCGGGGTTCTCCACAAAGGCGAGCTGCGGCGTCTGGCCCGAGCCGTCCTTCTTGATCTTGTGTTCGGCGCTGCTGGCCGGGCGCCAGTCGGCCACGGCCGCGGTTGCTATGAACACAGTAGCATCTCGCGCTTGCCCATCAACCACTTCAAGCATGTTCTGCGCAGAGCGCACGTCGATGCGCCGCACGCCGCGCGGCGTGGGCAGGTGCACGGGGCCGGCGACCAGCGTGACCTCGGCCCCGGCCGCCCGCGCGGCGCGGGCGATGGCAAAGCCCATCTTGCCGCTCGACAGATTGGTGATGCCGCGCACCGGGTCGATCGCCTCGAAGGTCGGGCCGGCCGTGATCAGTACCTGCTCGCCGGTAAGCAGCTTGGGCGCGAAGAAGATCTCGAGCTCCTCCAGGATCTCCTCGGCCTCGAGCATGCGCCCGTCACCGGTTTCGCCGCAGGCCTGGGGGCCGTTGCCCACGCCCAGCACGGTGGCGCCATCCTGCGCCAGCTGGGCCAGGTTGCGCCGCGTGGCCGGGTGGGCCCACATCTCGCGGTTCATGGCGGGCGCGACCAGCAGTGGCACGCGCTCGATGGGCCGCGCCAGGCACATGAGGCTCAGCAGCTCGTCGGCCCGCCCCTGCACCAGGCGCGCGATGAAGTCGGCGCTGCAGGGCGCGATGAGGATGGCGTCCGCCTCGCGCGACAGGTTGATGTGCGCCATGTTGTTGGCCTCGCGCGCATCCCACTGCGAGGCATAGACGGCGCGGCCCGACAGCGCCTGCATGGTCACGGGCGTGATGAACTGCTCGGCCGCCTCGGTCATCACCACCTGCACGCTGGCGCCGGCCTTGGTGAGCAGGCGCGTCAGTTCGGCGGACTTGTAACAGGCCACGCCTCCGCTCAGGCCCAGGACGATATGTTTGCCAGCAAGCTCATTCATGGGGCGCAATTTAGCAGAGGCTGCGCGGGGACAAGGCCGGGGCCGGTCCGACCGCGCGCGGGGCGGACTTTATAATCGCAATTTCCCACCACCAGGGCGCATTCCGAGAAGCGCGCCCTCTACGACATGACCAAATTCGTCTTCGTCACCGGCGGTGTGGTGTCTTCCCTGGGCAAGGGAATCGCCTCAGCCTCCCTTGCCGCGATCCTCGAATCGCGGGGTCTCAAAGTGACCCTCATCAAGCTCGACCCGTACATCAACGTGGACCCGGGCACCATGAGCCCGTTCCAGCATGGTGAGGTCTTCGTGACCGACGACGGCGCCGAAACCGACCTGGACCTGGGCCACTACGAGCGTTTCATCGAAACGCGCATGAAGCAGTCCAACAACTTCACCACCGGCCGCATCTACCAGAGCGTGCTCGAAAAGGAGCGCCGCGGCGACTACCTGGGCAAGACCGTGCAGGTCATCCCGCATGTCACCAACGAAATCCAGGAATACATCAAACGCGGCGCCGGCATAGGCACGAGCGACGCGGTGGACGTGGCCATCTGCGAGGTCGGCGGCACGGTGGGCGACATCGAGTCCCTGCCGTTCCTGGAGGCCGTGCGCCAGCTCTCGCTCAAGCTCGGGCCCAACAACTCGGCCTTTGTGCACCTGACCTACC
The DNA here is from genome assembly GCA_018242005.1 of Pseudomonadota bacterium. GTDB lineage: Bacteria > Pseudomonadota > Gammaproteobacteria > Burkholderiales > Burkholderiaceae_C > Alicycliphilus. Next base: position 45,652 of record JAFECU010000206.1, on the reverse strand, counting down.
TGCCCTGGATCGCCACGGCCGGTGAACTCAAGACCAAGCCCACGCAACACACGGTGCAGAAGCTGCGCGAGATCGGCATCCAGCCCGATGCGCTCCTGTGCCGCGCCCAGCATGCCGTGCCGCAGGACGAGCAGGAAAAGATCTCGCTGTTCACCAACGTGCCCGAATGGGGCGTGATCAGCATGTGGGACGTGGACACCATCTACAAGGTGCCGCGCATGCTGCACGAACAGGGTCTGGACGGCCTGATCTGCGACAAGCTGCGCCTGAACACGCCACCGGCCAACCTGAAGCGCTGGGACGCGCTGGTGCATGAGTACGAGCACCCGCAGGGCGAGGTCAAGATCGCCATGGTGGGCAAATACGTCGAGCTGTCGGACGCCTACAAGTCCGTCAACGAGGCACTCAAGCACGCGGGCATGCACAACCATGTGCGCGCGCGCATCACTCACATCGACTCCGAGACCATCACCGACGCCAACGCCGCCACGCAGCTCGGCGGCTACGACGCCATCCTGGTGCCCGGCGGCTTCGGCTCGCGCGGGGTCGAGGGCAAGATCTCCACGGCGCGCTATGCGCGCGAGCACAAGCTGCCGTATCTCGGCATCTGCCTCGGCATGCAGGTGGCCACCATCGAGTACGCACGCCATGTGGCGGGCCTCAAGGACGCCAATTCCACCGAGTTCGACCCCGCCACGCCCCACCCCGTGATCGCGCTCATCACCGAGTGGAAGGACGAGGACGGCACGATCAAGACGCGCGACGAGAACTCCGACCTGGGCGGCACCATGCGCCTGGGGGCGCAGAGCTCCGACGTGCAAAAGGGCACGCTGGCGCACAGCATCTACGGCGACGTGGTGACCGAGCGCCACCGCCACCGCTACGAGGCCAACGTGCAGTACCTGGGCCAGCTGCGCGAGGCCGGCCTGGTGATCTCGGCGCTCACGCAGCGCGAGCACCTGACCGAAATCGTCGAGCTGCCCACCAAGGTGCATCCCTGGTTCATCGGCGTACAGTTCCACCCCGAGTTCAAGTCCACCCCATGGGACGGACACCCGCTGTTCAACGCCTTCGTCAAGGCGGCGTTGGCGCACCAGAAGAAGGCCTGATCCATGCAACTATGCGGTTTTGATGCCGGGCTGCAGCAGCCCTTCTTCCTCATCGCGGGCACCTGCTCCATCGAGGGCCTGCAGATGTCGCTCGACGTGGCCGGCCGGCTCAAGGAAGACTGCGCCGCCCTGGGCGTGCCGCTGATCTACAAGGGCAGCTTCGACAAGGCCAACCGCTCGTCGGGCGGCAGCCGGCGCGGCGTGGGGATGGAGGCGGGCCTGAAGATCCTCGACGAGGTGCGCCGCCAGCTGCAGCTGCCCATCCTGACCGACGTGCACGAGGCCGGCCAGGTGGCCGAGGTCGCCAGCGTGGTCGACGTGCTGCAGACACCGGCCTTTCTGTGCCGCCAGACCGACTTCATCCGCGCCGTGGCGCAGTCGGGCAAGCCGGTCAACATCAAAAAAGGCCAGTTCCTCGCGCCCTGGGACATGAAGAACGTCATCGACAAGGCGCGCGCGGCCGCCGCCGAGGTGGGCCTGTCCGAGGACCGGTTCCTCGCCTGCGAGCGCGGCGTGAGCTTTGGCTACAACAACCTCGTGGCCGACATGACCAGCCTGGCCGAGATGCGCAAATCCGGCGCACCCGTCGTCTTTGACGTGACGCATTCGGTGCAAAAGCCCGGCGGCCTGGGCGCGGTGAGCGGCGGCGCGCGCGACATGGTGCCGGTGCTCGCGCGTGCGGGCGTGGCCGTGGGCGTGGCGGGGCTGTTCATGGAAGTGCACCCCAAGCCGGCCGAGGCCTGGTCCGACGGGCCGAACGCCGTGCCGCTCAAACACATGCGGGCGCTGCTGGCCACGCTGGTGGAGCTGGACGGCATCACCAAGAAGAACGGCTTTCTCGAAGACCGTTTTGAGGCCTAGAAACCGGTATTTTGATAGCTGCCAACGCTTGCCACACAAGGGTTAGCGTTCGATTTGAATACAAGTTACCTGAAACCTGCATCAAAGGAAGACCATGAGTGCCATCGTTGACATCGTAGGCCGCGAGATTCTGGACAGCCGCGGCAACCCCACCGTCGAATGCGACGTGCTGCTCGAGTCGGGCGTGATGGGCCGCGCCGCCGTGCCCTCGGGCGCGTCCACCGGCAGCCGCGAAGCCATCGAGCTGCGCGACGGCGACAAGGGCCGCTACCTGGGCAAGGGCGTCCTGAAGGCCGTGGAGCACATCAACACCGAGATCAGCGAGGCCGTGTTGGGCCTGGACGCCTCCGAGCAGGCCTTCCTGGACAAGACCCTGATCGACCTGGACGGCACGGACAACAAGAGCCGCCTGGGCGCCAACGCCATGCTGGCCGTCTCCATGGCCGTGGCCCGCGCCGCCGCCGAAGAGGCCGGCCTGCCTTTGTACCGCTACTTCGGCGGCATGAATGGCTGCCAGCTGCCCGTGCCGATGATGAACGTCATCAACGGCGGCGCGCACGCCAACAACACGCTGGATCTGCAGGAATTCATGATCATCCCCGTGGGCGCACCGAGCTTCCGCGAGGCCCTGCGCTGGGGCGCCGAGGTGTTTCATGCGCTCAAGAAGATCATCAACGACCGCGGCATGAGCACGGCCGTGGGTGACGAGGGCGGCTTTGCGCCCAGCGTGGAAAACCACGAGGCCGCGATCCAGCTCATCCTCGAAGCCATCGACAAGGCCGGCTACACGGCGGGCGAGCAGATCGTGCTGGGCCTCGATTGCGCCGCCAGCGAGTTCTTCAAGGATGGCAAGTACGTGCTCGAAGGCGAAGGCGGCATTGCACTCACAGCCCAGCAGTGGACCGACATGCTCGCCGCCTGGGTGGACAAGTACCCCATCATCAGCATCGAGGACGGCATGGCCGAGGGCGACTGGGACGGCTGGAAGATCCTGACCGAGCGCCTGGCCAACAAGGTGCAGCTGGTGGGCGACGACCTGTTCGTGACCAACACCAAGATCCTCAAGGAAGGCATCGACAAGGGCATTGCCAACTCCATCCTCATCAAGATCAACCAGATCGGCACCTTGAGCGAGACCTTCGCCGCCATCGAGATGGCCAAGCGCGCCGGCTACACCGCCGTGATCAGCCACCGCTCGGGCGAGACCGAGGACAGCACGATTGCCGACATCGCCGTGGGCCTGAACGCCGGGCAGATCAAGACCGGCTCGCTCTCGCGCTCGGACCGCATCGCCAAGTACAACCAGCTGCTGCGCATTGAAGAGGATCTGGGCGACGTGGCCGAATACCCGGGCCGCTCCGCGTTCTACAACCTGCGCTAAAGCCGAATCCAACGCCACGCCGCCATGACGACACGCATCGTCCCCCTCGTGTTGCTGCTGCTGCTCGTGGGCATTCACGTTCAGCTGTGGTCTGGGCGCGGCAGCGTCGGCAGGGTGCAGGAGCTGCGCCAGCAGATCGCCAAGCAGCAGGCGGCCAACGCCCAGGCCCGCCTGGTCAACGAACGTCTGGCCGCCGAGGTCAGCGATCTCAAGGGCGGCCTGGAAATGGTCGAGGAAAAGGCCCGCAGCGAGCTGGGCATGGTCAAGCAGGGCGAGATCTACGTGCAGGTGGTGCGCAAGCCGAAAGGACACACCCCCCTGAGGCGCTTCGCGCCTGTCCCCTTCTCTCTACGCGCTGCGCGCAACGGGAAGGGGGACGGCACCAGCGCGGCGGGGCGGCCCTTGCGCGGTGTCTGCTGTTCTGGTGCACGCCAGTTCCCTGGTTCGCGCATCCTGCAGCGCAAAAACTGGCTGGTTTGACATACAAAATAGCTGCTGACGCTTATCCATCAAGCGTCAGCAGCTCTTTTTTTATGAGCAATCTCTATTTCAGATTTCCCGACAGGAAGCGTGCCAGGCGCTCACTTTGGGGCTTGGCCATGACCTCGCGTGGGTCGCCCTGCTCCTCGATCAGGCCTTGGTGCAGGAAGATGACCTGATTGGAGACCTCGCGCGCAAAGGCCATCTCGTGCGTGACGACGAGCATGGTGCGCCCCTCCTGGGCCAGCACCTGCATCACGCGCAGCACCTCGCCCACGAGTTCGGGGTCGAGCGCGCTCGTGGGTTCGTCGAACAGCATGACCTCGGGCTCCACGGCCAGCGCGCGGGCGATGGCCACGCGCTGCTGCTGGCCGCCGCTCATGTGGTTGGGGTAGGCGTCCTCGCGCCCCTCCAGGCCCACCAGGCGCAGGTATTTGCGCGCGCGCGCCACGGCCTCGTCGCGCGACAGCCCCAGCACATGCACCGGCACCTCGGTGATGTTGGCCAGCACCGTCATGTGCGCCCAGAGGTTGAAATGCTGGAACACCATGGCCAGGCGCGTGCGCAGGCGCTGCAGCTGCTTCTGGTCCGCCGCCTCCAGCGCGCCGTCGCGCCCAGGGCGCAGATGCAGCTCCTCGCCCGCCACCAGGATGCGGCCCTGCTGCGGGCGCTCCAGCAGGTTGATGCAGCGCAAGAGCGTGCTCTTGCCCGAGCCCGAGCTGCCGATGATGCTGATCACATCGCCCGCGCGTGCGGTGAGCGACACGCCCTTGAGCACCTCGTTGGCGCCGTAGCGCTTGTGGATGTCCTCCGCCTGGAGTTTGATGGGGCTGTTCATGTGTGGGGAAGTCAGTTTTTGCGCGGCGCCAGGTAGCCCAGGAAGCGGCGCTCCGCCAGCCTGGAGACACTCAGCAGGCACAGGGTGATGCCCAGGTAGATGGCTGCGGCAAACAGGTAGGCCTCGAACGGCAGGTAGAAGTCGGCATAGACACGGCTGGCCGCGCCCGTGAGGTCCACCAGCGCCGGCACGGTGCTCGCCAGGCTGGAGCTGTGCAGCATCATCACCACCTCGTTGCCATAGGCCGGCAGCATGCGGCGTATGGCGCCAGGCAGCACGATGCGGCGCATCAGCAGCCACGGGCCCATGCCCATGGCGCGCGCGGCCTCGACCTCGCCCTTGGATGTCTCGCGGATGCTGCCCGCCAGGGTTTCTGCCGTATAGGCAGCGGTGTTCAGGCTGAACGACAGCAGGGCGCAGAAGAAGGGCTCCTTGAAATTCGTCCAGGGCCACACATGGTCCCAGCGCGCCTGCACCCATTCGAGCTGTGCCACGCCGTAGTAGATCAAATAGACCTGTATCAGCAGCGGCGTGCCGCGCATGAAGTAGGTGAAGGCCTGGGCCGGCCAGCGCAGCCAGGGCCGGCTGCCGACCAGCGCCAGCGCGCAGGCCAGCGCCAGCACGGCGCCCAGCGCCAGGCTGTAGAGCGTGAGCTGCAGGGTGACGAGCAGGCCCGCACCGTACAGCGCCAGGGTCTCGGGCTCGAAAAGCACGCTCCAGTTCATTGCAGCTGCACCCTGTCGCTGCCCAGGCTGTAGCGCGAGCTCACGCGCTTGAGCGCCCACAGCGACAGCGAGGTATAGGCCAGGTAAATGGCGGCCGTGAACAGAAAGAAGGCAAAGGGTTCGCGCGTGGCGGCGCTGGACTGCTTGGCCAGGTAGGTCATGTCGTGCAGGCCAATCAGGCTGACCAGCGCCGTGGCCTTGATGAGCACCAGCCAGTTGTTGGTGAAGCTCGGCAGCGCGTAGCGCACCATCTGTGGCAGGGTGATGCGCATGAACGTTTGAAAGCGCCCCATGCCAAAGGCCCAGGCGGCCTCCATCTGGCCACGAGGAATGGCCAGGATGGCGCCACGGAAGGTCTCGGTCATGTAGGCGCCGTAGATGAAGCCTATGGTCAGCACGCCGGCGACAAAGGGGTCAAGATCGACACCTTCCTGGTTGCCCCACAGCTCCACCAGGCTGTTGAGGCCTATGGCGCCGCCGTAGAACACCAGCAGCATCATCAAGAGCTCTGGAATGCCGCGCACCACCGTGGTGTAGAGCTGCGCCAGCCAGATGAGCGGCCTGCTGCCCGAGAGCTTGGCCGCCGCCCCAAGCAGCCCCAGCAACGTGGCAACGGCCAGCGAGGCCAGCGACACACCCGCCGTGAGCAGCGAGCCGTGCAGGATGGCCAGGTAGTAGTCGTTCATCTGAAAGCGGTTGGGCGTTCGGCGTTGGCGCGGGGTGTGGAAACCGCCCCGCGTTCAACGCTCGACGCCGAATCTCACATCACTTGCCATAGGGATCGAAGTCGAAGTACTTCTTGGCGATCTTGTCGTAGGTGCCGTTGGCGCGGATGGTGTCTATTGCCTCGTTGAGCTGCTTCTTCAGATCGCCCTGGCCCTTGCGCAACGCAATGCCAATGCCCTCGCCGTAGTACTTCACGTCGTACTGATCGGGGCCGACGTAGCCAAAGTCCTTGCCCTCGGGCTTGCGCAGGAAGCCGCCGTTGACCTCCACCTTGTCGGCCACCGTGCCGTCCAGGCGTCCGGCCTGTATGTCCAGGTAGACCTGGTTCTGCGACTGGTAGGGCACGACGATGACGCCCGCGGGCTTGAGCTCGCCCATGGCCCATTTCTCCTGCGTGCTGCTCTTGAGCACGCCGATCTTCATGCCCTTGAGCGAGGCCGGGCCGTCGTACTTGACGCTCTTCTTGACGACGATGGCGCTGGGGGTCTTGTAGTAGCGCTTGGTGAAGTCCACCACGCGCGCGCGCTCGGGCGTGATCGACATGGAGCTGATGACCACGTCGAACTTCTTGGCCTGCAGGCCGGGGATGATGCTGTCCCACTCGGACTCGACGAACACGCATTTGCGCTTGATCTGCGCGCACAGCGCATTGGCGATGTCCACGTCGAAGCCGACGATTTCGCCGGACGCGGTCTTGGATTCGAAGGGCTCGTAGGCGGGGTTCAGCCCCACCCGCAGGTCGGCCGCGCAGGCCACGCCCGCCAGGCCCGCAAGGACCAGGGCGACGATTTTCTTTTTCATGAAGCGATTCCTTGAACTGGCTCGAAAGGCGCTATTGTCGCTGCGCCGGACGACCCGTCCGGCAAATGCCAGGGCGGCGCGCTATTGCACGCTGGCCGACACCGGCGGCTGCTGGCCCGGCGCGGTAAACAGCTGGGCCGCGTCCACGGCGTCGAAATGGTATTGCTGGCCGCAGTATTCACAGCCCACCTCGATGCTGCCGCGCTCGTCGAGGATGCTTTGCACCTCTTGCGAGCCCAGGCCGCGCAGCATGTTGCCCACGCGCGTACGGCTGCACGAGCAGGCAAAGCGCGGGCCGCTCTCCCCCTGCTGGGGCACGAAGCGCAGCAGCTTCTCCTCCCAGAACAGGCGGCGCAAAATGGTGTCCACGTCCAGCGTCAGCAGTTCCTCGCGCGTCAGGCTCGCGGCCAGCGTGGCGATGCGGTTGTAGTCCTCGCTTCGCCCGATCAGGTCTTCGTCGGCCTGCCCCGCAGCGGCCGCCAGGTTGCCCTCTCCGCTGACGGGCATTCGCTGGATCAGCAGGCCCGCGGCCACCTGGTCGTTGGCCGCCAGCACCAGCGTGGTGTCCAGCTGCTCGGACTGCAGCATGTAGTGCTGCAGCACATCGCTGAGCCTGCCGAGCTTTTCCCTGTGGTCGCCATGCAGCGGCACCACCCCCTGGTAGGGCTGCTGGCCCGGCAGGCGGTCCTCGGGGTCGAGCGTGATGGCGCAGCGCCCGCCGCCGCCCGCGTTCACCATGTCGGCCAGGCCGGCATCGGGCGCCAAAGCGCCCGTGACCGACGCCGTGGCGCGCAGGCTCAGGTCGGAGCGAACCTCGGCCACGGCCAGCTTGACCGGCCCGTCACCGAACACCTGCAGCACCAGCGCGCCGTTGAACTTGATGTTGGCCTGCATCAGCACGGCGGCAGCCGTCATCTCGCCGAGCAGCTCGCCCACGGGCGCGGGATAGGCACCGGTCCCGGTGTTTCCGGCACGGCGCGCGAGCAGCTCCGTCCATGCATCGGTCAGGCGCACGATCATGCCGCGCACCGGCAGGCCCTCAAACAAAAACTTGTGCAGTTCAGACATCCGTTTGTATCAATCCAGTTTGCGCAGGCCCGCCTTGAAGCGGCGCGCGTTCGCCATGTAGTTGTGCGCACTCTGGCGCAGCCCCTCGATCTGCTCGGGCGTGAGCTGGCGCACGACGCGCGCCGGGCTGCCCAGAATCATCGAGCCGTCGGGAAACTCCTTGCCCTCGGTGACGAGAGATCCGGCACCCACCAGGCAGTTCCTGCCGATCTTCGCGCCGTTGAGCACCACGGCCCCTATGCCGATCAGGGACTCGTCGCCAATGGTGCAGCCATGCAGCATGACCTTGTGGCCCACGGTCACCCGCTCGCCGATCACCAGCGGCTGGCCGAAGTCGGCGTGGAGCACGCTGGCGTCCTGCACGTTGGTTCCGGCGCCAATGGTGATGCACTCGGTGTCGCCGCGCACCACGGTGCCAAACCACACGCTGGCGTCCTCACGCAGCACCACCTTGCCCATGACCTGGGCACTGTCGGCCACCCAGGCCGTTCCCGCCACGTCTGGCGCGACGCCATCGAGTTCATAGATCGCCATCGCCCGTTGCCTCCGTTGTTCAAAACCTACAATTGTAGGTATGGAGCTTCGTCAACGTGCGCTGGAGGTCTTGCGCCTCTCAGACCCAGAGGAAAAATCGGCCGCAGCGCTTGATATGCAAGCGCAAGCAGCTTCGTTTTCAATAGCATCTGCAGCATTGCTCATGCCCGCCGATGAGGCGGTGCTGCCCGGGCGTCCGGCGCGGCCCGAACTGCTGCACCACACGGCCGTGGCCCGGCGCTCGCCCGCCACGCCCGAGGGGCGGGCGGTACTGATCCACGCCATCGCGCACATCGAGTTCAACGCCATCAACCTCGCGCTTGACGCCATCTGGCGCTTTGCCGGCATGCCCGAGCCGTTCTACCTGGACTGGCTGCGCGTGGCCGCCGAGGAGGCCAAGCATTTCCGCCTGCTGCGCGATCACATGCGCCAGCACCTGGGCCACGACTATGGCGACTTCCCGGCGCACCAGGGCCTGTGGAGCATGTGCGAGAAGACGGCGCACGACATCGTGGCACGCATGGCCCTGGTGCCGCGCACGCTGGAGGCGCGCGGCCTGGACGCCACGCCGCTGATCCAGCGCAAGCTGCGCCAGGTGGGCCAGCCCGACGCGCTCGCCGCGGTGGCCATCCTGGACATCATCCTCGCCGAGGAGGTGGGCCATGTGGCCATAGGCAACCACTGGTACGGCTGGCTGTGCGCGCGCGCAGGACTCGACCCGGTGGCGCACTTCGCCCTGCTCGTCGAACGCTACGAGGCACCGCGTCCCAAGCCGCCGCTGAATGCCGCGGCACGCCGCGCCGCGGGGTTCAGCGAGGCCGAGCTGCTGTGGCTGGAGCAAGGCTGAAGTGAGCGCGGGCACCGATGGCATCTTGCCTACAATGAACAGCGCCGCCGAGCCCTCTGCCCAGCATCGCCCCACCCACACCATGCCGATCACTCCCACCGCCCCCCATGCTCCAGGCCCGGCCACTCCCGCGCCGGGCGGCGGCGCCATGATCGCGCGCCAGGCCATCATGGACGGCCAGCAGGTGGTCATGGGCTATGAGCTGTTCAATCGCTCGCGAAGCCGCGCCGAGCACACGGCCGCCAGCGATGTGCTGTTGGTCTTCACGGCGCTTTCGCACGCCGGCTCCGATGAGGTGGTGGGCAAGATGCTGATCTTCGTCAACTGCACCCACGAGAGCCTGGCCGGCGGCCATCTGGAACTCGTCAGCCCCGACAAGGTGGTGCTAGAGATCCCCTCGCTGGGCCATGTGGCAGCCCAGGAGGTACAGGCACGCCTGCCCATTCTGGCCGAGCTGCGTGCGCGCGGCTTTCGCCTGGCCTTCAACCACCAGGTGCTGGAGTCGGCCTACGCGCCATGGCTGCCGATGGCGGACTACATCAAGCTGGACATGGCCCTGCTCGCGCCCGACCAGCTGGCCGTGCTCGTCGGCTACGCCGCTCGCCATTCGGCGGCGCGGCTGATTGCAGAGAAGGTGGAAACCGCTCAGCAGTACGACATGGCGTCGTCGCTCGGCATCACGCTGTTCCAGGGCTACTGGTTCTCACGCCCCACGCTGATCGAGGCCCGGCTGCTCAGCCCCACGCAGGCCAGCATCGTGCAGCTGCTCAACCTGTTGCGCAGCCAGGCCACCACCGCCGAGATTGAGGAAGTGCTCAAAAAGGACGCGGGCCTGGCGTTCAACCTCATGCGGCTGATCAACTCCGCGGGCCTGGGCCTGGCGCGCGAGATCACCTCGGTGCGCCAGGCAGTGCTGCTGCTGGGCCTCAAGAAGCTGTTTCGCTGGGCGGCGCTGCTGCTCACGGCCGCGCGCAGCGCCGGCTCACCTCCCGCCGTGGGTCAGACCGCCGTGGTGCGCGGCCGGCTCATGGAGCTTCTGGCCCGCGAATTCATGTCGCCCGAGCAGGCAGACCAGGCCTTCGTGGTCGGCCTCTTTTCTCTGCTCGACCAAATGCTGGGCATGCCGCTTGACTCGGCCCTCGGCCTCCTTCAGCTGCCCGACGAACTGGCCGCTGCGTTGCTGCAGCGCGACAACCTGTACGGCCGGCTGCTCACGCTGGTCGAGGCCTGCGAGAGCAGCGACGACAGCGGCTTCGACCAGGCGGCACAATCGCTGCAACTGACCAACCAGCAGATCAACTGGGCCCACCTGCAGGCCCTGGCCTGGGCCGACCAGATGGCACAGGCCTGATTTATTGCAGAACATCACGCATTCCACCCATGTCCAGCACCGCAGATTTCCCCCCCCCCGCCACAGCGCCACAACCAGGGGCCGAAGACGCAGAAAATCTCGTCGTCATTGCACGCCAGGCCATCCTGGACGAGCAGCGCGCCGTCTACGGCTACGAACTGTTCGACCGCAACACGGCCGCCAACTCCCACACCGCGGCCAGCGATGCGGCACTGCTGTTCAACGCCCTGTCCTATGCCGGCTCCGAGGCCCTGGTGGGGCAGAAGACCGTCTTCGTCAATTGCACGCATGAAAGCCTGGCCGGCGGCCATCTGGAGCTGATCCACCCCGAAAAGGTGGTGCTGGAGGTGCCCACGCTGGCGGCCAACGCCACGCCCGAGCAGATCGCGCAGGTGCTGCCCACGCTGCAGTCGCTGCACGCGCGCGGCTTTCGCATCGCCTTCAGCCAGGATGTGCTGCGCCGCAGCTATGCCGGCTGGCTGCCGCTGGCCGCGTTCATCAAGCTGGACATGCAGGCCTTCAAGCCCGAACTCGCCGAGCCCCTGGTGAAGTTTGCCCGCGCCAACACCAAGGCCACCCTGGTCGCCGAGAAGGTGGAGACGGCCGAGCAATACGAGCGCATGGCGGCCCTGGGCGTCAAGCTGTTTCAGGGCTACTGGTTCGCCCGTCCAACACTGGTCAAGGCCCAGACCATACGCCCGTCGCAGGCCACCATCATCCAGCTCATCAACCTGGTGCGCCAGCAGGCCAGCACGGACGAGATTGAAGACCTGCTCAAGAAGGACCCCACGCTGTCCTTCAACCTGCTGCGCTTCATCAATTCCTCGGGTTTTGGCCTGTCGTGCGAGGTCACGTCGTTTCGCCATGCGGTGATGATCCTCGGGCTCAAGAAACTGTTCCGCTGGGCGGCACTGCTGCTGACGACCTCGCGCAAGGACGGCGCACCACCGGCCGTGGGCCAGACCGCCGTGGTGCGCGGCCGCCTCACGGAGCTGCTGGCCGCCGAGCTGCTGCCACCCGAGGAGTGCGACAACGCCTTCGTGGTGGGCGTGTTCTCGCTGCTGGACGTCATGCTGGGCATGCCCCTGGATCGCGCGCTGGCCAGCGTAGCCCTGCCCGAGCCCGTGCTGGACGCGCTGCTGCGCAACCAGGGCGTGTTCGCGCCCTTCCTGGAGCTCGCCCGCGCCTGCGAGAGTGGTGACGACGAGGCCTTTGCCCGCACGGCCGAGGCGCTGCACCTGTCCAACCGCCAGGTGAACATGGCCCACCTGCAGGCCCTGGCCTGGGCCGAAAGCGTGGGCGCCGAGGCATAGGGGCGCACCTCCCCCCATTCGGTCGCGCGTTTTGCGTTGAGCGTGTCGCGCGGGTTCACGCCCAACGCCGGCTTCAGTTGAGCCGTATGTTCGCCGCGCGGATGATGCGTGCGTTGCTCTCCGATTCGGCGGCGATCTGCCGCCTGAACTGCGCCGCCGTGCCGCCCGTAGGCACATTGTCCGAGGCCTCCATGCGCGCCCTGAGGTCGGGTTGCGCCAGGGCGGCGTTGATCTCGGCATTCAGGCGCTCCAGGATGGGCGCGGGCATGGCGGCCGGAGCAAAGATGCCGAACACCGAGTCGAGGTTGGCCGCAGGCAGTTTCAGCTCCTGAAGCGTGGGCACATTGGGCAGCGCCTGCAGGCGCCTGGGCGCGCCCACGGCCAGCGGGTGCAGCTTGCCGGCCTTGATATGCTGCATCACGGCCGGCCCGGCGTTGGTGGACAGCACCTCAAACTGACCGGAGAGCGCATCATTGAGCTGCTGGCCGCCGCCCTTATAGGGCACATGCGTGATCTGCACGCCCGTGCCCTGAATGATGTGCTCCAGCATGAGGTGACCAAGCGACGCCAGACCCGAGGTGGCCCAGCGTACCTGGCCGGGATGCGCCTTGGCATCGGCGATCAGGCCGGGAAAGTCCCGCGCCTTCAGGGCTGGCGTGCCCAGCAGCAGCACGGGCGAATACATCACGCTGGCCACCGGCGCGATGTCATGCTCGGGATCGAACGGCGGCTTGCCCAGGTGCGGATTGAGCACCAGCGGACTGATGGCAGAGAAGCCCAGCGTGTAGCCATCGGGCGCAGCCTTGGCCACCGCATCCATGCCTATGGTGCCGCCGGCGCCGGCCTTGTTGTCCACCACCACGGGCGTTCCCAGGCGCTGCGCCAGCTTCTCGCCCAGTGCACGCGCCACCACGTCGCTGACGCCGCCGGCGGGGTAGGCGACGATGATGCGTATGGGTCGGGCCGGCCAATCGGGCTGGGCAGACGCGGACAAAGGGGCCGCGGCGCAGGCGGCGGCATAGACCAGCGCCAGGCGTCTGGAAAATTCAGGCATGGAAGAAGCATCCCTCGGGCAAAGCGGCGATGCTACCCGCGCGGGTGATGCTGTGCATGCAGCAGCTTCAGGCGCTCGCGCGCCACATGGGTATAGATGGTGGTGGTGGAAATGTCGGCATGGCCCAGCAGAAGCTGCACCACGCGCAGATCGGCCCCATGGTTGAGCAGATGCGTGGCAAACGCATGGCGCAGCGTGTGCGGCGACAGCGGCGCGGTGATGCCGGCGAGTTGTGCGCATCTCTTGACGATGATCCAGAACATGACGCGCGACATGGCGGCTCCGCGCTGGGTGACGAACAGGTCGTCGGTCTGCTGTCCCGCCAGGATGACGCCACGGCCCTCGGCCAGGTAGCGCTCCAGCCAGCGCCGCGCCTCCTCGCCAAACGGCACGAGCCGCTCCTTGCCGCCCTTGCCCATCACGCGCAGAACGCCGTCGGACAGGCCCAGCTGGAACGTCTTGAGCGTGACCAGCTCGCTCACGCGCAGGCCGCTGGCGTACATCAGCTCCAGCATGGCGCGGTCGCGCAGGCCCAGCGGCGTGGCCGTGTCCGGGGCGTGCAGCAGCGCCTCGACCTGGGCCTGCGTCAGCGTGCCCGGCACACGCAGCGGCTGGCGTGCGGCCAGCAGGCGCACCGTCGGGTCTTGGGTGACGCGCCGCTCGCGCAGTGCCCAGTGGAAGTAGCGGCGCAGCACGGTGAGGCGCCGGTTGGCCGTGGTGGCGCGCGTCTCGGCATGGCGCGCGGCGAAGTAGCCCTGCAGATGGTGCTCGGCCGTTGCGTCCAGGGCCAGCGACGGAGCCTGTTTGCCCAGCCATTGCGCGTACAGCGTGAGGTCACGCCGGTAGGCCGCCAGCGTGTTTCGCGACAGGCCATCTTCGAGCCACAGGGCGTCCAAAAACAGGTCGATGGCGTTCTGGCTTTCGGGCAGCATGCTCAAAAAAATGGTTGTTGCCCGATTGTGCAAGGGTTCGTCACGCCAAAGGACGTTCCACTCATCGCAGTCGCACCCTCATGGCCTGCCTGGTGCCGCGTTATGCTGCGCGCCGTGAACTACGCGCAGCTGCTTTTTCCCGACTTTTCCCTGATCCTTTGCGGCTACCTGATCTGCCGCTACACGCCCCTGAACCGCAGCGTCTGGCAGCCGGTGGAGAGCCTGGTGTACTACCTGCTCTTTCCGGTGCTGCTGTTCCAGTCCATCGTCAAGAGTCCCATCAACGTGGGCGAGGCGGCCGGCCTGATCGCCGCCGGCGTGGGCACCGGCCTGTGCGGCGTGGCCCTGGCCTACAGCCTGCCGCACCTGCCCTGGCTGGGCCGGCATATAGACCGGCGCGATCATGCGGCCGCGGCCCAGGTGGCATTCCGCTTCAACTCCTTCATCGTGCTGGCCCTGGCCGAACGTCTGGCGGGCGCCCAGGGCCTGCTGATGGTGGCCGTGCTCATAGGCGTGTGCGTGCCGCTGCTCAACGTGGCGGCCGTGTGGCCCATGGCGCGCGGCGGGCAGCGTGGTTTCGTGCGCGAGCTGCTGCGCAATCCGCTGATCATCGCCACGGCCACGGGCCTGGCGACCAACCTGCTGGGCCTGCGCATCCCCCCCTGGCTGGAGCCCTCGGTGAGCCGCATAGGCGCCGCCTCGCTGGCACTGGGGCTGATGGCGGCCGGCGCGGGCATGCAGTTCGGCCTGCTCACGCGCTCCAAGCTGCTGTCGGCGTCGGTGCTGGCCATACGCCACCTGGCGCAGCCGCTCATCGCCTGGGGGTTTGCGCATCTGCTGCGCCTCGATGCCACGCAGACCACGGTGCTGATGGCTTTCTGCGCCGTCTCCACCGCTTCCAGCTGCTACGTGCTGGCCGCACGCATGGGCTACAACGGCGCCTATGTGGCGGGGCTGGTCACGCTGTCCACCGTGCTCGGCGTGGTCAGCCTGACATTTGCGCTCGGCATGTTGCGTTGATGCTATTCGTTTTATAGCGTCCGACGCTTTATACACAAGCGCTAAAGGCCGTTTTCATTCATATTCCCTTGGGCCAGCGCCCAGGCCACATGCTCGCGCACCAGGGCGCTTTCATGCTCGGCGCGGGTCTGCAACGCGGCGCGCAGCTGCCTGGCCTGCTCGGCTTCGGTCGCGCGGCGCAGCGCATTGCCCAGGGCCACCGCGATGTTGCGCAGCCAGCGCTCGTGACCTATGCGGCGTATGGGCCCGCCCTCGGTCATGCGCAGGAAGGTGGCCTCGTCCCAGGCGAACAGCTGCACCAGCGTCTGACCCACCAGGGGTGAACGCGCGTCGAAGTCGGGCAGGCTGCTGGCCTGGGCGAACTTGTTCCAGGGGCAGATCAGCTGGCAGTCGTCGCAGCCGTAGATGCGGTTGCCCATGAGCGGGCGCAGCTCCAGCGGGATGGGGCCGGCGTGCTCTATGGTCAGGTAGGAGATGCAGCGGCGCGCGTCCACGCGATGCGGCGCCACGATGGCCTGCGTGGGGCACACGTCCATGCAGGCCTGGCAGCTGCCGCAGTGCGCCGTGACGGGCGCGGTGGGCTCGAGCGGCATGTCCAGGTAGATCTCGCCGAGGAAGAACATCGAGCCGGCCTCGCGCGACAGCACCAGGCTGTGCTTGCCGCGCCAGCCCTGGCCGCTGCGGCGCGCGAGCTCCGCCTCCAATACGGGCGCCGAGTCGGTGAACACGCGGTGGCCAAACGGCCCCACGGCCTCGGCGATGCGGTCGCTCAGCTTCTGCAGGCGCGCGCGCAGCACCTTGTGGTAGTCGCGCCCGCGGGCGTAGACGGAGACGATGGCCTCCTGCGGGCGCGCAAGGCGCTCGAACTCCACCGTCTGCCAGCCGGCCGGCGTGTCCCGCGGCAGGTAGTCCATGCGCGCGGTGATCACGCTCACCGTGCCGGGCACGAGCTCGGCCGGGCGCGCGCGCTTGAGGCCATGGGCCTGCATGTATTGCATCTCGCCATGGAAACCTTCGGCCAGCCATTGCATCAATCCAGGTTCGGCGCTGGACAGATCCACGCCAGCAACGCCGATTTGGGAGAATCCCAGCTCACGCGCCCAGCCCTGGATTTGAGGAACGAGTTGACTGCTGCTGACCATCACCCCCCGATTGTAGAAATGTCGCTGCGCTGGCTGGACGAGGACGACACGGCGCGCTTCGCCGCGCGCCTGGCGGCACAACCCGGCCTGGCCAACGCCTTCGTCGCCCTGCGTGGCGACCTTGGCGCCGGCAAGACCACGCTGGTGCGCCACCTGCTGCGCGCACTGGGCGTGGCCGGGCGCATCAAGAGCCCAACCTACGCCGTGGTCGAGCCGCACCAGGCGCGGGGCCTGGCCATCTGGCATTTCGACTTCTACCGCTTCCATGATCCGCGCGAATGGGAGGATGCAGGCTTTCGCGACATCTTTGCCGGCCCGGGCCTGAAGCTGGCCGAATGGCCTGACAATGCAGGCCGTCATGCGCCGACAGCGGATATTGCTATTTACATTGAAGCAGAGGATGATTTGGCCCGGCTTGTGACACTGCAGGCGCACACGCCCCTGGGCGGCGCCATACTGCAAGGACTTGGCACACCATGAGCGACACGCTTCCCCTCCACCCACAGCACAGCCGCCGCCGGCTGCTGCAGGCCGGCAGCCTGGTGCTGCTGCTGGGCGCACAGCAGATCGCGCGTGGTGCCAGCATCGTTGCCGTGCGCGTCTGGCCCGCGCCCGAGTATTCGCGCGTCACCATCGAGTCCGACCGCCAGCTCGTCACCAAACAAACCTTTGTTCCCACGCCGCCGCGCCTGGCGGTGGACATCGAGGGCATAGACCTCGACCCCTCGCTGCGCGAACTGGTGGCCAAGGTGCGGCCGGACGACCCCAACATCGCCGGCATCCGCGTGGGCCAGAACGCGCCGGGCGTGGTGCGCCTGGTGGTGGACCTCAAGCAGGCCGCGCGTCCCCAGGTGTTCACGCTGCAGCCCGTCGCGGCCTACCAGCACCGGCTGGTGTTCGACCTCTACCCCGCCGCAGCACCCGACCCGCTGGAGGCCCTGATTGCCGAGCGCCTGCGCGACGAAGCCGCCACTACATCGGCCGGCCCGTCACCCGGCGGCGCCAAGACCACCACGGCGGCCGCGCCTGCCCTGCCCGCCACCGATCCGCTGGGCGACCTGATTGCACAGCACGGCCTCAAGCCGGGCACGCCAGGCGCTGCCACAGCGCCGCCGCCCGGCAATGCCGTCGCCATCGCGCCGACTCCCGGTTCTGCGCCAGCACCGGCACAGGGGGTGGCGCGCACGCGCGCACCGGCCACGGCGCGCGCCACGGACCGCCTCATCATCATCGCCCTGGACCCCGGCCACGGCGGCGAGGACCCGGGCGCCATAGGCCCCGGCGGCACGCGCGAGAAGGACGTGGTGCTCAAGGTGGCGCACCAGTTGCGTGAGCGCATCAACGCCACGCAGGTCGGCGGCAACCCCATGCGTGCCTTTCTCACGCGCGACGGCGACTACTTCGTGCCGCTGGGCACGCGTGTGGAGAAGGCCCGGCGCGTGCAGGCCGACCTGTTCGTGTCCATCCATGCCGACGCCTTCACCACCCCGGACGCACGCGGCGCCAGCGTGTTCGCGCTGAGCCAGGGCGGGGCCTCCAGCTCCGCCGCGCGCTGGCTGGCCAACAAGGAGAACGAGGCCGACCTGATCGGCGGCGTGAACGTCGGCAACCAGGACCGCCATGTGCAGCGCGCCCTGCTGGACATGAGCACCACGGCGCAGATCAACGACAGCCTCAAGCTCGGCAGCGTGCTGCTCGGCGAGATCGGCGGCATGGCCCGGCTGCACAAGCCGCGCGTCGAGCAGGCGGGCTTTGCCGTGCTCAAGGCCCCGGACATTCCCAGCGTGCTGGTCGAGACGGCCTTCATCAGCAACCCCGAGGAGGAGGCCAGGCTGCGTACCGCCGCCTACCAGGAGCAGCTGGCCGATGCACTCATGCGCGGCATCGTCCGCTATTTCGCCAAGAACCCGCCGCTGGCACGCAGCCGGTCGGTGTAGGACATCCACTGGAGGACTCGCCATGGCCCTGCCTCATGCCAACTCGGGACAGGTCACCCGCCTGGAACCACTGGGCGAGCGGCTGACCGAAACCGTCTCCACCGCCCTGTTCAAGGCGGCCCAGCTGGAAGTGGTGCGGCTGGTGCTGCCGCGCGGCCACACCATGCGCGAACACCGGGTCCAGGGCGAAATCACGCTGCACTGCCTGGAGGGCGCGATCGACCTCACCGTCGATGGCAGCACGCAGGCCATGCATGCCGGCGACCTGGTATACCTGGCCGCGGGCCAGCCCCATGCGCTGCACGCCGTCCGCGACTCGTCCCTGCTGCTGACGATCTGCCTGCTGCCAGGCCGCGCATAGCAATGGCGCCGCACTGCGGCGTGTCCCTCTCGCCCGCTCTTGTCACCCTCTGGTGGTGCGGGCCGATGGCGTGCGCCGTGGGCACACCCGGGTTAACCCAGGGGTTATAAGACTCATTGCATATCGAATATTGAGGTGCCGGAATGCGCCGGCATGGTTCCTGCGTGCAACATGCAGACAACGACGGCGGCGCACCGGCACCGCGCGTCCCATTGCCTGTTTGGATGGCCCCCATGACAACCACCACCCCCAGTCCTGCCGCACCCGCCGGCGCCGCCCGCCCCATACGCTTCTACCACCGGGGCGCCATCGTCAGCGTCCAGGGGCCGAGCGCCACGCGCTCGGTGCTGGACTGGCTGCGTGAGGACGCGCGCTGCGCCGGCACCAAGGAAGGCTGCAACGAGGGCGACTGCGGCGCCTGCACCGTGGTGCTGGGCGAACTCGATACCGCTGGCGAACTGCAGCTTGCCAGCAGCAACGCCTGCATACAGTTCCTGCCCACGCTCGATGGCAAGGCGCTGTTCACCGTCGAAGACCTGGCACCACTGGCCAGCGCCACCGCGCCCCTGCACCCGGTGCAGCAGGCCCTGGTCGAGTGCCATGGCTCGCAGTGCGGCTTCTGCACGCCGGGTTTCGCCATGTCGCTGTGGAACACCTATGAGCAGCACTGTCAGGCCGGCACGCGGCCCACACGCCAGCAGCTGGCCGACGATCTTTCGGGCAATCTGTGCCGCTGCACCGGCTACCGCCCCATCCTCGATGCGGGCGAGCGCATGTTCGACCTGCCTGCGGCGCGGCTGGACCGCGCCGCCGTCGCGCAGGCCTTGCGCACACTGCAGGCCCAGCCGCCGCTGACCTACTGCGCAGGTGGCGACGGCGCAGCCACCTTCCACGCCCCGCGCAACCTGGCCGAGCTGGCGCAGCTGCGCCAGGCCCTGCCCCAGGCGCGGCTGCTGGCGGGCAGCACCGACATCGGCCTGTGGGTGAACAAACAGTTTCGCGACCTGGGCGACGTGATCTACCTCGGCGGCGTGCCCGAGTTGCGCACCATCGAGGAGCGCGACGGCGCCCTCTGGATCGGCGCTGGCACCTCGCTGGAGCAGGCCTGGGCCGCGCTCGCCGCCCGCGCGCCGGCCCTCACCGATGTCTGGCTGCGCTTTGCCTCACGGCCCATACGCCACAGCGGCACCATGGGCGGCAACGTCGCCAATGGCTCGCCGATTGGCGATAGCGCTCCTATTTTGATGGCACTTGACGCACATCTGGAGCTGCGTAGAGGCCAAAACACCCGAAAACTCGCGCTGACCGATTTCTACCTGGACTACATGAAGAATGCCCTGCAGGAGGGCGAATTCGTGCAGGCCATCGTCGTGCCGCTGTCGGCCTTTGCGCGCCAGCTGCGCGGCTACAAGATCAGCAAACGCTTTGACTGCGACATCTCGGCCCTGTGCGCCGGCATGGCAATCGCACTCGACGGCGACCAGGTCGCCAGCGTGCGCCTGGCCTATGGCGGCATGGCGGCCACGGTGCGCCGCGCCGCGCGGGCCGAAGCGGCCTTGCTGGGCCAGCCCTGGAGCCAGGACAGCGTGCGCGCCGCGCAACAGGCGCTGGCGCAGGACTTCCAGCCGCTCACCGACATGCGCGCCAGCAGCGCCTACCGCCTGCAAGTGGCGCAAAACCTGCTGCAGCGCCTGTGGTTGGAGACACGCCCCGGCAACCCCTTGAGTGCCGACAGCACCAGCGTCTTCAGCGTCATGCCGCACGCCGTGCCGTAAGGAGAGCACCATGAACAAGCCCCTTGCCAGCGAACTGCTCATCCACCCCGCCGCCTTCGCGCCCTACCAGGACAACCAGCGCCTGCGCCTGGACACCGCCGCCGAGGCCAGAGCCCACCAGGACGGCGCGCGCGTGGGCGTCAGCCAGGCGCATGAGTCGGCACAGCTCCATGTGACCGGCGGCGCCACCTACACCGACGACATTCCCGAGCTCGCCGGCACGCTGCACTGCGCACTGGGCCTTGCGCCCGTGGCCGCGGGCCGGCTGCTGGGCATCGATCTGGACGCCGTGCGCGCCATGCCCGGCGTGGTGCGCGTGTTCACCGCCGCGGACATCCCCGGCGCCAACGACTGGGGCTCCATCGTGCACGACGACCCCATTCTGTGCGACGGCGAGATCCGCTACCTGGGCCAGCCCGTCTTTGCCGTGGTGGCCGAGACGCGCGAGCAGGCGCGCCGCGCCACGGCCCTGGCGAAGAAGGCCATCCAGACCGAGGCCGCCACGCCCGTGCTCACGCCGCAGGACGCGCACGCGCGGGGCCAGTACGTGGTGCCGCCCATGCACCTGGTGAGAAGCAGCAGCGGCCTCGATGAGGCCGGCATACGGGCGCGCATAGAACAGGCGCCGCACCGCCTGCAGGGCGAGCTCCACGTGGGCGGGCAAGAGCAGTTCTATCTGGAGGGGCAGATCAGCTACGCCATCCCGAAGGAAGGCGGGGCCATGCATGTCTACTGCTCCACCCAGCACCCCAGCGAGATGCAGCATCTGGTGGCGCACGCCCTGGGCGTACACGCCCACGCGGTGCTGGTGGAATGCCGGCGCATGGGCGGCGGCTTTGGCGGCAAGGAGTCGCAGTCGGCACTGTTCGCCTGCATGGCGGCCGTGGCCGCGCGGGCCCTGGCGCGCCCGGTCAAGCTGCGCCTGGACCGCGACGACGACTTCCTCATCACCGGCCGGCGCCACTGCTTCTGGTACGAGTACGACGTGGGCTACGACGACGCGGGCCGCATCCTGGGCGCCGCGGTCACCATGGTCTCGCGCGCCGGGCACTCGGCCGACCTGTCGGCGCCAGTGATGACGCGCGCGCTGTGCCACTTCGACAACGCCTACTGGCTGCCCGAGGTCGCCATGCACGGCTTTTGCGGCAAGACCAACACGCAGAGCAACACGGCGTTTCGCGGCTTCGGCGGCCCGCAGGGCGCGATCGCCATCGAGTACATCCTCGACGGCATCGCGCGCAGCCTGGGCCAGGACGCGCTGGCCGTGCGCCGCGCCAACTTCTACGGACAGGGAGAGCGCAACATCACCCCCTACCGGCAGACCGTGCGCGACAACGTCATCCACGAACTGGTCGACCAGCTCGAGGAACGCAGCGGCTACCAGGCGCGCCGCGCCGCCGTGGCCGCGTTCAACGCGCACAGCCCGGTGCTCAAGCGCGGCCTCGCGCTCACGCCGGTCAAGTTCGGCATCAGCTTCAACGTCAAGCATTTCAACCAGGCCGGCGCGCTGGTGCACGTGTACACCGACGGCTCCATCCTCGTGAACCACGGCGGCACCGAGATGGGCCAGGGCCTGAACACCAAGGTGGCGCAGGTGGTGGCGCACGAGCTGGGCGTGGATTTCTCGCGCGTGCGCGTCACGGCCACCGACACCAGCAAGGTGGCCAACACCTCGGCCACGGCGGCATCGACCGGCACCGACCTCAACGGCAAGGCCGCGCAGGACGCGGCGCGCCAGATTCGCGAGCGCCTGGCTGCCTGCGCTGCCGCGCGCCACGGAGGCAGCGCGGCCGACGTGCGCTTTGCCAACGGCGTGGTCACCGTGGGCGCCCAGCAGATCGCCTTCGACACCCTGGTGGGCGAGGCCTACCTCGACCGCGTCCAGCTGTGGTCCGATGGCTTTTACGCCACGCCCGGCCTGCACTGGGACAAGGAGACCATGCAGGGCAACCCCTTCTACTACTTCGCCTATGGCGCGGCCGTGAGCGAGGTGGTCATCGACACGCTGACCGGCGAGTGGAAGCTGCTGCGCGCCGATGTGCTGCACGACGTGGGGCGCTCGCTGAACCCGGCGATCGACATCGGCCAGGTGGAGGGGGCCTTCATCCAGGGCATGGGCTGGCTGACCATGGAGGAGCTGGTCTGGCACCCCAAGACGGGCCTCTTGATGACGCACGCGCCCAGCACCTACAAGATCCCCACGGCCAACGACTGCCCGCCCGAGTTCCACGTGCAGCTGTTCGAGGGCGCCAACGTCGAGGACTCCATCCACCGCAGCAAGGCCGTAGGCGAGCCGCCGCTGCTGCTGCCGTTCTCGGTGTTCTTCGCCATCCGCGACGCCATTGCCGCCACCGGCGGCCCAGGCGCCATGCCGCCGCTGCAGGCGCCCGCCACCAGCGAGGCGATCCTGCAAGCAATCGCCGCCACGCAAACCGCTGCGCAAGCCACTTGAGGCCCGCCATGCCCGCGCCAGGATCTTCACCAACGCCCACCACCGGGGCCGCCGACGAACGCCAGCTGTTCGATCGCATCGACCTGCACCTGATCCGCGTGCTGCATACGGTGCTGACCGAGCGCAGCGTCTCGCGCGCGGCGTTGCGCCTAGGGATGCACCAGCCGGCCGTGTCCACCGCGCTCAAGCGGCTGCGCGAGCTCGCGGGCGACCCGCTCCTGGTGCGAAACGGCGCGCACATGGTGCCCACCGAGGCCGGCCAGCGCATGCTGGAGCCCGCGGCCAACGTGCTGCGCGCGGCCGAGACGCTGTTCACCGAGGCGCGCAGCTTCGATGCGCGCACCAGCCGCCTGACCTTTCGCATCGCGGCCAGCGACTACCTCGACCCGCTATTCCTGCCGCGCCTGGTGGCCGACATACAGCGCCAGGCACCTCTGGCCAAGATCGAGGTGCACGCCCTCACGCGCGAGAGCGACTACCGCGCACGGCTGGCCCTGGGCGAGATCGACCTGGTCATAGGCAACTGGCTGCAGCCGCCCGACGACCTGCACATGGCGCGGTTGTTCAGCGACGAGGTGGTGTCGCTCGTGAGCCGCGACCATCCGGCTGTGCGCCGCGGCTGGGACGAGGCCGCCTGGCTTGGCGCCGAGCACATCGCCCCCATGCCCATGCACGCAGGCGCACGCGGCATCATCGACCAGATGCTCGACGGCCTAGGCCTGCAGCGCCATATCGCCGTGCGCAGCGCCTATTTCGGCCTGATACCCGAGATGGTCGCGGGCACTCGGCTGGTGCTGACCACGGGCCGCCGCTACTGCGAGCGCGTGGCCGGCCGGCTGTCCCTGGTGATGCTGCCCTGCCCCGTTGCCCTGCCGCCACTGCTGTATTACCAGCTGTGGCATGCGCGCAGTCAGCATTCGAGCAGCGCGCGCTGGCTGCGCGAGCGCACGCGCGAGGCCATCACCGCCCTGCAGGCACCCTTTTCCGAGCCCCTGCCCCTGCATCCCTGACCCCAGCCAAAACCAGCAAGGAGACAAGTACCATGAGCGCCAATGACCTGTCGGGCGTGTCCGCCACGCCCACGCACACCTTATCCACGGGCCTGACGGAGCGCCTGTTCAAACTGCAGGAGCACGGCACCACCGTGCGCACGGAGCTGATCGCGGGTCTGACGACCTTCCTGACCATGGCCTACATCATCTTCGTCAACCCCTCCATCCTGGGCGATGCCGGCATGCCCAAGGACGCGGTGTTCGTCGCCACCTGCCTGATCGCGGCGCTGGGCTCGGCCATCATGGGCCTGTACGCCAACTACCCCATCGCCATGGCGCCCGGCATGGGGCTCAATGCCTATTTCGCCTACGCCGTGGTGCTGCACATGGGCTTCACCTGGCAGGCGGCCCTGGGCGCGGTTTTCATCTCGGGCTGCCTGTTCCTGGTCGTCACGCTGTTCGGCCTGCGCGGGCTCATCATCCAGGGCATCCCGCAGTCGCTGCGCAGCGCCATCACCGTGGGCATAGGGCTGTTCCTGGGGTTGATCGCGCTCAAGAGCGCGGGCATCGTCGTGGGTGACAAGGCCACGCTGGTCACCCTGGGCGACCTGCACTCGGCCCCCGTCATCCTTGCCGTGCTGGGTTTCATCGCCATCGTGGCGCTGGACAAGGCGCGCGTGCCCGGTGCCATCCTGATCGGCATCGTGGGCGTGACCATCGCCTCGTTCTTCTTCGGCGGCAATGAATTCCACGGCCTGTTCTCGGCCCCGCCGTCGATTGCACCGACCTTTCTGCAGCTCGACATCCACACCGCGCTGACCAAGGGCTTCTTGAACGTGGTGCTGGTGTTCTTTCTGGTTGAGCTGTTCGATGCCACGGGCACGCTCATGGGTGTGGCCAAGCGCGCGGGCCTCTTGGTGCCCGGCAAGATGGAGCGGCTCAACAAGTCGCTGCTGGCCGACAGCAGCGCGATTTTTGCCGGCTCACTGCTGGGCACGTCGAGCACCACCGCCTATGTGGAGAGCGCGGCCGGCGTGCAGGCCGGCGGGCGCACGGGCATGACGGCACTCACGGTGGCCGTGCTGTTTCTGGCCTGTCTGTTCGTTGCCCCGCTGGCCGGCGTGGTGCCGGCCTACGCCACGGCACCTGCGCTGTTCTTCGTCGCCTGCCTGATGCTGCGCGAGCTTGCCGAGCTCGACTGGAACGACTCCACCGAGGCCGTTCCTGCCGCCGTCACGGCGCTGATGATGCCCTTCACCTATTCCATCGCCAACGGCCTGGCCTTCGGCTTCATCACCTACGCCGCGGCCAAACTGTTCACGGGCCGCGTGCGCGAGGCCCATCCCATGGTGTGGATCATCGCCGGCGTGTTCCTGTTCAAGTTCTTCTACATCGGGGGGCACTGAGTCATGTCCACCACGTCGATGCAAGCCTGGCGCGCACAGCTGCTGCGCTTCGATGACGAGGGCCGTCCCCTCTATGACAGCGACGGCCTGCTGGTCACCGCAGAGGGCACGGACGGCGTGCGCCGCGTCGTGGACGCGGGCGAGTACGGCGCGGTGGCTGCGCGCCATGCGGGGCTGGCGGTGGAGCATCTGCCCGGCCGGCTGATCGCGCCCGGCTTCGTCGACATGCATGTGCACTACCCGCAGCTCGATGTCATCGGCTCGCCCGCGGACGGCCTGCTGCCCTGGCTCGAGAACTACACCTTTCCGGCAGAGGCGCGCTTTGCCGACCCGGCGCACGCGGCCGAGGTGGCGCGCTTTTTCTTCGACGAGCTCGCGCGCCATGGCGTGACCACGGCGCTGGCCTTTGCCACCTCGCACCCCGCATCGGCCGAGGCCTTCTTCACCGAGGCCGATCGGCGCCGTCTGCGCATGATGGGCGGCAAGGTGCTGCAGGACCGCCATTCACCCGACGGCGTGCGCGACCAGACGGAGCAAAGCCTGCTCGACACCGAGGCGTTGATCAAGCGCTGGCACGGCAAGGGCCGGCTGGGCTACGCGATCACGCCGCGCTTTGCGCCTTCGTGCTCCGACGCCCAGATGCATGGCGCCGCCGAGCTGGCGCGCCGCCACCCCACGACCTGGATCCAGTCGCATGTGGCCGAAAACAAGGACGAGGTGCGCTGGGTGCGCGAGCTCTACCCCGCATCGCGCTCCTACCTCGACGTGTACCGGCAGTTCGGCCTGCTGCGCCCGCGCGCCGTGTACGCCCATTGCATCCACCTGGACGAGGCCGACCGCCGCCTCATGCACGAGACCGGCACGGCCGCCGCCGTGAGCCCCACGAGCAACCTGTTTCTGGGCAGCGGCTTTTTCGACTATGTGAATGCAGAGCGCCACGCAATGCTGCATGGCCTGGCAAGCGATGTGGGCGGCGGCACGAGCTTTTCGCCGTTTCACACCATGCTCGCGGCCTACTACGTGGGGCGCGAGGGGCAGAGCAAGAGCGGCCTGAGCCTTGCGCCCTCCAAGCTGTGGTGGCAGCACACGGGCGGCGCGGCGCGCGCGCTCGGCCTCGCCGGCGTGATCGGCACGCTGCAGGGTGGCACCGAAGCCGACTTCGTGGTCCTCAACCCCCAGGCCACGCCACTCCTGGCGCGCAAGTCGGCGCAGGCCGGCAACCTGGAGGAACTGCTCTTCGCCTTCATCGTGCTGGGCGACGACCGGCTGGTGGAGCGCACCGTCACCGCATGAGTTCATGCCGCCCGCTGCCGCCCCCTGCATCCCTGCCCCGTCATCCCCGCAAAGGCGGGGATCCATGCACGCCCCCAACACCCATGGATTCCCGCCTTCGCGGGAATGACGGGGGTACAGGCATTGGGCGGCAACGCCTTCAGACCGCCTGCTGCCGCCCCGCGCGCCAGGCGCCAAAGATGGCAATCAGGCCCGGCACCAGGATCAGGCCCCAGATGATCTTCTCCAGGTGCTGGCGCACCCAGGGCAGGTTGCCGAAAAAGTAGCCGGCCGTGGCGATGCCCAGCACCCACAGCAGGGCCCCCGCGACGTTGTAGGCCGTGAACTTGGCGCGGCTCATGGCGGCCACGCCGCCCACGAAGGGCGCGAACGTGCGTATGAAGGGCATGAAGCGCGCCAGCACGATGGTGATGCCGCCATAGCGCTCATAGAACGCATGGGCCTGGTCGAAGGCCCTCTTGTTGAACCAGCGCGAGTCCTCCCACTGGAACACCTTGGGGCCGAAGAAGCGCCCGATCTGGTAGTTGCACTGGTCGCCTAGAACCGCCGCCGCCAGCAGCAGCGCGCAGGCGAGCGGAAAGTTGAGCAGCCCCGCGCCGCTGAGCGCACCAACGATGAACAGCAGCGAGTCGCCCGGCAGAAACGGCATGACCACCACGCCGGTCTCGATGAACACGATGAGGAACAGCAGCGCATAGACCCAGGCCCCATAGCTGGCCACGAAGGCCTCCAGGTGCTTGTCCACATGCAGGATGAAGTCGATCAGAAACGCAATGATGTCCACGGCCCAGGCCTCGTTGTTGTCGGGTTGCGGCGCGTAATGTACCCGCGCCGGCGCAGCCCACGGACATGGGCAATTGCTCACACTTGCTCGCATTCGGCAACCGCAATCGCGGGCACACTCAAAGCAATGTCGGCGCAGCGCAGCCATGGGTCCATGCGCCACCGTGCCGGCGCCCCGCATATCACCCGTCACATACCAAGGAATGAGTTTCATGATCCCGCTTCGCACCCCCACCCTCCGCGCCCTGACCGTCGCCACCGCACTGGTGGGCGCATTGGCGCTGGGAGGCTGCGCCCATCGGCCCAGCAATGCCCAGGTCGGCACGGGTGTGGGCGCCGTGGCCGGCGGCCTGGTGGGCAATGCCGTGTTCGGCTCCACGCTCGGCACCGTGGGCGGCGCGGCCGCCGGCGCCCTGATCGGCAACGAAGTGGGCAAGAACAACGACCGCGCATACCGCCGGCGTTGAAGCGCGTGGGCCACGGGGTCGGCACCTACAATGACCGCGTGACCGCCCTGCCCCCTGAATCCCCTGCACATCCCACCCCCACCGCGCGCCGTCCGATACGCGACCTGCCCGACGAGCTGATCAGCCAGATCGCCGCGGGCGAGGTGGTGGAGCGCCCGGCATCGGCTGTGCGCGAGCTGGTGGACAACGCGCTCGACGCCGGCGCGACGCAAGTCACCGTGCGCCTGCTGGCCGGGGGCGTGCGCCTGATTGCCGTGGAGGACGACGGCGCTGGCATTCCACGCGACGAGTTGCCCGTGGCCCTGCGCCGCCACGCCACCAGCAAGATCACCAACCTGCACGACCTGGAGTCGGTCGCCACCATGGGCTTTCGCGGCGAGGCGCTGGCCGCGATTGCCTCGGTGTCCGAAATGGCGCTGCTCTCGCGCACCGCGCAGCAGGCCAGCGCCTTCCTGCTGGATGCGCGCAGCGGCGAGCTGCGCCCCGCGGCGCGCAGCCAGGGCACGACCGTGGAGGTCAAGGAGCTGTTTTTCTCCACCCCCGCGCGGCGCAAGTTCCTCAAGACCGACGCCACCGAGCTCGCCCACTGCGTGGAGGCCGTGCGCCGCCACGCGCTGGCCCGGCCCGACGTGGGCTTTGCCATCTGGCACGAGGGCAAGCTGGTCGAGCAGTGGCGCGCCACCGCGGCGGAAGCCATCACCGCAGAGGCCGCCCTGCAGCAACGCCTGGCCGATGTGCTGGGCGAGGACTTCATCGAGAACTCCGTGCCCGTGCAGCTGCGCCTGGGCACCGTCACCGTCACGGGCCGCGCGGGTTTGCCGGACGCAGCGCGCTCGCGCGCCGACCAGCAGTTCTGCTACGTCAACGGCCGCTTCGTGCGTGACAAGGTGCTCACCCACGCGGCGCGCAGCGCCTACGAGGACGTGCTGCACGGCCAGAAGCAGCCCGTGTACGCGCTCTACGTGCAGATCGACCCGCAGCGCGTGGACGTGAACGTGCACCCGACCAAGATAGAGGTACGCTTTCGCGACAGCCGCGAGGTGCACCAGGCCGTGCGCCACGCCGTGGAAAACGCCCTGGCCGCGCCGCGCGCTCAGGCGCTCGCTTCTGTTTCTGTAGCTGCTACCACCGACTCTCTGGTCGAGTTTGATAAAAAGCTACATCAAACACCCATCTGGCAATCGCAAGCAACTATAAATTTTGATGATCGCGTGGGTCACAAGGTCTCCGACCTGCAGGCCCTGTGGGGCGCCACCGCGGCGCCGAAACGCCCGCCCATGCCCACCGCCGTGCCGGCCGCAGCGGCCGAGGCCCTATCGCCCGCCCCCACCACGACTGCCGCGCCCGCAGACAACGCGGCCACCTGGCCCCTGGGCCGCGCCGTCGCGCAAATCCATGGCGTGTACATCCTGGCCGAGAGCGCCCAGGGCATGGTCATCGTGGACATGCACGCGGCGCACGAGCGCATCGTCTACGAGCGGCTCAAGTCCCAGGTGGATCAGGGCGCGCGCATTGCCAGCCAGCCGCTGCTGATCCCCGCCACCTTCGCCGCCACGCCGGAAGAGGTGGCCACGGCCGAGGCCCATGCCGATACGCTGGCCCTGCTGGGGCTGGAGGTCGTGCCGTTCTCGCCGCGCACCCTGGCCGTGCGCGCCGTGCCCACCCAGCTGGCGCAAGGCAACCCGGTGGAACTTGCGCGCAGCGTGCTGGCCGAGCTGGGCCAGCATGACGCCAGCACCGTGGTGGAGCGCGCGCGCAATGAGATTCTGGCCACCATGGCCTGCCACGGCGCCGTGCGTGCCAACCGGCGCCTGACCATCGACGAGATGAACGCCCTGTTGCGCCAGATGGAAATCACCGAGCGCTCGGACCAGTGCAACCACGGCCGTCCGACCTGGCGCCAGCTCGGCATGAAAGAGTTGGACGCGCTGTTCCTGCGCGGACGCTGAACCCGAAAGCGGCCGTCACCGGACCGGCTCCACCATCACTGTGTGGCAGCGCCCATGGACGCGCCATGGCCAGCGCCGACAGTGCGTGCCAGCCACCTACAGCACCAAAAGTGCGCAATGAAACGCACCAGGAATGTGCGTTTCGGGCAAAAACCTGTCCCATTGCAGTGCATCAAACCCAATTTGGTGCATAGCCGCATGTCTATTTGGCATAATCTTGTGTTGCTTTGCTGCATCGCCACATTTTTTGTCTAGAGAGTCCTTATGAAGCACCAATCCGTGGGCCAATTCCTTGAACATGTTGCCCAGCGCAACCACGGCCAACCCGAATACCTGCAAGCCGTGACCGAGGTCATGGAAAGCCTGTGGCCGTTCATCGAAAAGCACCCGCGCTATGCCGAGCAGGGCCTGCTGGAACGCCTGGTCGAGCCCGAGCGCGTGATCATGTTTCGCGTCTCCTGGTTCGACGACCACGGCACCGTTCAGGTCAACCGCGGCTACCGCATCCAGCACAGCATGGCCATCGGCCCCTATAAGGGCGGCCTGCGCTTTCACCCCTCGGTGAACCTGTCGGTGCTCAAGTTCCTGGCGTTCGAGCAGACCTTCAAGAACGCCCTGACCACCCTGCCCATGGGTGGCGGCAAGGGTGGCTCGGACTTCGACCCCAAGGGCAAGAGCCCGGCCGAGGTCATGCGCTTCTGCCAGGCCTTTGTGACCGAGTTGTTCCGCCACGTGGGCCCCGACACGGACGTGCCGGCCGGCGACATCGGCGTGGGCGGCCGTGAAGTCGGCTTCATGGCCGGCATGTACAAGAAGCTGGCGAACAACTCCGCCAGCGTGTTCACGGGCAAGGGCATGTCCTTTGGCGGCTCGCTGATCCGCCCCGAGGCCACGGGCTATGGCTGCGTCTACTTTGCGCAGGAAATGCTCAAGACCCGCGGCCGCTCGTTCGACGGGCTGCGCGTGTCGGTGTCCGGTTCGGGCAACGTTGCCCAGTACTCGGTGGAGAAGGCCATGGAGCTGGGAGCCAAGGTGGTCACTGTGTCCGATTCGTCGGGCACCGTACACGATCCCGAGGGTTTCACTGCCGAGAAGCTGGCCGTTCTGATGGACGTCAAGAACCACCGCTATGGACGCGTGAACGATTACGCCAAGCAGGTAGGCGTCGAGTTCCTCGCCGGCAAGACGCCTTGGCATATCCCGGTGGACGTGGCCCTACCCAGCGCGACCCAGAACGAGCTGAACGAACACGACGCCCGCACGCTGATCCAGAACGGCGTGCTGTGCGTCGCCGAGGGCGCGAACATGCCCTCGACGATCGAGGCTGCCAAGGCGTTCGAAGATGCCGGCGTGCTCTACGCACCTGGCAAAGCCAGCAACGCCGGCGGCGTGGCCACTTCGGGCCTGGAGATGAGCCAGAACTCCATGCGCCTGTCCTGGTCGCGCGACGAGGTTGATGCTCGCCTGCTCACCATCATGCAGGGCATACATGCCGCCTGCGTTCAGCATGGCAAGGGCGCCGACGGCCGTGTCAGCTATATCAACGGTGCCAACGTGGCCGGCTTCGTCAAGGTGGCCGACGCCATGCTGGCCCAGGGTGTGATCTGAGTCCTGCCCGCAGGCCTGTTCGTCGGGAGCGACATGGGCCTGCATTTCCTGAACTTCGACTACAGCGAGGACGATGAAGGCCGGGCCAGCTGGGACGCGGTGGCCAGCGTCGCAGCGGCGCGGCTGCCCGAGCTGGTGCAGGAAATCGTTGGCTTGCTGGCCTGGGCCCATGCCGAGTTCGGCGCGCTGCAGGGTCCGGCCGAGGACGGCGGGCTATGGGACTACGACCTGCAGTACGAACGCGACGGCCATGCCTTGCAGTCCCTGCGATATGACGCCACCTCGGGCCAATTGCGGCCCTCGCCGCAGGCACTGCCTGATGAGCGCGTAAGCCTGACGCTGGCACTCAGCGGCGGACCGTTCTTTGCAGATGCCTTTGGCACGCGCTACGGCGCCGTATAGTCCCGCTGGCTCGCGCGAGTGGACGGCGCGAGCGGAGCCTCGCTATTGCAAGGTTTCCTTGGCTGCATCGGGGAGCGGCAGGGGCAGCACGGCGATACCCTCGTCAAGCAGCTCACTGGTCTCCTGCGCCGTCGCCCGTCCGCGGATGGCGCGTTCTTCTACCTCGCCGTAATGCATGCGCCGCGCCTCGTCGGCGAAGCGGCTGCCCACGTCCTCGGTACGCGCCATGATCTGCCTTGCCGCCTGCAACCAGGCGGCCTGCAGGGCACGAGGTCCGTCTACCTGCATGACCTGCCTATCGGGCGCAGGTGGAGTGGGAATGGTTTGTTGAGCCGTTGACGCCCCTGCCCTCGCGCGCAGATTCAGGCGCGGCGCGCTCAAACCCTTTCGAATGTCGGCGCTTGCGCACATGGGGCATTGCACCATGCCGCGTGACTGTTGCTGCCGGAAGTCTTCCTCGCTGGCAAACCAGCCTTCGAAGTCGTGCTGGTGGTTGCAAAAGAGGTTGAGGACTTTCATTTCAACATTTCCAAGGCCGGTTGCGCGTCACGCGGCTTGGTGCACGAAACTGGCGCGGGCCGGGCGATGGGTGCCGCGCAAGGCCCCCCCCGCAACGAGGGCTGCGGCCCTCTTCCCGCAACGCGACTCGATGCGAGAGAAGGGGGACGGCGCGAAGCGCCACAAGTGGCTGCCTCACCTCAGTCCCAATGCCGCCCGCCGCGCCGCATGAGGTAGCGGTACACGAAGCCCGGGAATGCCAGCGTGATGAACAGCGCCGCCGTGACGGCGTAGAACTCCCAGCCCTGTGGTGCCACCTGCCCCGCGCGACGCTCTATGACGTGCGCCAGCAGACCCACCAGGAAGTAGAGCAGCACCAGCTCCAGGGCACGCCCAACAAAGGGCTTGCCGTGGTGAGCTCGCTTGCCGACGACCAACCATCGGTCATTGATGAAGGGCAGATTGGCCGCCACGAGCGCGGCCACGATCACGAGCCAAATGGCCGCTGTCTGGGTCATGCGGATGCGGTCAAACCCCTCAGGTAGCCAGTGCGCGCACGATGGCATCGGCGCACAAGGCCATCAATCCACCCGGCACCACGCCCAGGATCAGCACCAGGGCACCGTTGACGCTGAGGACAACCCGGGCGTCGAGTGGCGCGGACACGGTGGTGGCCGTCAGCGGCGCGTCGAAATACATGACCTTGATCACACGCAGGTAGTAGAACGCGCCGATCAGCGACATGACGACGGCGAACACCGCCAGCGCCACGTGCAGGCTATGGCCCGAAGCGACCAGCGCCTGCAGCACGGACAGCTTGGCATAGAAGCCCACCAGTGGCGGAATGCCGGCGAGCGAGAACATGCACACGGCCATGACGCCGGCATACAGCGGACTGCGTTGGTTCAGACCGGCCAGGTCCGCGATTTCCTCGCTCTCGAAACCTTCGCGCGCCAGCATGGCGATCAGGCCGAAGGCCGGCAGCACGGTCAGCACATAGGTGACGACGTAGAACATCGCCGAGCTGTAGGCGGCCTCGGCGGCATTGGAGTCCACCGTGCCGTTGACCACGCCCGAGAGCAGACCCAGGAACAGGAAGCCCATGTGCGATATGGTCGAATACGCCAGCATGCGCTTCAGGTTGGTCTGCAGCACACCGGCGACGTTGCCCACCAGCAGCGAGGCAAACGCCAGCACCGCCAACATCTGCTGCCAGTCGATCGCCAGAGGCAGGAGTCCATCAACCAGAAGGCGTATAGCCATACCGAAGGCGGCAAATTTGGGTGCGCTGCCGATGATCAGTGTGACCACCGTGGGCGCGCCCTGGTACACGTCGGGAATCCACATGTGGAACGGCACGGCTCCGAACTTGAACGCCAGACCGGCAACGATGAAGACAACGCCGAAGACCAGCACCTGGTGGCGAATCTGGCCGGCATTGATGGCCTTGAAGACTTGGCCGATGTCGAGCGAACCCGTGGCACCATAGACCATGGACAGGCCGTAGAGCAGGAAGCCACTGGCCATGGCGCCGAGCACGAAATACTTCATCGCGGCCTCGGTGGCCGTCGCATGGTCGCGACGCAGCGCCACCAGCGCATAGCTCGACAGCGTGAGCAGTTCCAGGCCCAGATAGATGACCAGGAAGTTGTTGGCCGAGATCAGCACGCAAATCCCGAGCAGCGCCAGCATGGTCAGCGTGAACAGCTCACCGCCCCGCAGCATGTCACGGTCGCCGGCGTAGGGTCGGCCATAGACCAGCGTGGCCATCAGGGACAGGGTCGCAAAGCACTTGAGCCAATTGCCCATGGCGTCGCTGACCACCATGTTGTTCCAGCCGTAGAAGGTATTGCCGCTGCTGGCATACATGGCCTGCAGGGCGGCCACCACGGCCAGGCTGAGCATGGTCAGCACATAGGTGCCGGTGCGGCGGCTGCTTTTCACGCCCAGGTCCACCAGGGCGATCACGCAGGCCATGACCAGCAGCACGATCTCGGGGTAGATGGCCAGCCAGCTGATGTTGTCAATCATCTTTTATCTCTCGCTTCGCTTGTCTGGTCAGTTCAGCTTGGACTGCGCCACGTGCCGCAGCAACTCGGCGACGGAGGCATCCATCACATCGGTAAAGGGCTTGGGATAGATGCCCATGTACAGCACGGCGATGGCCAGCGCTCCGAGCACCAGGAACTCGCGCGCATTGATGTCCTTCATGGCGCCTACGTTGTCGTTGTTGACCGGCCCAAGATAGACGCGCTTGTACATCCACAACGAGTAGCTGGCCCCCAGAATGAGCGCAATGGCGGCGCCCAGTCCGGTCCAGAAGTTGAAGCGCACCGAGGCAATGATCACCATCCATTCGCCGATGAAGCCGGCCGTCGCGGGCAGACCGCAGTTGGCCATGAAGAACAGCAGGGCGAACGCCGCGAACTTGGGCATGGTGTTGACCACTCCGCCGTAGTCCGCGATCTGGCGTGAGTGCACGCGGTCATACAGCACGCCTATGCACAGGAACATGGCGCCCGAGACGAAGCCGTGGGCGATCATCTGCGCCAGGCCGCCGGACAAGCCCAGGTCGTTGAAGATGAAGAAACCCAGCGTCACGAAGCCCATGTGGGCCACCGACGAATAGGCCACGAGCTTCTTCATGTCCTTCTGCACGATGGCCACCAGGCCCACGTAGATCACGGCGATCAGCGAGAAGGTGATCATCAGCCAGGCCCATTCATGGGCTGCATCGGGCGCAATCGGCAGGGAAAAGCGCAGGAAACCGTAAGCGCCGAGCTTGAGCATGATGGCCGCCAGCACCACGGAGCCTCCCGTGGGCGCCTCGACGTGCACATCGGGCAGCCAGGTATGCACAGGCCACATCGGCACCTTGACCGCAAAGGCCGCGAACAGCGCGAAGAACAGCAGGGTCTGCGCCGTCGCTCCCAGCGGCAGGCGGTGCCAGGTGGCAATGTCGAAGCTACCGCCGGCCTGGTTGTACAGGTAAATGAAGGCAATCAGCGTCAGCAGCGAGCCCAGCAAGGTGTACAGAAAGAACTTGAAGGCCGCGTAGATCTTGTTCGGCCCGCCCCACATGCCGATGATCAGGTACATCGGGATCAGCGTGGCCTCGAAGAACACGTAGAACAGCATGCCGTCGAGCGCCGAGAACACGCCGACCATCAGTCCCGACAGGATCAGGAACGCCGCCATGTACTGGTAGACCCGCTCGGTGATCGATTCCCAGGAGGCAATGATGACGATGACGGTGATGAAGGCCGTCAGCGGCACGAACCACATCGAGATGCCGTCCACGCCCAGGTGGTAGTGCATGTTGAAGCGCGCCACCCAAGGCGCCTTCTCGACGAACTGCATGGCCGCCGTACCGGCATCAAAGCCGGCGATCAACGGAATGGTCACGGCCAGGCCGAGCAGGGAACCGATCAGCGCCAGCCAGCGCACGGCTTGCGCATGCCTGTCACTGCCGAACGCGAGCAGTAGGACGCCAAAAACGATGGGCGTCCAAATGGCAAGACTCAACAAACCCATTTGTTATTTGCTCCTATTTGTTGAGCCAGACGAAATACGTCATGAGTACGAACACACCCAGAATCATGAACAACGCGTAGTGGTACAGAAAGCCCGACTGCACGCGGCGCAGCGCCGCCGAGATACGCGCCACTATCTTCCAGGACCCATTGACGATGGCACCATCGATCACGCCCTGGTCGGCGCCCTTCCACAGACCGACCCCCAGGCAGCGAGTGCCGGCGGCGATGATGTTCTCGTTGAACCAGTCCATGTAGTACTTGTTTTCCAGCAAGGTATAGATGGGCTGGAAAGCACGCTTGATCGCTGCCGGCAGCGCCGGATTGATGATGTACATGTAGTAGGACAGCACGACACCGGCCAGCGCCAGCCAGAACGGCGCCGTCTGCAGTGCATGCACGGCCATGGCCAGCGGGCCGTGGAACTCATGCGCCAGTTCAGCCATCGCGCCATGCTTGGCGGCATCGACGAAGATCACGTCCTTGAAGAAGTCGCCGAACAGCATAGGCTGTATGTACATGAACCCGATCACCACCGAGGGAATGGCCAGCAGCACCAGCGGCACGGTCACCACCCAGGGCGTCTCGTGGGGCTTGGAATGGTCGGCCTGATGATGGTGCGGATCGGGCTCCTCCTGCGCATCATGGTGCGCATCCGGGTTCTGGTCGTAGCGCTCCTTTCCATGGAAGACAAGGAAGTACATCCGGAACGAATAGAAGGCCGTGACAAAAACGCCCGCGAGCACCGCAAAATGGGCAAAGCCGGCACCGGGCAGCTGGCTGAAGCGCGCGGCCTCGATGATGTTTTCCTTGGAATAGAAGCCCGAGAACAGCGGCGTGCCAATCAGCGCCAGTGAACCCAGCAGCGAGGTGATCCAGGTGATCGGCATGTACTTGCGCAGGCCGCCCATCCAGCGAATGTCCTGGTTATGGTGCACGCCCATGATGACCGAGCCCGCGCCCAGGAACAGCAGAGCCTTGAAGAAGGCGTGTGTCATCAGGTGGAACACTGCCACCGAGTAGGCAGACACGCCCAGGGCCACCGTCATGTAGCCGAGCTGGGACAGCGTGGAGTAGGCAATCACGCGCTTGATATCGTTCTGGATGATGCCCAGGAAGCCCATGAACAACGCCGTGATGGCGCCGATGATCAGCACGAAGTTCAGCGCCGTATCCGACATCTCGAACAGCGGCGACATGCGCGTGACCATGAAGATCCCTGCCGTCACCATGGTGGCGGCGTGGATCAGCGCGGAAATCGGTGTCGGACCTTCCATGGAGTCGGGCAGCCAGACATGAAGCGGCACCTGCGCGCTCTTGCCCATGGCACCAATGAACAGGCAGATGCAGGCCACGGTAATCAACAGCCAGCCGGTTCCCGGCAGCAGCAGGCCGGCCAGCTCCTGCCGCTTGGCAAAGATTTCGCCGTAGTTGAAGCTACCGGTATAGGCGGCGATCAGGCCGATTCCGAGAATGAAGCCGAAATCCCCCACGCGGTTGACCAGGAAGGCCTTGAGGTTGGCGAAGATGGCCGACGGTTTCTTGAACCAGAAACCGATCAGGAGATAGGACACCAGACCCACCGCCTCCCAGCCGAAAAACAGCTGCAGCATGTTGTTGCTCATGACCAGCATGAGCATGGAGAAGGTGAACAGCGAGATGTAGGAGAAGAAGCGGTTGTAGCCCTCGTCCTCCTCCATGTAGCCTATCGTGTAGATATGCACCATGAGCGACACGAAGCTCACCACGCACATCATCATCGCCGTCAGGCTGTCGATCAGAAAGCCGATCTCCATCTTCAGGCCGCCCACCACCATCCAGGTGTAGATGGTCTGGTTGAAGCGGGCGCCGTCGAGCACCACGCTGCTGAGCGTCATGGCCGACAGGATGAAGGACACCAGCACACCCAGGATGGTCAAGGAATGCGAGGCGCGCCGACCCAGCAAGTTGCCACCAAAGGCCGTGCCAAAAAGACCGGCCAGCACGGAGCCAACCAGCGGCGCCAAGGGCACCGCCAGCAGCGTCGAAGCAGAAAGGGTTTGACTCATTCTTGTGAACCTTGCAAGTACCGGTTAGCCCATCACCCCTTGAGGGTGTTGAGGTCTTCCGCATTGATGCTGGCCTTGTTACGGAACAGCAGCACCAAGATGGCCAGGCCAATGGCCGCCTCGGCGGCTGCCACGGTAAGGATGAAGAACACGAACACCTGACCATGCATGTCGCCCAGGTAGTACGAGAATGCGACGAAGTTGATGTTCACGGCGAGCAGCATCAACTCGATCGCCATCAGCAGGACGATCAGGTTCTTGCGATTCAGGAAGATACCCACAACCGCCAGGGCGAACAGCATCGCCCCCAGCGACAGAAAATGGCCCAGGGTCAATGTCATGCTTTCTTCTCCTGCTCCTGCGCGCCGGCTTCGGTATCGACCGGGGACTGGGGCGCCTGCGTGATCGGCATCTTCACCACCACCAGGCGCTCGCTGGCACGGGCCCGCAACTGCGCCGTGGCATTGTTGGCCTTGACGTCCTTGCGCTGGCGCAGCGTCAGGGCAATCGCCGAAATCATGGCCACCAGCAGGATCACGGCGGCAACTTCGACCGGGTAAAGATACTCGGTGTACATCAGCCGGCCGAGGGCCTGCGTATTGGAATACGGCAGAACCTGGCCCGCTGCATTGAGCAGGGCTGGCGCGGCCTTGGCTTCTTCAACGCCACGAAAACCGGTCATCAGGACGGCGGCCATTTCGAAGGCCACCAGGGCGCCAATGAGCGCCGCCAGCGGGAAATGCTTCCAGAAGCCACGGCGCACGGTGTCGAAGCGGATGTCCAGCATCATCACCACGAACAGGAACAGCACCATGACCGCGCCCAGGTACACAAGCACCAGGGCAATGGCCAGGAATTCCGCCTTGAGAATCAGCCATATGCCAGAAGCCTGGGTGAAGGCCAGAATCAGATGCAGCACGGCATGCACGGGGTTGCGCGCCGTCACGACCCGGAAGGCCGCATACAGCAGCACTACCGAGAACAGGTAGAAAAATCCGGTTTTGACGTCCATGAATCGGGTCTTTTCAAAGGTTCAGGTGTGACACAACACCCGATCAACGGTACTTGGCGTCCGCCGCCTTGGCAGCAGCGATCTCGGGTTCGTAGCGATCGCCCACGGCCAGCAACATGTCCTTGGTGAAGTACAGGTCGCCACGCTTTTCTCCGTGGTATTCGAGGATCTGCGTCTCGACGATGGAGTCGGTTGGGCAGCTTTCCTCGCAGAAACCGCAGAAGATGCACTTGGTCAGGTCGATGTCGTAACGCGTCGTGCGCCGCGTACCATCGGCGCGCACGTCGGATTCGATGGTGATGGCCAGCGCCGGGCAAATGGCCTCGCAGAGCTTGCAGGCGATGCAACGCTCCTCGCCATTCTCATAGCGACGCAGCGCGTGCAGGCCACGAAAGCGCGGCGACAGCGGAGTCTTCTCCTCGGGGAATTGCAGCGTGACCTTGCCACGGAAGGTGTAACGGCCCGTGAGCACCATGCCCTTGGCCAGTTCCCAGAGCATGAAGCTCTTGAAAAAATCCTTGATCGAAAAGGATGCAGGAGCAGCAACAGCAGTCATGGATGTCCCCGCCTATTTCCAAATGTTCACGGGCGACAGCAACCAGGCGCCCACAACCAGCAGCCACACCAGGGTCACCGGGATGAAGATCTTCCAGCCCAGACGCATGATCTGGTCATAGCGGTAGCGCGGGAAGGTGGCGCGGATCCAGATGAACATGGATACCACGACAAAGGTTTTTAGGCCCAACCAGATCCAGCCCGGGATGAAGCCCAATGCCTCGACCGGCGGCAACCAACCGCCGAGGAACATCAACACCGCCAGGATGGATACCAGCCACATTGCGGCGTACTCGGCCAGGAAGAAGATCGCGAAGCCCATGCCCGAGTACTCGACCATGTGGCCGGCCACGA
This sequence comes from Pseudomonadota bacterium, assembly GCA_018242005.1. Classification (GTDB taxonomy): domain Bacteria; phylum Pseudomonadota; class Gammaproteobacteria; order Burkholderiales; family Burkholderiaceae_C; genus Alicycliphilus. The sequence continues at coordinate 6,045 of JAFECU010000206.1, read as the reverse complement.
TTTCGGCTTCGCCCTCGGCCATATCGAACGGATGGCGGTTGGTCTCGGCAACGCCCGAGATCAGGTACACCAGGAACACCGGCAGTAGGGGCAGCCAATTCCAGGACAGGAAGTTCAGGCCCATGCCCGCCATCGCCCCACGCGCCTGTCCCAGCACGATGTCGGTCAGGTTCATGCTGCCGGTGACCATGATGACCACCACGAAGCAAAAACCCATGGCAATCTCGTAGCTGACCAGCTGCGCCGATGCGCGCAGGGCGCCGAGCAGCGCGTACTTGGAGTTGGAGGCCCAGCCGGCGATGATCACGCCATAGACCTCGATCGAGGCAATGGCCATGACCAGCAGCAGTCCGGCGTTGATGTTGGCCAGGGCGGCCTCAGGCGCAAACGGCACGACCACCCAGGCCGCCAGGGCAGGCATGATGGCCATGATGGGCCCGAGGATGAACATGCCCTTGCTCGACGCCGCGGGCTGGATCACCTCCTTGGTCAGGAGCTTGAGACCGTCGGCGATCGGCTGCAGCAGGCCACCGGGACCCACGCGGTTGGGCCCGAGGCGCGCCTGCATGAATCCAAGCAGCTTGCGCTCCCACAGGGTCAGGTAGGCCACGGCACCCATCAGCGGAGCCAGAACGCACACGATCTTGATCAGGTTCCAGATCACGGGCCAGGCCAGCGCGGCCCACCAGCCGGTCGCGACCAGATTCAGGCCGCCGTTGTAGATGGCGTCGATCATGCTGCAGCCCCTTCACTTGCCTTGCGGGCGTCGGCGGTCTGCTGCAGCGCAGGGGCGCGGCGCACCAGGCCATCGAGTTGGTAGATGCTGGCGACCACGGGCGCGGTCGCAGGGCCAGGGGTCACCTTGATGGCGGCACGGGTGGCATTGCTCAGTTGCCCGGCACCAAGCAGGGTCGCACCAGCAACGACCTGGGCCAGCACCGCCTGCGACGAGTCGAAGTCCATGCCTTTCAGGCCCATGATATTGCCCAGCACACGCAGAACCTTCCAGGCCGGACGCGTCTCGCCCAACGGACGCACGACGGCATGGAAGCTCTGCACGCGGCCGTCGGCGTTGACGTAGCTGCCTGAGGTTTCGGTAAACGGCGCGATCGGCAGCAGTACGTCGCTGAATTCCATATTGGCCTTGAACGGGCTCAGCGTGACCACCATGTCCACCTCGGCCAGGCCCTGGGCGGCACTGGCCCCGGCGGCCGAGTCGGCATCGGGTTCGGTGTTGAGCAGGAACAAGGCCTTGACCTGGCCGGCCAGCATCTGAGCGGCATTCAAGCCCCCCTGGTGCGGCTCGGCGCCCACGAACTGCGCGCCCACGGTGTTGGCAGCCTCGGTCAGATAGCCGAACGTGGATCCGGTTTCCGTCGCAATCCACTGGGCCAGTGCCAGCAGGGTTGAAGCCTGGGCATGGTGCGCTGCGGCATTGCCCAGCAGGATCGCCTTGCGTTCACCGGCAAGAAGGGCACGGGCGATGGCCACAGCCTCTTCGTTCGCCTGGCCCGGCGCGGGTGCGGCAACGCCCTTGGCCTGTGCCACGGCGGCCGCCACGTCGGCCATGGCCTGAGTCCAGTCGGTGTGAGATACCACGGCATGGGTCGCGGGCATCGCCCAGTCATAGGCCTGGGCGTTGATGGCATGCACGGTGCAGCCCCTGCGCGCCGCCTGGCGTATGCGCTGGGCGAACAGCGGGTGATCCTTGCGCAGGTTGGAGCCGACTACCAACACCGATTGCAGCTCGGACAGCGCGGCAATGGGCAGGCCCAGCCAGCGCACGCCCTCAGGTGCACTGAACTCGGCATGGCGCAGGCGGTGGTCGATGTTGTCGCTGCCCAGGCCGCGCACCAGGGCAGCGGCGAGCTGCAGCTCTTCCAGCGTGCTGTGCGGGCTGACCAGGGCGCCTATGGCCGAGGCGCCGTGCTTGTCGCGCACGCACTTGAGTCCGTTGGCCACATATTCGAGGGCCGTCTGCCAATCGACCTCCTGCCACTGGCCACCCTGCTTGAGCATGGGTCGGGTCAGGCGATCCTCGCCATTCAAGGCCTCATAGGAGAAGCGATCGCGGTCGGCGATCCAGCATTCGTTGACGGCCTCGTTCTCCATGGGCACTACGCGCAGCACCTTGTGGTTCTTGACCTGCACGATGAGATTGGCGCCGGTGGAGTCATGCGGCGAAATCGATTTGCGGCGCGACAGCTCCCAGGTCCGGGCACTGTAGCGGAATGGTCGGCTGGTCAGCGCGCCCACGGGGCAGATGTCGATCATGTTGCCCGAGAGCTCGGAATCCACGGTGTCGCCCTTGACCGTGGTGATCTCGGAGTGTTCGCCCCGGTTGATCATGCCCAGTTCCATGTCGCCACCGATTTCCTGGCCGAAGCGCACACAACGCGTGCAGTGGATGCAGCGCGTCATTTCCTCGGTGGAGATCAAGGGGCCGATGTCCTTCCTCAGCACCACTCGCTTTTCCTCACCGTAGCGCGAGGCCGAGGCACCGTAGCCCACGGCCAGATCCTGAAGCTGGCATTCGCCGCCCTGGTCGCAAATGGGGCAATCGAGCGGGTGATTGATGAGCAGGAATTCCATCACCGACTGCTGCGCCTTGAGCGCCTTGTCGCTCTTGGTGCGCACGATCATGCCCTGCGTCACCGGCGTGGCGCAGGCGGGCATGGGCTTGGGCGCCTTCTCCACGTCCACCAGGCACATGCGGCAGTTGGCCGCAATGGAAAGCTTCTTGTGGTAGCAGAAGTGGGGAATGTAGACATTGGCCTTCTCAGCCGCATGCATGACCATGCTGCCCTCGGCAATCTCTACCTTCTGACCGTCCAGTTCAATTTCAACCATATGCTTTTCTCGCGATCAGGCAGCGGATGCCTTGGCTGCGGCCTCGATCTTGGCCACGAACTCGTGGCGGAAATGCTTGATCATGGCGCGCACCGGCATGGCCGCCGCATCGCCCAGGGCACAGATCGTGCGACCCATGATGTTGAAGGCCACGCTGTCGAGCAACTCGATGTCCTCGGGACGGCCCTCGCCATGCTGGATGCGGTGCACGACGCGCCACAGCCAGCCCGTACCTTCACGGCAAGGCGTGCACTGGCCGCAGGACTCATGCATGTAGAAGTAGGACAGGCGCATCAGTGACTCGACCATGTCGCGCGTATCGTCCATGACGATGACGGCACCCGAGCCCAGCATGGAGCCGGCCTTGGCGATGGAGTCGTAGTCCATCGTGCATTCCATCATCATGGCGGCCGGGATCACCGGCGACGACGAGCCCCCGGGAATCACGGCCTTCAGCTGGTGGCCCTTGCGCACGCCACCGGCCAGTTCCAGCAGTTTGCTGAATGGCGTACCCAACGGTATCTCGTAGTTCCCAGGGCGTTCCACGTCACCGCTGACCGAGAAGATCTTGGTCCCCCCGTTGTTGGGCTTGCCGCATTCAAGGTAGGCCTGACCACCATTGCGGATGATCCAGGGAACGGCCGCGAAGGTCTCGGTGTTGTTGATGGTGGTCGGCTTGCCATACAGACCGAAGCTCGCGGGGAACGGCGGCTTGAAGCGCGGTTGGCCCTTCTTGCCTTCGATGGATTCGAGCAGCGCGGTTTCTTCGCCGCAGATGTAGGCACCGAAACCGTGGTGCGCATGCAGCTGGAAGCTGAAGCTGCTGCCCAGGATGTTGTCGCCCAGGTAGCCGGCGGCCCGCGCCTCTTCGAGCGCTGCCTCGAAGCGTTCGTAGACCTGGAAAATCTCGCCATGGATGTAGTTGTAGCCCAGCGAAATCCCCATGGCGTAGGCGCCGATGATCATCCCCTCGATGACGATATGGGGGTTGTACATCAGGATGTCTCGGTCCTTGCAGGTGCCGGGCTCGCCCTCGTCGGAGTTGCAGACCAGGTGCTTCTGCCCCGGGAACTGGCGCGGCATGAAGCTCCACTTCAGACCCGTGGGAAAGCCCGCACCGCCGCGGCCGCGCAGGCCCGATTCCTTGACGGTGGCGATCACCTGATCCTGCGTGAGGCCTTCACCACCATCCTTGCCCAGGATCTTGCGCAGCGCCGCATAGCCGCCGCGCGCCTCGTAGTCCTTGATGCTCCAGTTGCTGCCGTTCAGATCGGCGTAGATCTGCGCATTGATATGCCGGTCATGGAAACAGGTCTGTACGCCCGTCGCCTGGAACTGAGACAAAACCTGTGCGGCCGTGGTCATTGCTTGCCCTCCGCGGTGCGCAAGCCATCAACCAGTTGGTCGAGCCTGTCGTCATCCATGAAGCTGCACATATTGCGGTCGTTTACCAGCATCGCCGGCGCATCCGCACAGGCTCCCAGGCATTCGCATTGCTGCAACGTGAACAGGCCGTCAGGCGTGGTTTCGCCCATGGCGATGCCGAGCTTGGACTCCAGATGGTGCAGCGCCTGGTTGCCGCCACGCAGCTGGCATGGCAGGTTGGTGCAGACGGCCAGCTTGTACTTGCCGACCGGCTGCTGGTTGTACATGTTGTAGAAGGTCGTGACCTCGTGCACGGCGATCTCAGGCATACCCAGGTACTCGGCAATCATGGCCTCGCTCTCCTGGCTGACCCAGCCCTGCTCCTGCTGCACGATGGACAGACAGGCCATCACGGCCGACTGCCGCTGCTCGGGCGGGTACTTGGCCACTTCGCGCGCAAAGCGCGTCTTGGTCGCTTCGGTAATCATCGGTCAATCTCTCCGAACACGATATCCATGGTGCCGATGATGGCGACAGCATCGGCAATCATGTGGCCACGTGTCAACTCGTCATACGCCGCCAGGTGGGCAAAGCCGGGAGCGCGGATCTTCAGGCGATAGGGCTTGTTGGCGCCATCGCTCACCAGGTAGATGCCAAACTCGCCCTTGGGGTGTTCGACCGCGGCATAGGCCTCGCCTGCCGGTACGCGGAAACCCTCGGAGAACAGCTTGAAATGGTGGATCAAGTCCTCCATGCCGGTCTTCATGCGTTCGCGCGGCGGCGGAGCCACCTTGTAGTTATCGACGATGACCGGACCTGGATTGGCGCGCAGCCAATCCGCGCATTGCTTGATGATGCGGTTGGACTGGCGCATCTCCTCGACGCGTACCAGGTAGCGGTCATAGCAGTCGCCGTTCTTGCCCAGGGGCACGTCGAAATCCACGCGGTCGTAGGCGTCGTAAGGCTGCTTCTTGCGCAGGTCCCAGGCCACACCCGAGCCGCGCAGCATCACGCCGCTCATGCCGAGATTCAGGGCACGCTCGGCCGAAACAACACCGATGCCCACTGTGCGTTGCTTCCAGATGCGGTTGTCGGTCAGCAGCGTCTCGTATTCATCGACATAACCGGGGAACTTGGCACAGAAGTCATCGATGAAGTCCAGCAGGCTGCCCTGGCGGTTCTGGTTGTAGTCCGCCACGGCCTTGGCGCTGCGCACCTTGCTCGGCTTGAGCTGGGGCATGCTGTCGGGCAGGTCGCGGTAGACGCCACCGGGCCGGTAGTAGGCCGCATGCATGCGCGCGCCGGAGACGGCCTCGTACATGTCGAACAGCGTCTCGCGTTCACGGAAGGTATACATGAGCACCGTGGACGCACCCAGGTCCATGCCATTGGAGCCCAGCCACATCAGATGATTCATAAGGCGCGTGATTTCGCCGAACATCGTGCGGATGTACTTGGCGCGCAGCGGCACCTCTATGCCCAGCATCTTCTCGATGGCCAGGCAGTAGGCCTGTTCGTTGCACATCATTGACACATAGTCCAGGCGGTCCATATAGGGCAGCGACTGGATGAAGGTCTTGTGCTCGGCCAGCTTTTCGGTCGCACGATGCAGCAGGCCGACATGGGGGTCGGCACGTTGCACGACCTCACCGTCGAGCTCCAGCACCAGACGCAAGACACCGTGCGCTGCAGGGTGCTGCGGTCCGAAATTCAGGGAATAGTTCTTGATTTCAGCCATGTTCTAACACCTTGGCGACCGCCGCCTCAGTGCAGGCCTCCATAGTTGTCTTCACGGATGATGCGCGGCGTGATTTCACGCGGCTCAATGGT
>JAFECU010000205.1 GCA_018242005.1 Pseudomonadota bacterium | reverse complement strand
GCGGCGCTGGCCTGATGGCGTGCACCCTCCCCCACTGGGGGAGGGCAGGGGAGGGGGCCGGCGACGCTTGAGCCACCCTGGCTGCATGACGGCGGCGCCGCAAGCCCCCATCCCGGCCTTCCCCCAGAGGGGGAAGGAGTGAAATCCAAACAGTTTTTGCCAAGGAGCCCTTATGAGACAAGCGCTGGCAGCTATCGTTTTGATGGCAATCGCCGCCCCCGCACTGGCCCAGATGAACCCCCTGGGCCTGTGGCGCAGCATCGATGACAAGACCGGTGAGCCCAAGGCGGAGATCCGCATCGTGGACCAGGCCGGCGCGCTGAGCGGCCGCATCGAGAAGACCCTGCGCAAGGACGCCAAGCCCACCTGCACCGAGTGCCAGGACGACCGCAAGGGCCAGCCCATCGTGGGGCTGGAGATCATCCGCGGCGGCAAGAAGGACGAGGGCAAGGATGTCTGGGAGGGCGGCAAGATCCTTGACCCCGAAAACGGCAAGGAATACCGCGCCAGCCTGACGCCCGTCGATGGCGGCAAGAAGCTGGAGGTGCGTGGCTACCTCGGCCCGTTCTGGCGCACCCAGACCTGGCAGCGCGTGGAATAACCCTCGAAGAATTGAAGCAACCATGACCCGATTCAATGTGAAGAAAGTCGCCGTGCTCGGCGCGGGCGTGATGGGCGCGCAGATCGCGGCCCACCTCGTCAACGTGAAGGTGCCGGTCGTCCTGTTCGACCTGCCCGCCAAGGAAGGCCCCAAGAGCGCCATCGCGCTCAAGGCCATCGCCAACCTCAAGAAGCTCAAGCCTTCGCCGATTGGCGTGGCCGAGGACGCCGACCTGATTCAGCCGGCCAACTACGAGGAGCACATGGGCCTGCTCAAGGACTGCGACCTGGTGATCGAGGCGATCGCCGAGCGCATGGACTGGAAGCTGGACCTGTACACGAAGATCGCGCCCCATGTGGCCGCGCACACGCTGCTGGCAAGCAACACCTCGGGCCTGTCCATCACCAAACTCAGCGAAGTGCTGCCCGAGGCCCTGCGCCACCGCTTCTGCGGCATCCACTTCTTCAATCCGCCGCGCTACATGCCGCTGGTGGAGCTGATCGCCACGCCCACCACCGAGCCGCGCGTGATCGACCAGCTCGAGGCCTTCGTCACCAGCGGCCTGGGCAAGGGCGTGGTGCGCGCCAAGGACACGCCCAACTTCATCGCCAACCGCATCGGCATCGCCGGCATGCTGTCCACGATGAAGGAGGTGGAGAACTTTGGCCTCACCTATGACGTGGTCGATGACCTCACGGGCAAGAAGCTCGGCCGCGCATCGAGCGGCACCTTCCGCACCGCCGACGTGGTGGGCCTGGACACCATGGCCCATGTCATCAAGACGCTGCAGGACAACCTCTCGCTGGAAACCGACCCGTTCTACGCAAGCTTCGGCACGCCGCCCGTGCTCGCCAAGCTCATCGAGCTGGGCAACCTGGGTCAGAAGACCAAGGCCGGCTTCTACAAGAAGGCGGGCCGCGACATTCTGCGCTTCGAGCTCGAAAGCGAAGACTACGTGCCCGCCGGCCAGAAGGCCGACGAGGTGTACGCGCGCATGCTGAAAAAACCTGCGGCCGAGCGCCTCAAGCTGCTGCGCAATGCCGAGGGCGCGCCGGGTCAGTTCCTCTGGGCCATCCTGCGCAACAGCTTCCACTACGCCGCCATCCACCTCGAGAGCATTGCCGACTGCGCGCGCGACGTGGACCAGGCCATGCGCTGGGGCTTCGGCATGAAGCAGGGCCCGTTCGAGCTGTGGCAGGAGGCCGGCTGGCTCGAAGTGGCGAAGATGGTGCAGGAGGACATAGCCGCGGGCAAGGCCCTGTGCAGCGCGCCGCTGCCCAAATGGGTGTTCGAGGGCCCCGTGGCCGAGGCCGGCGGCGTGCACACGGCCGAAGGCTCGTGGAGTCCGTCGCAGCAAAAATTCATAGCGCGTCGCGTACTGCCCGTCTACGAAAGACAGCTTTTCCCTGAAAAACTGCTGGGCGAGGCCAGCCTGCCCGATTGGCAGACGGCCGGCACGACGATCGCCGAATCCAAGGCGCTGCGCACCTGGACGCTCGATGGCCAGGTGCTGATCGCGAGCATCAAGAACAAGATGCACGCCATCAGCCCCGAGGTCATGGAAGGCCTGCTCGAGGCCGTGGAGCTGGCCGAGGCCGAATACCAGGCCATGGTGATCTGGTCGGGCGATGCGCCGTTCAGCGTGGGCGCTGACCTCGAGGCCACCATGCCGGCCTTTGTGGTCGGCGGCGCCGACGCCATCGACAGCATCGAGGGCGAGCTGCAGAACCTCATGCTGCGCCTGCGCTACGCCCAGGTGCCGGTGGTGGCTGCCATCCACGGCCTGGCGCTGGGCGGGGGCTGCGAGCTCTCGGTCTACAGCGCGCGCCGCGTGGCGCACATGGAAAGCTATATGGGCCTGGTCGAAGTGGGCGTGGGCCTGGTGCCCGGCGCCGGCGGCCTGACCTACATCGCGCGCCGTGCGGCCGAAAACGCCGCCCGCAGCACCAGCAAGGACATCCTGCCTTTCCTGAGCGAGGGCTTCACGGCGGCGGCCATGGCCAAGGTGGGCATGAGCGCCATCGAGTCGCGCAAGCTCGGCTACCTGCTCGACTCCGACATCGTCGTGCCGCACAAGGACGAGCTGCTGTTCGTCGCCATCAACGAGGCCAAGGCCATGGCCGCGGGCGGCTGGCGCGCACCGCTCAAGCGCCTGTTCCCCGTGGCCGGCCGCAGTGCCATCGCCACCATCAAGGCGCAGCTCGTGAACATGCGCGACGGCGGCTTTGTCAGCGCCTACGACTACCAGATCGCCAGCATGATCGCCGAGGTGGTCTGCGGCGGCGACGTGGACGCGGGCACGCTGGTGAGCGAGGAATACCTGATGGCACTGGAGCGCAAGGTGTTCTGCCACCTGATCGGCCAGCCCAAGACGCACGAGCGCATCCTGGGCATGCTCAATACGGGCAAGCCGGTGAGGAACTGAGGCGGCTGGCCATGGCGCACAACCACCCTCACCCCAGCCCTCTCCCGCCAGCGGGAGAGGGTGAAGAACCGGCTCATGCTGACGCCTTCCCGGCAGTGGGAGATGGTGAAAAACCGGCGCTCGCTGGCTCCCTCTCCCGCGTGCGGGAGAGGGCAGGGGTGAGGGTGCAGAACGCGCGCGCACTGCGTGCACGCAGCACCGACGCCGAGCAAACACTGTGGCGCTATCTACGTAGTCGGCAACTGGACGGACACAAATTCCGCCGCCAGCACCCCATCGGCCCCTATTTCGCGGACTTTGCCTGCGCAGAGGCCCAGTTGGTGGTGGAGCTCGATGGCGGACAACATGTCCAAGCCGTAGTGCATGACGAGCGGCGCACGCAATTTCTACAAGACCAGGGCTGGCATGTGCTGCGCTTCTGGAACCACGAAGTGCTCGCGGAGCCTGCCGGGGTGCTGCAAGCGATTGCGCAGGCTTTGGACCACCCTCACCCCCGCCCTCTCCCGCCAGCGGGAGAGGGAGTTGAACAGCCACGGGCGCGGGCTTGAGCTCGTCGCCTTCGAGAAACAGCAAGGAGCAATCTCCATGAAACAAGTACAAGACGCCTACATCGTTGCCGCCACGCGCACGCCCATCGGGCGCTCAGGGCGCGGCTATTTCCGCAACACCCGCCCGGACGACCTGCTGCTGGCCGCCGTGCGCGGAGCCATGGCGCAGGTGCCCACGCTCGACCCCAAGGCGATTGAGGATTCCATCATCGGCTGCTCCTTCCCCGAGGGCGAGCAGGGCATGAACATGGCGCGCGTCGTCATGGGCCTGGCCTTTGACAATCCCGTGGGCGGCGTGACCGTCAACCGCTTCTGCGCCTCGGGCATCACCGCCATTCAGATGGCGGCCGACCGCATCCGCGTGGGCGAGGCCGACGTGCTGATTGCCGGCGGCGCCGAGTCCATGAGCCTGGTGCCCATGGGCGGCAACAAGCCCTCGTTCAACCCCGAGATCTTTGCGCGTGACGAGAACGTGGGCATCGCCTACGGCATGGGCCTGACGGCCGAGAAGGTGGCGCAGCAGTGGAAGGTCTCGCGCGAGGCGCAGGATGCGTTTGCGCTCGAGTCGCACCAGCGCGCCATCAAGGCGCAGCAGGCCGGCGAATTCACCGATGAGATCACGCCCGTGGAGGTCATCGAGCGCAGCCCGAACCTGGCCACCGGCGAGGTCATCACCACGAAGCGCACCGTGAGCCTGGACGAAGGCCCGCGCCCCGACACCTCGCTCGAAGGCCTGGCCAAGTTGAAGCCCGTGTTTGCCGCACGCGGTTCGGTCACGGCGGGCAACAGCAGCCAGACCAGCGACGGCGCGGGCGCGCTCATCCTGGCGAGCGAGAAGGCCGTCAAGCAGTTTGGCCTCACGCCGCTGGCGCGCTTCGTGAGCTACGCCGCGCGCGGCGTGCCGCCCGAGATCATGGGCATTGGCCCCATCGAGGCCATTCCCGCCGCGCTGCGCTACGCCGGCCTGCAGTCCCAGGACATCGGCTGGTACGAGCTCAACGAGGCCTTCGCCGCCCAGTCGCTCGCCGTGATCAACACGCTGGGGCTGGATGCGACCCGCGTCAACCCCATGGGCGGCGCCATCGCCCTGGGCCACCCGCTGGGCGCCACCGGGGCGATTCGAGCCGCCACCACCATCCACGCGCTGCGCCGCCACAAGCTCAAGTACGGCATGGTGACCATGTGCGTGGGCACGGGCCAGGGCGCGGCCGGCATCTTCGAATGCCTGTAGGCCGGCTGCTGCGCAGGTGACCGGGGCGTGCGTGCAAACAGGGCACACTCGGGGCCGCTATGACCACTGACTGCACACATCCCTTTGACGACGCGCTGGCGCTCACGCCCGGCGCGCCCGACTGTTTCAGCGGCCGAACCACCCCGGGTTACTGGAACATGGTGGGGCCCTACGGCGGCATCACCGCGGCCACGCTCCTGCAGGCGGTGCTGCGTCATCCGCTGCTGCTGGGCGAGCCGCTGTCGCTCACCGTCAACTTTGCGGCGGCCGTGGGCGAAGGCGCGTTCACCCTGCAGGCCACGCCGGTGCGCACCAACCGTTCGACCCAGCACTGGCTGGTGGTGGCCGAGCAGCCGGACGCCAGCGGGGCCCATGTGGTCACCACCACGGCCACCGTGGTCACGGCCGAGCGGCGCGAGACCTGGGGCGTGTCGGACATGCCCATGCCCGTGGTGCCCGCGCCCGCGCAATGCGCGCAGGCAAGGCTGGCATTTGCCTCCGAATGGCCCAGCCGCTACGAGATGCGGCCGGTGACGGGCGCGCTGCCCGCGCAGTGGGACGACAGCGGCCACACCAGCCTCACGCAGCTGTGGCTGCGCGACGCACCCGCGCGGCCGCTCGACTTTGCGGCCCTGGCCGCCATGTGCGATGTGTTCTACCCGCGCGTGTGGCTGCGCCGCGCGCGCCGCGTGCCAGCGGGCACGGTGTCCATCACCGTGTACTTTCATGCGGGCAGCGCGCTGCTGGAGAGCACCGGCAGCGGCTACCTGCTGGCCCAGGCGCGCGCGCAGGAGTTTCGCAACGGCTTCTTCGACCAGTCCGCACAGGTCTGGAACGAAGCGGGCCGGTTGCTGGCCACCAGCCACCAGATCGTTTACTACAAGGAATGAACCCCATGAGCAGCAGCACGCAAGACATTCTGGTGCACCAAGAGGCCGGCGTGGCCACCATCACCTTCAACCGCGCCGACAAGAAAAATTCCATCACCGAGGCCATGTACGCCGCCATGGCCGACGCGCTGGAGCAGGCAGGGCAGGACGCGGCCGTGCGCTGCGTGGTGTTCCAGGGTGACATGGCCATCTTCAGCGCGGGCAACGACATTGCCGACTTTCTGCAGCAGGTCTCCAAGGGCGGGACCGGCCAGGACGCGGGCGAACGTCCGGTGTGGCGCTTTCTGCGTGTGATTGCCGGCTTTCCCAAGCCCCTGGTGGCGGCCGTCTGCGGGCCGGCCGTGGGCATAGGCACCACGCTGCTGCTGCATTGCGACCTGGTCTATGCGGGCGACAACGCCGCGTTCTCGCTGCCCTTCGTGAATCTTGGCCTGTGCCCCGAGGCCGCGTCCAGCCTGCTGCTGCCGCAGATGCTGGGTTACCACCGCGCGGCCGAGGCCCTGCTGCTGGGCGAGCCCTTCATGGCCGAGGCGGCGCTGGAGGTGGGCCTGGTCAACCGCATCGTCCCGCCCGCCGAGTGCAACGCCCTGGCCCAGGCGCAGGCGCGCAAGCTGGCCGCCAAGCCGCTGGCGGCCCTCATCGAGACCAAGCGCCTCATGAAGGCCGGCCAGGCGCCCCAGGTGCAGGCACGCATGCAGGAGGAGGGCGCAAGCTTTGCCCGCCTGCTGGCCGGGCCTGCTGCCAGGGAGGCATTCACGGCGTTCATGGAAAAGCGCAGGCCGGATTTCAGCAGCTGCTGAGATTGGGGCCATTTGCCGTCAACGCGCCGACAGGATGCGGGAAGCACCCAGGCGGCTTCGCACGCTGTGTGATGCTGCAAACCCTGCAAGCGCATGCTACGAATGAGTTGTTTGGTTACCGTTCTTGCGTAATAGGGACGGTTTTGCCGGGTAGCAACTTTTAGCATCGGCGGGTCTTTTTCAGGAGAACCGAACCGATGGCCGTGCAAAACCCCTTTTTTGGCAAACGTGAGAGCGAGTCGTTCCAGCCCCGCCAACCCTCGCCCGTGCTGGGCAGCAGCAGCGCGACCAGCACGACCAGCACCAGCGGCCACGCCGCCACGGCCAAGCCTGCGGCCTCCAGCACCACCGAGGGCGGTGGCAGCAAGCTCACCGTGGGCCCCAACATCAAGCTCAAGGGCGTGGAGATCACCGACTGCGACACCCTGGTGGTGGAGGGCACGGTGGAGGCCACGATGGATTCGCGCGTGATCCAGATCGCCGAGCGAGGCGCCTTCCATGGCACGGCCGAGATCGACATTGCCGAGATCCACGGCGAATTCGACGGCACGCTCACCGTGCGCGAGAAGCTGGTGATCTTCAGCACCGGCAAGGTCAGCGGCAAGATCCGCTATGGCAAGGTCGTGATCGAGGAGGGCGGCCAGCTCTCGGGCGAGATCTCCGTCGGCGTGGGCAGTGCACGCGCGCAGGCCACGGCAGCGGCCACTTCCACGGCCACGTCATCGGCCGCAAGCTCGCCGGCGCTCGCGGCAGCCTGACGCATCAGGGCGCCAGTCATCCAACAACGGGAGGCCGCAAGGCACTCCCGTTTTTTTATGGCCCAAGTGGCGACTTTCGTTGATGAGAAAACCGCCGTCATCCCCCTGAAGGCGGGGATTCCAGTGCTGCACAAGCCATTGCCGCATCGCTTCTGTGAATCCCCGCCTTCGCGGGGATGACGGGCATTGCAGACCATGTCGGGCGAATCAACAGGATTCGCGAGCCTTTTTTAGGCCGCTGCTGCCGCGTCGGGCTGCTTCGGAATCGGGCGCGGGCGGCCGTTTTCGTCGATGGCCACATAGGTCAGCAAGGCCTCGGTCACCTTCACATAGCGGCCCTGGGTTCGGATGCTTTCGGCAAAGACCTCCACGCGCACCGTCATCGAGGTATTGCCCAGGCGCGTGACCTCGGCAAAGAAGGACAGCAGGTCGCCCACGCGCACGGGCTGCTTGAAGATGAACTCGTTGACCGCCACCGTCGCCATGCGCCCGCGGATCAGCCGCGCCGGCAGCACGGACCCGGCGAGATCGACCTGCGCCATGACCCAGCCGCCGAAGATGTCGCCGTTGACGTTGGTGTCTGCCGGCATGGGTATCACCTTGAGCACCAGCTCCTTGTCGGTGGGCAACTGGTTGTGGGAGCAGGGGCGATCCTCGGACATGGGCACAATCTCTGGTTTTTGACTGCACGGATTGTCCATCATGCGCCGCTACGGCGAAGCCATAGTCCCCGATAGCCCGCGCATCCGATCGGACGGCGCCACCCTGCAGCGTCTGCTGCCCTACCTGTGGCAGTACAAGGGCCGGGTGCTCGCCGCGATTGCCTTCATGGTGGGCGCCAAGCTGGCCAACGTGGGCGTGCCGCTGCTGCTCAAGAGGCTGGTCGATGCCATGACGCTGCCCGCCGGCGGCGCCACGGCGCTGCTGGTCGTGCCCGTGGGCCTGCTGCTGGCCTACGGGGCGCTGCGCCTGACGAATTCGGTGTTCAGCGAGCTGCGCGAGCTGGTCTTTGCCAAGGCCACCCATGGCGCCGCGCGCGCCATCGCGCTCAAGACCTTCGAGCACCTGCATGGCCTGTCGCTGCGCTTTCACCTGGAGCGCCAGACCGGTGGCATGTCGCGCGACATAGAGCGCGGCGTGCGCGGCATCGAGTCGCTGGTGTCGTTCGCGCTGTTCAACCTCGCGGCCACGCTGATCGAGGTGCTGCTGGTGCTGTTCATCCTGGCGCGCCAGTTCGATGTCTGGTTTGCCGTCATCACCCTCTCGGCGCTGCTGCTCTACATCGCCTTCACGGTGGCCATCACGCAGTGGCGCATACAGTTTCGGCGCCAGGCCAATCAGTTCGACTCGGCCGCGCACAGCAAGGCCATCGACTCGCTGCTCAACTACGAGACCGTCAAATACTTCAACAACGAGCAGTTCGAGGCGCGCCGCTACGACGAAAGCCTGGAGCAGCTGCGCCGCGCCCAGCTGAAAAGCCGCAGCACGCTGGGCATGCTCAACACGGGCCAGCAGCTCATCATCGCCGTGGGCCTGGTGGCCATGCTCTGGCGCGCCACCGAGGGCGTGGCCGCCGGGCGCATGACGATTGGCGACCTGGTCATGGTCAATGCCTTCATGATCCAGATCTATATACCGCTGAACTTCCTGGGCGTGATCTACCGCGAGATCAAGCAGAACCTGACCGACCTGGACAAGATGTTCACCCTCATGGACAAGGAGCAGGAGGTGGCCGACGCGCCCGGCGCCAAGGCATTGACGGGGCTGGATGCGCCCACCGTGCGTTTCGAGGACGTGCACTTTGCCTACGACCCGGCGCGGCCCATTCTGCGCGGCGTGAGCTTCACGATTCCGGCCGGCAGGACCGTGGCCGTGGTCGGCCCCTCGGGCGCGGGCAAGAGCACGCTCTCGCGCCTCCTGTACCGCTTCTATGACATCCAGCAGGGCCGCATCAGCATCGCCGGGCAAGACATTCGCGCCGTCACCCAGCAGAGCCTGCGCCGGGCGATCGGCATCGTGCCGCAGGACACGGTGCTGTTCAACGACAGCGTGGCCTACAACATCGCCTATGGCCGCACCGACGCCAGCCAGGCCGAGGTCGAACAGGCCGCGCGCGCGGCGCATATCCACGGCTTCATCGCCGCCCAGCCCAAGGGCTACGCCACACAGGTGGGCGAGCGTGGCCTCAAGCTCTCGGGCGGCGAGAAGCAGCGCGTGGCGATTGCACGCACGCTGCTCAAGGACCCACCCGTCCTGATCTTCGACGAGGCCACGAGCGCACTCGATTCACAGAATGAGCGCGCCATCCAGGCCGAGCTGCGCGCCGTGGCCCAGGGCAAGACCACGCTGGTGATCGCCCACCGCCTGTCCACCGTGGTCGATGCGCACGAGATCCTCGTCATGGAGGCCGGCACCATCGTCGAGCGCGGCACCCACGCCCAGCTGCTGGCCGCCGGCGGGCGCTATGCGGGCATGTGGGCGCTGCAGCAGAGTTCCGGCGAAATCAGCCTCTAACACTTCTGTGCCAAGTGCAGGCAGCTATCAAAACGGAAGTAAATACGGCATGGATGTAAAGGCCTTGCAGCACCAGCTGCGCGCGTTTGCCGCGGCGCGCGACTGGCAGCCCTACCACGCGCCCAAGAACCTGGCGATGGCGCTCATGGTCGAGGCGGCCGAGTTGCTGGAGCTGTTTCAGTGGCACACCCTGACCGAGTCCCGGGGCTTCACCCGCGACCCGCAGAACCGCGAGCGCGTGGCCGATGAGCTGGCAGACGTGCTGCTCTACCTGCTGCAGATGGCCGACCATACCGGTGTGGATCTGGAGCAGGCCGTGGCGGCCAAGCTGGTCAAGAACGCCGCCAAGCATCCGTCAAAGAGCGCGGTGGCGGACCCGCTGCCCGTGGCGCCCGCCGCACCGGCGGCCGGCAAGGTGCATCTGCTCGTCGATTGGGAAAACGTCCAGCCCGACGGTGCGGCGCTGCAGGCGCTGCAGCCCAGGGGCTCGAATGTGTGGCTGTTCCATGGCCCCCAGCAGCGCGTGGATGCCAGCAGCCATGTGGCCGCCTACGGCGCGGACGGCGTGACCCAGGTGCCGCGCTCGGGCGCGGGGCGCAATGCGCTGGACTTCCAGCTCAGCTACTACGTGGGCTATATCTCGGCGCGCCAACCCGAGGCGGCCTTTGTCGTCGTCTCCAACGACCAGGGCTACGACCCCATGCTGGCCCACGCACGCGAGCTGGGCTTTGATGCCCGGCGCGTGGAGTACCGCAAGCCGGTTGCGGCAATCGCACCTCGGACCGCCGATTCCCAGACGGCTCCCGTCCCGGTCACCGCAGCCGCCAAGGCCACGCGACAGGAGGTGCAGGCACTGGCCCGGCTGCTGGCAGAGCTGCCCGAGTCCCGGCGCCCGGCGAGCAAGGCGGCGCTGCTCGATTGGCTGCAGGACCATTTGCGCGAGCTCGGTCAGGTGAGCCCGCGGGTGGAGCACGCACTGGCGCAGCTGCGCGCGCAAAAGCAGGTGGTACTCAAGGGCGCAGTCGCGAGCTACCCGGTGGCGCCGGCGCTGGCGGCGCCCAAGGCGAGTCCCAAGCCGACTCCCAAGGCGAGCCCCAAGCCTGCCGCACCGCCACCCGCACGCAAGAAGGCCGCGACCCCCAGCGCGGCGCAGGTGGCGCAGGCGGTGCTCGCCAGCCTGCGGAAAATGCCCAAGAACAAGCCGACACGCCCCGCGGGCCTGCTCAGGTTCATCGAGACCCATGCCGCCAAGGCGCCCGCACCGCAGGCGCTGGCGCAGCAGGTGTATGTCTTGCTGCAGGCACGCCAGCAGGTCGTGGTCACGCCGGATGGCAAGGGGATTCGCTATCCAGAAATCAAGGCAAAAAAGGCTGGCAGCGATTGATGATCAAGCGCTGTCAGCTCTCATAGTGATAGTGGCTGATTATTGCTTGCGCGCTGCAATCGCCTTCTCGGCCGCGTTCACCAGGTCGGCGCCGATCTGACCCTTCCACTTGTCGTACACCGGGCGCGTGGCCTTGACGAAGGACTCGCGCTCGGCGGGCGTGAGCTGGGTGACGGTGACACCGCCAGCGGCGATTTCCTTGAGCAGGGGTTTGCCTTCCTCGACCATGCCCTTGCGTGCGATGGCGATTTCTTCCCTGCCGGCCTCGATGGCGGCCTGCTTGACGGCCTCGCGGTCGGCGGGAGTCCAGCTGTTCCAGATGTCCTTGTTGACCACGAAGATCAGCGGATCGTTCATGTAGTTCCACAGGGTGATGTACTTCTGCGCCACGGTGCTCAGCTTGGCGGCCTGGTAGACGGACAGGGGATTCTCCTGGCCGTCCACGGCGCCGCTGGCCATGGCGGGCTGGGCGTCGGCCCAGCTCATCTGCGTGGGGTTGGCGCCCAGCGCGGTGAAGGTGTCGAGGAACAGCGGCGAGCCCACGACGCGGATCTTCATGCCCTTGAGGTCGGCGGGGGTCTTGATGGGGTGCTTGGAGTTGCTGATTTCGCGGTAGCCGTTCTCGCCCCAGGCGAGCGGCACCACGCCGGCCTTCTCCAGCGTCTGGAAGAGGCTCTTGCCCACGTCACCCTGGGTCACGGCATCGACGGCCGCGTAGTCGGGGAACAGGAAGGGCAGCGAGAACAGGTTCAATGCCTTCACCTGGGGGGACCAGTTGATGGTCGAGCCTATGGCCATGTCGATCACGCCCTGGCGCAGCGCGCTGAACTCGCGCGTCTGGTCGCCCTGGATCAGCGATACGCCGGGGTAGAGCTTGATGTTGATGCGGCCCTGGGTCTTCTCCTTGACCTTGTTGGCCCACAGCTCGCCGCCCTTGCCCCACGGGAAGGCCGGGCCCAGCACCAGCGACATGCGGTACTCGCTCTTGTAGTTCTGGGCCAGCGCGGGCGTGGCGAAGGCGAGGGCAGCCGCGGCGGCGACGGCGGAGGCGAGGAAGGTGCGCAGTTTCATGGGAAGGGTCTCCTTGTAAAGAATCAACAAAAAAATCAGTAGCCCAGCTTGGCCGGCAGCCACAGGGCCAACTGCGGGAAGGCGATGACGGCCACCATGACGAGGAACATGGCCAGCAGCATGGGGCCGACCCAACGCACGGTGGACTCCATGCGCACGCCGGCGATGCGGCAGCTGACCATGAGGTTCACGGCCAGCGGCGGCGTGAATTGGCCGAGCGCGACCTTGAGCGTGAGGATGACGCCGAACCACACCGGGTCCCAGTGGTAGTGCTGCATGATGGGAAGCAGCAGCGGCACGAAGATCAGGAAGATGGAGATGCCGTCGAGGAACATGCCCACGGTGATGAGCAGCAGGATCAGCAGCGCCAGCACGCCGTATTCGCCCAGGCCCGAGTTCACGATGGCGTGGGCCACGGGGTCGATCACGCCCAGCGTGGACAGCGAGAACGCGAAGATGCCGGCCAGCGACACCACCAGCAGGATCACGGCCGAGAGCTCGCCCGCTTCGCGCAGGATGGTGTAGAGGTCGCGCACGGCGATGGTGCGGTAGATCACCATGCCCACGAACAGGCCGTAGAACACGGCCACCACGGCGGCCTCGGTGGGCGTGAACCAGCCCATGCGCATGCCGCCCAGGATCAGCACCGGCGCGGCCAGTCCCCAGGAGGCCTCGCGCAGGCTTTGCCAGAACGGCGGGCGCGGCATGGCGGCCTCCAGCTGCCCCATGTGGTGCTTGCGCGCCATGCGCACGGCCGGCACGATGAGTGCCACGCCGGCCAGCACGCCCGGCACCATGCCGGCCGCAAACAGCGCCGGCACCGAGGCGCTGGGCACCAGCACCGAGTAGATGATGAGCGCCACCGACGGCGGGATCAGGATGTCGGTGGCCGCTGCCGCGCCCACCACGCTGGCCGAGAAGCTGCGGGGGTAGCCCGCGCGGCTCATGGCGGCGATCATCACGCCGCCCACGGCGGCGGCGTTGGCCGGCCCCGAGCCCGAGATGCCGCCCAGGAACATGGCCACCGTGATGGCCACAAGCGGCAGCATGCCCGGCCCGCGCCCGACGATCGACACGGCAAAGTTCACCAGGCGCAGCGCCACGCCGGAGCGGTCGAAGATCGAGCCCACGAGCACGAACATCGGAATCGCCAGCAGCGGGTACTTGCCCAGGCCGGCATAGAAATTCTGCGGCACGGCCAGCAGGCCGAACCATTGCGTCTCATGGTTGGCCAGCGCGATGGCTGCCGCGCCCGCCAGGCCCAGGGCCGCGCCAATGGGCACGCCCACGAACATCAGAACCAGGAAGGCGGTGAAGAGCAGGGCGGCGATCATGGCCTGGGCTCCCCGTTGTCGTCGTCGCCCGCCTCATCGACGAGGTATTCCATGTCGGACTGGCGCGTGCGCCGTATCAGCAGGCCGATGGCGCGCCAGGTGATGAGCAGCGACAGCAGGGGCAGCCAGACCGAATACCACCACTGCGGCACGCCTATGCCGGGCGAGGTTTCCTCGAAGCGCCAGTCGTCCCAGACCACGCGCAGGCTGAGCACGGCGATCAGGCCGAACAACAGGGCCACCAGCAATGCACCCAGCTGCGCCAGGCGCCGCCGGCGCAGGGCCGAGCCGCTGTCGCACAGGAATTCGATGCGGATATGGCGGTCGCGTGCCACGGCCGCCGAGCCGGCCACCAGGGCCAGAACGATCATCAGGAAGACCGAGATTTCCTCGGTCCAGGCGAAGGACGAGTTGGTGAAATAGCGCACGATCACGTTGGCGAAGGTGATCAGCGCCAGCAGCGCCATGACGATGACGGTGAGCCAGTCCTCGATGCGCAGGGAGCGTGGTTCGTCAGGGCTGGCCGGGGCGGCCTGGTCGGCCGGCCCTGGGGGCGTGGGGGAGGACATGGGGGCAGGGAGCGGATGGATTGGACATGGGAAATCGGTCGCTCTGCCGGCCGGTGTTGTGCACCAGGGGCCTGGACTCGTGGGCGGCGCTGTGGGCGCAGAAGGCGCTATTTTGCTATCAAATTCGGTAAGACCCGTCGCAGGGTGTTCCCGCAACGCGGCGGCCCGATAATGCGCGCCATGGAAACCAAATGGCTCGAAGACTTCGTCAGCCTGGCCGAAACGCGCAGCTTCAGCCGCTCGGCCCAGCTGCGCCACGTGACGCAGCCGGCGTTCTCGCGCCGCATTCAGGCGCTGGAGGCCTGGGCGGGCACGGATCTGGTGGACCGCAGCTCCTACCCCACGCGGCTCACGGCCGCCGGCACCACGCTCTACGACCAGGCGCTGGAGGTGTTGCAGGCGCTGCAGAACACGCGCGCCATATTGCGCGCCCACACCAGCGCCGGCAGCGACATGATCGAGTTCGCCGTGCCGCACACGCTCGCGTTCACCTTCTTCCCGGCCTGGGTGTCGGCCGTGCGAGCGGACTTCGGGCCGCTCAAAAGCCGCCTCATCGCCCTTAACGTGCATGACGCCGTGCTGCGCCTGGTTGAGGGGGGCTGCGACCTGCTGATCTCCTACCACCACCCCTCGCAGCCGCTGCAGCTGGACGCCGAGCGCTATGAAATGGTGACCCTGGGCCAGGAGTCGCTGGCCCCCTACGGCAAGGCCGGCCCCGATGGTCAGCCGCTGTTCTGCCTGCCGGGCCGCGCCGGCGAGCCACTGCCCTACCTGGCCTACGCGCCGGGCGCCTATCTTGGCCGGGTGACGGAGCTGATCCTCAAGCAGGCCGGCACGGCCATCCACCTGGACCGGGTCTACGAGACCGACATGGCCGAGGGCCTCAAGGCCATGGCCCTTGAAGGCCACGGCGTGGCCTTCCTGCCCTACAGCGCGGTGAAGAAGGAGCTGCGCGCCGGCAAGCTGGCCAGCGCCGTGCCGCCCGGGGTGGAGGACTTGCACATGGTCATGGAGGTGCGGGCCTACCGCGAAAAGCCCTCACGCAAGGAGCCGGCCAAGAGCCTGGCCCAGGCCCTGTGGACCTATCTGCAGGCCCAGAGCGGGCAAAACCCGATCTGAGGCATAGCGCGGGGCCTTGTCTTCATAGGCACGATGCCGTCATGACGGAGCTGCCCGACACCGACCCCCAGTCGCGTTTTCGCCTGTTCCACCCGGCCGGGCGCACGGTGCGCCTGTGGCTGCTGGCGATGCTGGTCGGGGCTTTGGCGGCCGCGGCCTCGGTGCTGCTGCGCAGCGCGGCGCGCGGTGTGGAGTGGCTGGCGACGGGCCAGGGGGGCGGCTTGGTGGATGCGGCCCTGTCTCTGCAGCCCTGGCAGCGCGTGCTGGTGGGCGGCGCGGGGGGCGTGCTGGCAGGGGCCGTGCTGGCCTGGGGCAATGCCTGGGCGCGCCGCGGCCCGGCGGGCGACCGGCACCTGGACTACATCGACGCTGCGCGCCACGACCGGGTGGACCTGAACGACCGCACCACGCTCACACGCACGCTGTCGGCGCTGTTCTCGGTGGGCAGCGGTGCCTCGATAGGCCGCGAGGGCCCCATGGTACAGATGGCGGC
>JAFECU010000204.1 GCA_018242005.1 Pseudomonadota bacterium | reverse complement strand
TATGCAAGAGGTCGCGAAGCTCGGCACAGCACGCCCATCAAGGCGCGCGACGCTGTGCGTACGTCGGTACGCACAAGGAGCGCAACGCAAAGGGGTGGGCTGTGCCGAACTTCCCTTCGGGTTGCGCCGCAAAGGGATCGCCTGCGGCGTTGCCCGCGCTTGCAAGGCGCACGCCTTGCTGCGCACGGGCGCCTTGCATCCAGTCCCTTTGCGAAGCAACGCGATCCCCTTGCATAGCGTTAGCAGGCCCTAGACCTTGACCCATTTATATCCCCGGACGGGCGGGAGACAGGATAATGGACGCTTTTGCGGCAGCCCACGCTGCCGGGCCGACTCCTAAAAAACCCTTTGACAATGGCTGAATCCTTTTCCTATGAACAACTGATCGCTTCCGGCGAGGGCCGCCTGTTCACCCCCGACAGCGGGCGCCTGCCCCTGCCTCCCATGCTGATGTTCGACCGCATCACGCACATAGACACCGATGGCGGCGCACATGGCCTGGGTAAGATCGTGGCTGAACTGGACGTCAAGCCCGACCTGTGGTTCTTTGCCTGCCATTTCCAGGGCGACCCGGTCATGCCCGGCTGCCTGGGGCTCGACGCCATGTGGCAGCTCATCGGTTTCTACCTGACCTGGCTGCGCCTGCCGGGACGCGGCAGGGCGCTGGGAGCGGGCGAGGTCAAGTTCACCGGCGAGGTGGGGCCGGATGTGAAGCTTGTTACCTACGAAATCGACATCAAGCGCGTCATCAAGCGCAAACTCAACATGGCCATAGGCGATGCGCGCCTCCTGGCGGATGGCAAGGAAATCTACGTGGCCAACGACCTGCGCGTGGGGCTGTTCCTGCGCGAGGGCAACTGATCTGGAGAGCCGCAGCATGAGCAAGAAACGGGTGGTGATCACGGGCGCGGGCATCGTCTCGTGCATAGGCAACGATCTGCAGACCGTGGAAGCCGCGCTGCGCCAGGGCAAGAGCGGCATCAAGGCGGTGGCGAAGTTCACCGAACTGGGTCTGCGCAGCCAGGTGGCGGGCGTGCCCGAGATCGGCATCGAGGCGCGCATCGACCGAAAGCAGCTGCGCTTCATGGGCGACGCCGCGGCCTACGCGCAGATTGCACTCGAAGACGCCATTGCCCAATCGGGCCTCACGCCCGAACAGGTGAGCCACCCGCGCACGGGCCTGATCATGGGCTCTGGCGGCGGCTCGCCGGCCAACCAGATCGAGGCCGCGGACACGCTGCGCGAAAAAGGCATACGCCGCGTCGGGCCGTACCAGGTCACGCGCTGCATGAGCAGCACGGTGTCGGCGTGTCTCGCGACCAACTTCAAGGTCAAGGGCATCAACTACTCCATCACCTCGGCCTGCTCCACGTCGGCGCACTGCATAGGCGCGGCGGCGCAGCAGATCGCATGGGGCATGCAGGACGTGATGTTCGCCGGCGGCGGCGAAGAGCTGTCCTGGGGCATGTCGCTGCTGTTTGACGGCATGGGTGCCATGTCCAGCAAATACAACGCCACGCCCGAAAAGGCCTCGCGCGCCTATGACGCCAACCGCGACGGCTTCGTGATCGCCGGCGGCGGCGGCGCCGTGGTGCTCGAGAGCCTGGAGCATGCCCAGGCGCGCGGCGCGACCATCCTGGCCGAGGTCGTCGGCTTTGGAGCGACGAGCGATGGCGAGGACATGGTCGCGCCCTCTGGCGACGGCGCCATCGCCTGCATGCGCCAGGCCATGGAAGGCCTGTCCGGCCCCATCGACTACATCAACACCCATGGCACCTCCACGCCCGTCGGCGACATGCAGGAGGTGCGCGCCATGCAGGCCCTGTTCGGCGACGCCGTGCCGCCGTTCTCCAGCACCAAATCGCTCACCGGCCATTCGCTGGGGGCTACCGGGGTGCAGGAGGCGATCTACTGCCTGATCATGCTGAACAAGGGCTTCATCGCCGGCTCGGTCAACGTCGAGACGCCCGACCCGCAGCTCGGCGCCATGCCCCTGGTCACGCAGACGCGCGATGCCGCGCTGACCCAGGTGCTGTCCAACAGCTTCGGCTTTGGAGGCACCAACGCCAGTCTGGTGCTGCGCCGCTGGCAGGCTTGAGCGACGGGACAGCCCCGGTGCGCGGGCGCCGCGCAACATCCGCGCTGCCCGCATGGATCAAGCAAGGAGCAGCATGAGCCGGTTTTTATCCGTCGTTGCAGTGTTCGCAGGCGGTGGGCTGGGCTGCCTGCTGCGCTGGGGACTGGGCGCCCTGCTCAATCCGCTGTTCCCCACCATTCCCATGGGCACGGTGGCCGTGAACCTGCTCGGCGGCATGCTGATTGGCATGGCCAGCGCCTTCTTCAACCACAGCGCCAGCCTGCCTCCCGAGTGGCGCCTGCTGATCATCACGGGCTTCCTCGGCGGCCTGACCACGTTCTCGACCTTTTCGCTGGAGGTCGTTACCCTGCTGGTCCGCAGGGAATATGGGTGGGGCCTGGGCGCGGCCGGCCTGCACCTCCTGGGCTCGCTGCTCATGACCGCGCTGGGCATGATCATCGTCAACGCCCTGTGGGCTCGTCCGGCTGCGGGTTGATGATGCCGAACTGCGCCGGAACCCGTGCATAGAACACGCGCTCGCTCTCGCCGCGCAGCAGCGCCAGCAGCTGCTCGGCCTCGTCGGCGGTGACGATGAACTCCACCTCCACCGTGAGGGTGCCGGCGAGTTCGAAAAAATGGTCCTCATGCACCACGCGGTGTCTGCCGAAGCCGGCCATTGCCCGGAACGCCGAACCGCCGCCGATGCCCAGCCTGTTGGCCTGCTGCAGCAGCCATTCCCACAGAAGCGTTTTGTGGATGCGCTGATCCTCGTGCACATAAAAGCGCAGGAAATAACCGTCCATGACCGCCGCTCCTTGAAAACAAATGGGCGTGCATCGGCACTTGGGCCCGGGGCGCCAAACATTTTGCACAGATTGCCTGAGCGGCCCTAGAATCGCGTCCCAGCGCACTGGCGCTACAGGGATGCGGCGCCACGATCTGGCGCCCTGTCCTGTTCCCAACGACGTGCCGACACAATCTGGCGCAAGGAGACCGTGGATGACACCGCACACAGCCCTCAGGCTGCATGTGCCCGAGCCTACTGGGCGGCCGGGCTGCAGCACAGACTTCTCGTACCTCAGCATCTCCCCCGCTGGCAGCGTACGCAAACCCCCCACAGACACAGCACCCGGCGACACCGCCGACCTTGCCACCAGCCTGGTGCGCGTGCTCGATGACGATGGCAAGGCCTGCGGCCCCTGGGCGCCGGCCATGCACCCCGAGCGCCTGCGCCGGGGCCTCAAGGCGATGATGAAGACGCGCATCTTCGATGGCCGCATGCTGCTCGCGCAGCGCCAGAAGAAGCTTTCGTTCTACATGCAATGCCTGGGCGAGGAGGCCATCGCCGTCGCGCACTCCATGGCGCTGCAGGACGGGGACATGTGCTTTCCCACCTACCGCCAGCAGGGGCTCTTGCTGGCGCGCGACGACATCTCCTTGGTCGAGATGATCTGCCAGCTCATGAGCAACCAGCGCGACCCGATCAAGGGCCGCCAGCTGCCGGTGATGTACTCGTACAAGCGCGCGGGCTTCTTCACGATCTCGGGCAACCTGGCCACGCAGGTGCCGCAGGCCGTGGGCTGGGCCATGGCCTCGGCCATCAAGGGCGACACGAAGATCGCCTCCGCCTGGATAGGCGACGGCTCCACGGCCGAGAGCGACTTTCACACCTCGCTCACCTTCGCCCATGTGTACCGCGCGCCGGTGATCATCAACGTGGTCAACAACCAGTGGGCCATCTCCACCTTCCAGTCGATTGCCGGTGGCGAGGGCACGACCTTCGCCCAGCGCGGCGTGGGTGTGGGCATTGCCTCGCTGCGCGTCGATGGCAACGACTTCCTGGCCGTCTACGCAGCCTCGCAATGGGCGGCCGAGCGCGCGCGCAGCAACAATGGCCCCACGCTCATCGAGTGGGAGACCTACCGCGCCGGGCCCCATTCCACATCCGACGACCCGAGCAAGTACCGCCCTGCCGACGATTGGCAGCGCTTCCCGCTGGGCGACCCGATTGCGCGCCTGAAAAAACACCTGATCGCCATCGGCGAGTGGAGCGAGGCCCAGCACGAGGCCGCGCAGAAGGCGCTGGAGGCCGAGGTCATCGCCGCGCAGAAGGAGGCCGAGACCTACGGCAGCCTGCTCGACGGCCGCGTGCCCAGCGCCGCGACCATGTTCGACGATGTGTACCAGGACATGCCGGAGCACCTGCGCCGGCAGCGCCAGCAGATGGGGGTGTGAGCCATGGCTGAACAAGAACAGAACCAGGGCGCCGTCCCCATGACCATGATCGCCGCCCTGCGCTCGGGGCTGGACGTGATGATGGCGCGCGACGACAACGTCATCGTCTACGGCGAGGACGTGGGCTACTTCGGCGGCGTGTTCCGCGTCACCGAGGGCCTGCAGGCCAAGTACGGCAAGACGCGCTGCTTTGACGCGCCGATTTCCGAGTCGGGCATCGTCGGCACGGCCATAGGCATGGCGGCCTATGGCTTGAAGCCCGTGGTGGAAATCCAGTTTGCCGATTATTTCTACCCGGCGACCGACCAGATCGTGTCCGAGGCGGCGCGCCTGCGCCACCGCTCGGCCGGGGATTTTTCCGCGCCCATGGTGATCCGCATGCCCTGCGGCGGCGGCATCTACGGCGGCCAGACGCACAGCCAGAGCCCCGAGGCCTTCTTCACCCATGTCTGCGGCCTGCGCACCGTCATGCCCAGCAATCCGTACGACGCCAAGGGCCTGCTCATCGCGTCCATCGAGTGCGAAGACCCGGTCATCTTCCTTGAGCCCAAGCGCCTGTACAACGGCCCGTTCGACGGCCACCACGACAAGCCCGTCGTGCCCTGGTCCAAGCATGAGCTGGGCCGCGTGCCCGAGGGCTACTACAACGTGCCCTTGACGAAGGCGGCCGTGTTTCGCCCGGGCAAGGCCGTCACGGTGCTGACCTACGGCACCATGGTCTGGGTCAGCGAGGCGGCCGCGCGCGAGGCCGGCATCGACGCCGAGATCATCGACCTGCGCAGCCTCTGGCCGCTGGACCTGGAGACCATCGTCGCCTCGGTCAAGAAGACTGGCCGCTGCGTCGTGGTGCACGAGGCCACGCGCACCAGCGGCTTCGGCGCCGAGCTCGCCGCCCTGGTGCAGGAGCATTGTTTCTACCAGCTCGAAGCCCCCATAGAACGCGTGACGGGCTGGGACACCCCCTACCCGCACGCCCAGGAATGGGCCTACTTCCCCGGCCCGGCGCGCGTCGCCGAGGCCCTCAAGCGCGCAGTGGAGGCATGACATCATGGGTATTTACGTGATCCGCGTGCCCGACATTGGCGAGGGCATTGCCGAAGTGGAACTGGTAAGCTGGCATGTGCAGATCGGCCAGAACATCACCGAGGACCAGCATCTGGCCGACGTGATGACCGACAAGGCGACAGTGGAAGTGCCGTCGCCCATGCACGGCAAGGTGCTGTCGCTCGGCGGCCAGCCGGGGCAGGTGCTGGCCGTGGGGGCCGAGCCGGTTCGTCTCGAGTTCGAGGGCGCCGGAAACTTGAAGGAAAATCAGGCCCAAGCGCCCGCTCCCAAAGCGCAGGCAGCTACCGTTTCAGTAGTGATTGAGGCGCCTGCAGCACCCGTTGCGCCCACGCCCGCACCCAGCCCGGCGCCGGCGCGCAGCAGCGCCCCGGCATCGCGCGCGGTGGCCGCGCTGCGCCGCGAGGGCGAGCGCCCCCTGGCCTCGCCCGCCGTGCGCCGCCGTGCGCAGGACATGGGGCTGGACCTGCGCCGCGTGCACGGCAGCGGCCCGGCCGGTCGCATCGAGCACCATGACCTGGACGCCTTTGCCGCCGGCGGCGGCCAGGCGCCGGCCGCTGGTGGCTCGCAGTATGTGGAGCGTCACGGCGAGGAGCAGGTCCCCGTCATCGGCCTGCGCCGCAAGATCGCGCAGAAGATGCAGGAGGCCAAGCGCCGCATTCCGCATTTCAGCTATGTGGAAGAGGTGGACGTGACCGAGCTGGAGGCCCTGCGCCAGCGCCTCAACCAGATCCACGGCGCTGCGCGCGGCAAGCTCACGCTGCTGCCCTTCCTGGCGCGCGCCATGGTGCTGGCCCTGCGCGACTTCCCGCAGATCAACGCCCGCTTTGACGACGACGCGGGCGTGGTCACGCGCTACGAGGGCGTGCACTTGGGGATTGCCGCGCAGACCGATGGCGGCCTGATGGTGCCCGTGCTGCGCCACGCCGAGAGCCTGGACCTGTGGCAATGCGCGGCCGGCATCGCGCGCCTGGCCGAGGGCGCCAAGGCCGGCAGGCTCGCGCGCGAGGAGCTCTCGGGCTCGAGCATCACGCTCACCAGCCTGGGGGCGCTCGGCGGCATTGCCAGCACCCCGGTGATCAACCACCCCGAGGTGGCCATCGTGGGCATCAACCGCATGGTCGAGCGCCCCATGCTGCGCGCGGGCCAGGTCGTGGCGCGCCAGCTCATGAACCTGTCCTCGTCGTTCGATCACCGCGTGGTCGACGGCATGGACGCGGCGCGGTTCATCCAGGCCATGCGCGCCCTGCTCGAAACCCCGGCCCTGCTGTTCGTGGAGTGATTGCGATGAAGGAAATTTCTACCAAGCTGCTCATCCTCGGCGGCGGCCCCGGCGGCTACGTGGCCGGCATCCGCGCGGGCCAGCTGGGCATTCCCACGGTGCTGGTCGAGGGCGCGAGCCTGGGCGGCACCTGCCTGAACATCGGCTGCATTCCATCCAAGGCCCTGATCCATGCGGCCGAGAGCTTCGCGGTCGCGCGCCACCAGGCGGCGGGCTCACAGCTGGGCATCAAGGTGTCCGACCCGCAGATCGACATCGCGCAGACCGTGCGCTGGAAGGACGGCATCGTCACGCGCCTGACGGGCGGCGTCGGGGCGCTCTTGCGCAAGGCCGGCGTGCAGGTCGTGCGGGGGTGGGCGCAGATCGAGGACGGCAAGACCGTCACCGTCGCGCCCCACGAGGGCGAGCCGCAGCGCATACGCTGCGAGCACCTGCTGCTGGCCACGGGCTCCACGCCCGTGGAGCTGCCCAGCATGCCGTTCGGCGGCGCCATCTGGTCATCGACCGATGCGCTCTCGCCCGACGTCGTGCCCAAACGCCTGGTGGTGGTCGGCGCCGGCTACATCGGCCTCGAACTCGGCATGGCCTACCGCAAGCTGGGCGCCGAGGTGACGGTGGTCGAAGCCGCGCAGCGCGTGCTGCCCGGCTACGACGAGGAGCTGACCCAGCCCGTGCTCGACGCACTGCAAAAAAGCGGCATCGTGCTGCACCTGGGCTGCAGCGTGCAGGGCTGGGACGCCCAGCATGGCGTGCATGTGCGCAACGACGCGCGTGCCGAGGACTTCGCCCTGCCG
Organism: Pseudomonadota bacterium; assembly: GCA_018242005.1. Lineage (GTDB taxonomy): Bacteria > Pseudomonadota > Gammaproteobacteria > Burkholderiales > Burkholderiaceae_C > Alicycliphilus. The sequence goes on along the minus strand of JAFECU010000204.1, from coordinate 7,681 downwards.
GCCGAGCGCGTGCTCGTCGCCGTGGGCCGCAGGCCGCACACCACGGGCTTTGGCCTGGAGGGCCTGCAGCTGGACATGGCCGGGCGCCACATCGCCATCGACGCGCATTGCCGCACCTCCATGCGCAATGTCTGGGCGATTGGCGACGTGACCGGCGAGCCCATGCTCGCGCACCGCGCCATGGCCCAGGGCGAATGCGTGGCCGAGCAGATCGCAGGCAAGAACCGGCGCTTCGAGCCCATGGCGATTCCCGCCGTGTGCTTTACCGACCCCGAGGTGGTCGTGGTCGGCAAGACGCCGGGCGAGGCCCGCGCCGCGGGCATCGACTGCCTGGACGCCGCCTTCCCCTTCGCCGCCAATGGCCGCGCCATGACGCTCGAGTCCACGGGCGGCTTCGTGCGCGTGGTGGCACGCAAGGACAACCACCTCATCCTCGGCTGGCAGGCCGTGGGCCGCGGCGTGTCCGAGCTGGCCGCGGCGTTTGGCCAGTGCATCGAGATGGGCGCGCGCCTGGAGGACGTGGGCCACACCATCCACGCCCACCCCACGCTGGGCGAGGCGGTGCAGGAGGCGGCGCTGCGCGCGCTGGGGCAGGCGCTGCATATCTGACGGTGAGAGTGCCGGCATCCTGCCGGCATCGGTGCAGCCGCTGGGCTAGGCTTCAGCCCGGCAGCTCGGCCACGGCTGCGCGCAGCGCGTCGGCGTTCAGGATCTCCGAGAACACCACCGGCGCGCGCCCCGGCGCGTGCAGCACATAGACCGGCACGCCGCTGCGCCCCAGCTGGGCCAGCGCGGCGCTGATGTCGGGGTCGCGGCGCGTCCAGTCGGCCCGCAGCAAGGCCACATTGCGACGGTTGAAGTCACCCAACACCTCGGGCCGCGCCAGCGTGGTGCTCTTGTTGTACTGGCAGGTCACGCACCAGGCGGCCGTGTAGTCCACAAACACCGGCCGGCCTTGAGCCAGCAGCTCGTCGGCCAAGCCCGGGCGCCAGGGCTGCCAGGACGCCGCGCCCTCGGCCCTGGCCATAGCGCTTGGGGCGGCCTCGATTTCGACGATCCTTGGGCCCCAGGCCCATAGGCCCCACAGACAGGCGGCGATTGACAGCATGGCCAGCACGGCCCGGCTGGCGCCGCGCAGCGTCAACGACCACACGGCCATGGCGAGCAGCACCAGGAGCGCCAGCAGCGCCGCCGCGCCATGTATGCCGGCCTGCTGGCCCAGCACCCACACCAGCCACACGACCGTGGCCAGCATGGGAAACGCCAGGAAGCGGCGCAGCGTCTCCATCCAGGCGCCGGGTCGCGGCAGCGCGCGCGCAAAGGCCGGCAGCCAGCTGGCCAGCAGATAGGGCAGCGCCAGGCCCAGGCCCAGCGCCACGAAAATGGACAGGGCCTGCGGCCCGGGCAGCGTGGCGGTGAGGCCCAGCGACGCGCCCATGAACGGCGCCGTGCAGGGTGAGGCCACGGCCACTGCCAGCACGCCGGTCAGGAAGGCGTCGAGCACCGGATGGCGCGCCTGCAGGTTGGCCAGCCGCGAGGGCAGCATGGCGCGGAACTCGAACATGCCGCCCAGGTTCAGCGCGATCAGCGTGAACAACGCGGCAAGCGTGGCCACCACGGCCGGCGACTGCAGCTGAAAGCCCCAGCCCACGGCCTCGCCGGCGGCGCGCAGGGCCAGCATGAGCGCGCCGAGCAGCAGGAACGACAGCAACACGCCGGCCGTGTAGGCCAGGCCGCTCACGCGATGCGCCCGCCGGTCCTGGGCATGGCGGGCAAAGCCCACCACCTTGATGGCCAGCACCGGGAACACGCAGGGCATGAGGTTGAGGATGAGCCCACCCAGCAGCGCACCGGCCAGCGCCGCCAGCCAGCTACCCAGGGGCGCGGGCGTGGCGGGCATGGCTTGCACCTTGGCGGCGTTGGCCTTGAGTGCGGCCTCCAGCGCCGGCGACATGCCGGTCGCCACCGCCACGGCGGGCCAGCCGCCGGCCACGGGCAGTTCGGCACGCCAGCCCTGGCCGCCATGGGCGAGCACCACGGGCAGGGGGTCGGGGCCCTCGCTGCGCTCGCGCGACAGCGGCAGGCGCGCAGTCCAGACGGCACCCTCCCATTGCTGGGTCGGCGTGGCGGCGGTCTCGATGACGCCCGTGGTCTCGGGGAAGACATCGAACGTCTTGCCCTGCAGAGCGACCGGCAGGCCGGCCACGCGCAGCAGCAGTGCATCGCCTTCCACGCGCGCGCCGCTGCCGTCCTTCATGGCCAGCGGCACCGGATGCGACCTGGCGGCCGCGTCGAAGGCCGCGGCGTGCAGGGCCGTCGTGCCCGCTATGGGCAGCTGCAGCGTGAAGTCACCCTCCTCCGGAATGCATTCCTGGCGGCACACCAGCCAGGAGGCCTTGAGCCGCAGCGTGACCTCGCTGGCCAGAGGCCCGGGGTTGAAGGCCGGCGACACGGTCACGGGCACGGGCAGCAGCACGGTGCCCTCGTAGCCATAGTTGGCCAGGTGGCCTATGGGGATCTTGCGCGGCACGGGCCAGGCGATCTCGCCCGCGTCCATGCCCGCGGGCAGCTGCCATGCAAGCTGCGTGGGCAGGCCCGAGTCGCCAGGGTTTTTCCAGTAGGTGTGCCAGTCGGGCTGGTGGGTGATCAGCAGGCCCAGCTGCAGCGGCTTGCCCGGGCCAACGCCCTCGGGCGCCTGGGCCACGAGCTCGGCGCGCACATGCTCGGTCTGGACGCTGGCCGTCGACGTTGATGTCTTGAGATGAATCTGGCCGCTAGCACCCATGGACAGGGCGCTGGCAGCTATAAAAAATAGAGTCGGCAGAAACTGCCGCGCGAGACGGTGAAACATGGCGCAGGGTGGGAGCCGCGGCGCGGCCTATTGGTTCCTCGGTATGAGGCTGAACGTGATCCGGGGCAATGTTAGCGGGCGCATGGCCGCTATCATCGCCGGTCTTCATCCCTCCGCCCCTGACAGGCCTTGCAGCACCGCATGCCGCTTTTTCACCGCCTTCGCCAGTTGGCGCCCGGAATCCTGGGCCGCCTGGTGCTGGCCTGGTTCGCGCTGTCGCTGGGCGCGGCCATCGCCTCGCCGCTGGTGAACCCGCGGGCGGTGGAGCTGGTGTGCTCCAGCACGGGCGTGATGAAGGTCGTGGCCAAGACCGACGACGGCACGCAGGAGACGGGCGCCACCCACCTCGACTGCCCCATGTGCATGCCGCTCGCGGCGCCGCCGCCGGTGGCAGTTGGCGGCACCGTGCCGCCGCCCTCGTGCTTGTCCTGCGCGCTGCGGCCCGTCAGCGCCGCGCGCATCGCGGCCGCGACGGCCGCGCCCCTGCCCGCGCGCGGGCCGCCCGACCTCTAAGACCTCCTCGATCGTGCCGCGGTGCGTGCCCTTGCCTGGCGCGTGCCCGGCTGTCCCGTTGCGAAGTCGTGGTGCCCGCGTGGGCGCCACAGAGGTTTTGTCATGAAAAAATCCATGGCGCCGCTCCTGCTGGGCGGCGCATTGCCCTGGCTCGCCGCCGCGGCGTTGGCACAGGAGGCGCTGGCCGATCCCGCGCCCGTGCGCACCAAGTCGCTCGGCATCGTCACCGTGAGCGGCGGCCAGCCAAGCTCGCTCCCCACCCAGATCCCGACCACCATCGAGGGCGTGACACGCGAGGAGATCGAGACGCGCATCAACGCCACCGACAGCGAGGATGCGCTCAAGTACCTGCCCAGTCTCTTGGTGCGCAAGCGCTACATCGGCGACTACAACCACGCCATTCTGTCCACACGCGCCTCCGGCACGGGCAACAGCGCGCGCTCGGCCGTGTATGCCGACGGCATCCTGCTGTCCAACTACCTGGGCAACGGCATCGCCAACGGCACAAACTACGCGCCGCGCTGGGGCCTCGTCACGCCCGAGGAGATCGAGCGCGTGGATGTGATGTATGGCCCGTTCTCGGCCAACTACCCGGGCAACTCGGCCGGCGCGGTGGTCGACTACGTCACGCGCATGCCCACCCGGCTGGAGGCCCATGTGGCCGCCGGCTATTCGTCGCAGCCCAACGAGCTCTACGGCGCGCGACGCACGTTCAATGGCTGGCAGACCAGCGCCTCGCTGGGCAGCAAGAGCGGCGACTGGTCCTGGTGGCTCAACGTCAACCGCACCGACAGCCAGGGGCAACCGCTGACCTTCACCACCGTGCCCGTGGCCGCGGGCACGCGGGGCGCGGCGGGCAAGCCCGTGTCGGGCGCGCTGGCCGGGCTAAATACGACCAACACGCCCTGGTACATCCTGGGCAGCGGCACGCAGTACCACACGCTGCAGGACCACGCCAAGCTCAAGCTGGCCTACGACATCACCGCCACCCTGCGCGCCAGCTACACCCTGGGCTGGTGGCAAAACAGCGCCGAGGGCCGCCCCACAAGCTTTCTGGCCGGGCCCGACGGCCAGCCGGTCTACGGCGGCCCGGTGAACATCCAGGGGCGTATCTACACCCTGGCGCCCACGGCCTTCCCGCTCACCAACGACGAGCAGACCCATGTCATGCATGGCCTGTCGCTCAAGAGCCGCACGCAGGGCCCGTTCGACTGGGAGCTGGCCGCCAGCCTCTACGACTACGCCCACGATCGCCAGCGCGCGCCCACCGTGGCGCTGCCACAGGCGGCCACGGGCGGGCCGGGCACGCTGCAAAGCCAGGACGGCACGGGCTGGAACACCCTGGCCGCCAAGGGCACCTGGCGCCCGCAAGGCCTTCAGGGCGCACATATCGTGGACTTCGGCCTGGGGCGCGACGCCTACAAACTCGGCATAGACAAGGTCAACGTGTTGGGCGCCTGGATCGATGGCCCTGGCAACCCGCAGGCGCCCGTGAGCGACGTGGGCGGCCGCAGCGGGACCACCTACCTGTGGGCGCAGGACGCCTGGCGCCTCGCCCCGCGCTGGAAGGCCGTGCTGGGCCTGCGCTGGGAAGACTGGTCGGCGCACGACGGCTTCACCCGCACGGCCGGCAGCCGGCAGGCCTACGCGCGCCGCAGCGAATCGCATTTCTCGCCCAAGGCAGCGCTGGCCTACCAGTGGCGCAGCGACACGGTGCTAAAGGCATCGCTGGGCCGTGCCGTGCGCTTTCCCACGGTGGGCGAGCTGTATGGTGCGACCTCGGGCGGGGCGCTGTCCTTCATCAACGACCCGAACTTGAGGCCCGAGAAATCCTGGACCGGCGAGCTCTCGGCCGAGAGGGATCTGGGCAGCGGCCTGGCCCGCGCCACGCTGTTTGCCGAGACCACGCGCGACGCGCTCTACAGCCAGCTGGTCCCGGGCACCGCCACCTCGCGCGTGCAGAACGTGGACGAGGTCCGCACCCTGGGCCTGGAACTGGCCTACAGCGGCCAACCGGTATGGCTGCGCGGCCTGGATCTGGGAGGCAGTCTGACCTATGCCGACTCGAAGATCATCGCCAACGGCGCCAACCCCGCCAGCGTGGGCAAATGGCAGCCGCGCGTGCCGCTGTGGCGCGCCACCGGCTACGCCACCTGGGAGCCCGACGACCGCTGGGCGTTCACCGTGGCCGCGCGCTACAGCGGGCGCCAGTACTCCACACTGGACAACAGCGACGCGAACGGTTTTGCCTACATGGGCGCGAGCAGGTACTTCACCGTGGACCTACGCGCGCGCCTGAGGCTGACGCGACAACTCACGGCGGCGCTGGGCATAGACAACGCCAATAACTACCAGTACTGGAACTTCCACCCCTACCCGCAGCGCACCTACACGGCCTCGCTGCGCTGGAATCTCTGATGCCTTCTTTCAACGAAACCCCCATGAAACTCTCCCTGCACACCCTGGCCGTCGCGGCCACACTCTGCGCCGCCACGGCGGCCTGCGCCCATGTCACGCTGCCCGCGGGCGGCGCCACGGCGGGCAGTGCCTACGATGCGGCCTTCTCGGTCGGCCATGCCTGCGAGGGCGCTCAGGCCACGCAGGCGCTGGCGGTGCAGCTGCCCGCGGGCTTTCGCCTGCTGGAGGCACTGCCGCGCGCAGGCTGGACGCTGGTCGCCCCGCCCGCCGGCGCGCAGGGCGGCGAGGTGCGCTGGACGGCGGCGTCCCCCGCCACGGCCCTGCATGGCCACGAGAAGGCCGTCTTCACCCTACGCGGCCTGCTGCCCGCCACGCCGGGCACCCTGTACTTTCCGGTGCAACAAGTCTGCGACGTAGGCCAGGCGGACTGGGTGCAGCTGCCCGAGCCCGGCAATGCCAAGCCCAAGATGCCCGCGGCCAGGCTGGAGCTGCTGGCACCCGGCATGCCCACCGACCAGGCCGCGCCCGCGCCGGCCGGTGCGGCGCACGCCCATCATTGACGCGGCTACCATTGGCCCATGTCCTATCCCTCACGCTTCTGGGCCCACCTTTCCACGCGCGATTTCGCTCAGGCCCGGGCCTCGGGTCTGGCGGCGCAGACGGTGGCCGTTCTGCCCGTGGCTGCCATCGAGCAGCATGGGCCGCACTTGCCGCTGTCGGTCGATGCCACGCTGTTGCAGGGCGTGATAGACGCGGCGCTGCCGCTGCTGCCGGCCGATCTGCCGGTGCTGCTGCTGCCGCCGCAGAACGTGGGCCTGTCCAGTGAGCATCTGTCCTATCCGGGCACGTTGACGCTCTCGCCAACCACGCTGCTGGCGCTGTGGACCGAGCTGGGCGAATGCGTGGCGCGCGCAGGCATCAGGAAGCTGCTGTTCCTGAACGGCCATGGTGGCAACGTCGCACCCATGGACATCGTGGCGCGCGAGCTGCGCCAGCGTCTCGGCCTCCTGGTCTACAGCAGCAGCTGGTTCAACCTGCCGCTGCCCAAGGCGGTGAGCGGCCTGTTCAGCGCCGAGGAACAGCGCTTCGGCATCCACGGTGGCGCCATTGAGACTTCGATGATGCTGCACCTGGCACCCCAGCTGGTGCGCATGGAGCATGCGCGCAACTTTCACTCCAGCTCGCAGGACCGCGCTGCGCGCTACCCCATCCTTGGCAATGGCAGGAGTGCCAAGATGGGTTGGGCCATGCAGGACTACCAGAGCGCGGGCGCCGTGGGCAACGCCGCCGCCGCCACGGCCGATAAGGGCTGCGCCATGATGCAGGCAGTAGCAGAGGCGTTGGCGCAGCTGATCGCTGAAGTCCATGCGCTGCCCTTGTCCACACTGACGCCGCTGCCCGATCAATACCAATAAGTTGGTATTCAACGCTCAGCTACACGGCGCAACGGCCGCCGATTGGATGGGCCTTACTTCTGATCCGCCTTATGTAAACGAACGGTCGTTTTATTTTTCAGCAATTATTGTTACAATATACGGTTTTAGTTGCACGTTCGCAGACTTGTGGTCGAAGTCGCCCACAGGACGCTTCGACACTCACAGGACATCAACGTGAACCGTCATTCAATAGCGGCCGCCATGGCCGCCTTGCTGCTGGCCGCCTGTGGCGGCGGCAGCAGCTCATCTTCCTCCGTTCCCCCTGAAACGACGACGCCGCCGGCGCAGGTCACCCCGGACGGGCCAACGCCCGAGGTGATACCGACACCGCCCGCGGATAAGCAAACACCGCCGGTGCACGAGGAAGTCCTGACGCCTGACACTTCCACGACACCCTCGACACCCACACCCACACCCACACCCACACCCACACCCACACCCACACCCACACCCACACCCACAC
>JAFECU010000203.1 GCA_018242005.1 Pseudomonadota bacterium | reverse complement strand
CCTACATTTCCCATGGGGTGGTGCAGAACCTGGCCGTGCTCGCCGATACGAATTACACCCACAGGTACTATGTAGATGGTTCACCGTTCTCAGGCGACGTCGACATAGGCACTACCGCCGCGGATTGGCGCACCTACCTCGTCGGCACGCTGGGTGCAGGTGGACGCGGCTATTTCGTCCTGGACGTGTCACGGCCAGGCGCAGACCCGTCCTTTACGGGCACGCCCGCTCCGTCCAGCAACTTCACGGAAGGCAATGCGGCGAGCCTGGTGGTCATGGACAAGACCGCCGCCCCTGCAGGCGATGCGGCCCCCCCCGGCAAACCCGCGGACCCGAATGCCGATCCCGATATGGGACATATCTTCGGCAACCCTTTGGTGGCGGAGAGCAACCAACAGCGGGCGTTGCAAATCACGCGCACAAATGATGGGCGCTGGGCGCTCATCACCGGCAATGGCTACAACAGCGTCAACGAACGCCCTGTGCTGCTGATCCAATACCTGGACGGCGACAAGTCACTCAAGAAGATCATCGCGGCCGACAAGACCGCCACTCCCGCGTTTAACGCCAGCGAGGCAGTGGGCAACGGGCTCTCCACGCCCCAGTTCCTCGATGTGAATGGCGACGGCACACCCGATTTCGTCTACGCCGGTGATCTGCGCGGAAATATGTGGAAGTTCGATATTTCCAGCAGCTCTGCCACCGACTGGAATGTCGCGTTCAATAGCAGCCCTCTGTTCACCGCGATTTATTCAAGCGGCACCGGAAGCTCCAGCCGGCAGCCGATTACCGCCCCACCAGTGCTGCGCCCAAATCGCACCGTCGGCGGCCTAATGGTCGCCTTTGGAACCGGCCAGAATCTGACCGAAAACGACCGGGCCGACACCTCAGTGCAAACGGTGTATTCCATTCTGGACAATACCCGCTATGACATCGAGAGCACAGGCAGCAACAAGGGCAAGGTCACGGTCAAAACATCCAGCCCCACTCCAGCCATCGTGAGTGGACGCAGCGATCTGCAAGCGGAATCAGTGACGAGCGGCACAGGAAGCGGCACCGCAGGCGCCGGCGCCAGTGCGGGCCGCTCGTTCTGGAAACTCTCCAGTACGGAGGTCGTCTACTCTTGCGACAGCAAGCCCAGCAGTTGCACGGCCAAGAAGGGCTGGTACATGGATCTGCCAGTGGCCGGCGAGCGCGTGACCACGAGCTTCGATTTCTACGACGGCGGCAACACCCTGGAGATCATCAGCGAGAAACCTGCGTCGGGCAGCGCTACGGCCAGTGGCGAGGAAGTCTGCGCACCCCAGCCACAGGCTGCACAACCGTTCCGGACGCTTATCAACATCGCGTCGGGCTCACCAGCCAAACCGCCGATCATGGATGTGAATGGCGACGGCGCATACACAGCCTCCGCCGATGGCGGCTATGCGCGCATGACCGCATCAAGCAAGGAACTAAGGTTCAGCAGCACCGACAAACAGATTCGCAAAGGCAACGATGGCAAACAGGACAAGCTGGCCAAGCTGCCCCAGTTGATGCTGCGGCCCGGCTGGCGACAACTGAAGTAAATAGAGATCGTGACACATGACAAGAGGCTTTATGCACCGCAAATCACCACAGCACGCCCGAGGCTTCACCCTGATCGAACTGATGATCGTCGTGGCCGTCGTCGGCATCCTCTCGGCGATCGCCTACCCCAGCTATACCGAGTACGTGCGCCGCGGGCACCGCGCGGAGGCACGCGCCGGGCTCTTGCAGGCCGCGCAATGGCTGGAGCGGGCTGCCACGGCCACGGGCACCTATCCAGCTTTAGCGTCCTTTCCCGATGCCCTGACAAAAGTACCCAACAACCGGTATGACATCGACTACGCTCCTACGGGTACTCCGGTGGCCAGCTTCACACTCACGGCCACCCCGAAAGGTGCACAAACCGGCGACAAATGCGGAAACTACACGCTGTCCAATACCGGCCTGCGCGGCGCCAATGGCGTCACCACGGGAACCATCGTCACCGACTGCTGGGGCAAGTAGGCTCGCCCTTGCAGGATGGCAGGATTTCAGATTCGAACGCCCAGGGCGTTCCGCGCATGATTGCGCTGTTCAGGCCACAAGCGCAAACCCGCGTCGAGGACCACCTTGAGGGCGTGCGGTTCGATGACATCAAGCACGTATACCTGGCTGACCAGGCCGTGGCCAGCCGGGCACATGGCTTGATCGCAGGCCTGTTGAAGATCACAGGCAGTCAACTGCCGGATCTAGGTTCATACGAAAATCTGCTGGCCTGTCGCCTTCTGCCAAAGCTGCGCGAATACCTGCCGCAGCGCCAGGATCGCGTTCCGGCCGCCTGTACCAACGGGAAGACGACGGCCGTTGGCAGCACCCGGCGCCCACCCAGCCGACGCGGTACTGGCACTGCACTTCCTGGATGCCGCCGTGAGCCTGCATGATGCGTATGTCGATGTGCCCGCGCCGCTGACATAGCGCCATAGCCAGGCGCGCTACCATCGCCAGCGCCATGACAACCGCCAGTTCTTCCTTCATCGCCCAAGCGCTTGGGCTTGCCTCCCAGGCGCTTTTTCTTTCCAACCCCAATCCGCGCGTGGGTTGCGTCATCGTCGGCGGCGATAGCGCCGTGCTCGGGCAGGGCTTCACCCAGCAGGCCGGAGGCGGGCATGCCGAGGTGATGGCACTGCGCGACGCGCAAGCGCGTGGCAATGACGTTCGTGGCGCCACGGCCTATGTGACGCTGGAGCCCTGCGCGCACCAGGGGCGCACGGGGCCTTGCTGCGACGCGCTGATACAGGCCGGCATTAGGCGCGTGGTGGCCTCCATCGAAGACCCGAACCCCCTGGTGGGTGGCCAGGGCTTTGCGCGGCTGCGGGCGGGCGGCGTCGATGTGCAGGTAGGACCGGGAGCGGCCGAGTCGCGCGAGCTCAATATCGGCTTCTTCAGCCGCATGGTGCGCGGCATTCCCTGGGTGCGCATGAAGGCTGCGGCCTCGCTCGATGGTGTGACGGCGCTGGCCAATGGCGCCAGCCAATGGATCACGGGGCCCGCCGCGCGCGCCGATGGCCATGCCTGGCGCGCGCGCGCCTGCGCCGTGCTGACGGGCATTGGCACGGTGCTGGAAGACGACCCGCAGCTCAATGTCCGCGAAGTTGCCACGCCGCGTCAGCCGCACCTGGTGGTGGTGGACAGCCGGCTGCAGACGCCACCCGGCGCCCGCCTGTTCGGCGTGCCGGGCCGGCGCGTGTTCATCTACGCCGCCCATGACCACCCCGACAGGGCGCAGGCACTGCGCGAGCGTGGGGCCACGGTCACCCTGCTGCCCAATGCGCGCGGCAAGGTGGATCTGCCGGCCCTGCTGCGCGACCTGGGCACGCGCGTCGGCGTGAACGAGCTGCACCTGGAGGCCGGCCACAAACTCAACGGCTCCTTTCTGCGTGAAGGCCTGGTCGATGAGCTGCT
>JAFECU010000202.1 GCA_018242005.1 Pseudomonadota bacterium | reverse complement strand
GCGCTTTGCTGCCAGTCGGCCAGCCAGCCGCTGGAGCCCGGGTATTGGTTGAGTGCTGCAAAGTAGTCGTCGCCGTTGATGGCGGCGATCCACTCCTCGGATGAGCGGATGATCCTGACGTTGAAACCCAGCGGCGCGGCGCGGGTTGCAATGACCTCGATGGTCTGCGGGTGGCAGTCGCCGCTGACGATGATGCTCTGGCCCTTGGCCTTGACGCTGCGGCGCGCCAGCGTCATCGCTTCGGCCGCCGCGGTGGCTTCGTCGAGCATGGAGGCGTTGGCGATAGGCATGCCCGTGAGGTCGCAGACCATGGTCTGGAAGTTGACCAGCGCCTCCATGCGGCCCTGGGAGATTTCGGCCTGGTAGGGCGTGTAGGCCGTGTACCAGGCGGGGTTTTCCAGGATGTTGCGCAGGATGACGCCCGGCGTGTGCGTGCCGTAGTAGCCCTGGCCGATGAAGCTCTTGAGCACCTGGTTCTTGCCGGCGATGGCCTTGAGCTCGGCCAGTGCGTCGGCTTCGGTGCAGGCGGGGGGCAGGTCCATGGGCGTGGCGCGCGCAATGGAGCGCGGCACAATGGACGCGACCAGCGCCTGGCGCGATGCTTCGCCGATCACGCTGAGCATGTGCACTTCGTCGGCGCTATCGATGCCGATATGGCGGGGCAGGAATTCGCTGGCGTTCTCCAGCGCGGAGAGGGGCAGGGCGGCAGTCATTGGGCCAATCTCGGGATATCTAGGGAGAGGGTTGGGCGTTGTGCGTTGAGCTTGGGACAGTCGCGCCGACGCCCAACCCTCATCGCACAACCAGGCTCAGGCGCCAGCGGCAAAGCTGCCATAGGCGGTTTCGTCCATCAGGCCATCGAGCTCGCCGGGGTTGGACAGCTTGACCTTGAAGAACCAGCCTGCGGCCAGCGGGTCGCTGTTGGCCAGCGATGGATCGTTGCGCAGAGCTTCATTGACCTCCACGATCGCGCCCGACACAGGCATGTACACATCGGCCGCGGCCTTCACCGACTCGACTACGCCGGCCACATCGCCCTGCGCAAAAGTCTTGCCCACTTCGGGCAGGTCCACGAACACCACGTCGCCCAGGGCATCCTGCGCATGCACGGTGATGCCGACGATGGCGGCATTGGCGTCGGCGGCATTGACCCACTCGTGGTCTTTGGAGAATTTGAGGCTCATAGATGGCTCCGGAAAAAGAAAAAGGTTTGCGGGAAGGCCCAGGGCGCAATGTAGCCGCCCCGGGGTGGGCAGGAATCAGGGGAAATCAGCCCCGCTATCAGCCACGCGCTATCAGCCGCGGAAGTAGCGCGGCGGCAGGAAGGGCGTGGGCGTCACCACCATGGGCACGGGCTTGCCGCGTACCATGGCAAACAACTCGGTGCCGGGTTGGGCGTAGTCGGCTTGCACATAGGCCAGGGCGATGGGCTGGTTGAGCGAGGGGCTGAGAAGCCCGCTGGTCACCTGGCCGATATGCTGGCCATCGGAGTTTTCCAGGGTCGCCGGCTCGCGCACGGGCACGCGCTCGCTGGCTACCAAACCCACGCGTTTGCGCTTGAGCAGCGTCGGGTCTTCGATCTGGGCCAGCACCACCTCGGCGCCCGGGAAGCCGCCGGCGCGTGCGCCGCCGGTGCGCCGCACCTTCTGTATGGCCCAGTTCAGCGCGGCCTCGGGCGGGGTGGTGCTGCGGTCGATGTCGTTGCCGTACAGGCACAGGCCGGCCTCCAGGCGCAGTGAATTGCGTGCACCCAGGCCTATGGGTTTGACCTCGGGCTGCGCAAGCAGGGCGCGCGCCAGGGCCTCGGCATGGTCTGCGGGTACGGAAATTTCAAAGCCGTCCTCTCCGGTGTAGCCACTGCGCGTGATGAACAGCTCGGCACCATTCCAGTCGAATGCGCCGCCGCTCATGAAGACCAGCTTTTCCGCCCCGGGCACGAGGCGGGCCAGCGCCGTGGCCGCCTGCGGGCCTTGCAGTGCCAGGAGGCCCTGCTCCGGCATGGGCTGAACCTGGCAGCGGTGGCCGATGCGCGCCTGGATATGGGCGATGTCGCCGGCCTTGCAGGCGCCGTTGACGATGACGAACAGGGTGTTGTTGCCCTGGTTGAAGAACATCAGGTCGTCGATGATGGTGCCATCGTCGGCCAGCAGCAGGCCATAGCGCTGCCTGCCCTCGGGCAGGCCTATGACATCCACAGGGATCAGGGTCTCAAACGCTGCAGCCGCATCCGGACCGATAAGCTTCAACTGCCCCATGTGCGACACGTCGAACAGGCCCGCCTTCTCGCGCGTGTGCAGGTGCTCTGCCATGAGGCCAGCGGGGTACTGCACGGGCATGGAGTAGCCGGCGAAGGGCACCATGCGGGCGCCGAGCTCCAGGTGCAGGGCGTTGAGCGGGGTCGTGAGCAGGGTGGCGGCAGAGGCAGTCATGTTGATTTCTCCAGGGCAAATGCGGGCCATGGCCGCCCGGGGGGCTGTAGGCCACGGAATCTGCCCTGCTGTCCTCTTTACCTGAGAGATTCGCCCCGCGACCGCGGGGTTTGCTCCTTCGGTGGGCGCCAGGCGGCGCCTCTCTCCAGCAAGGAAACGCCAGCATCGCTGCGGGCGTGCCGTCAGTCCTTTTGCCTGAGCGTTAAGGCTGGGTGCCTGCGCCTTCGGCGGCCCGCGCTTGGCACACGGGCTCTCTCCTGACAGCGGCGGATTCTAACCCCAGAGCGGGGCAAATGGTCCGCCTGACGGCGCGTCGGGGTGAGCTCCATTAAGCTGCGGCTTTGACGAACAAAAGGATCGTGATGGACAGGAATACCGAGGACGCTGTGGTCGATAAATCCGGCCTGATTTTTCCCTGTGGCGCCGTGCCGGCCATGGGTGGCGCCAAGGAGGTTGCAGCGGGCCTGTGGTGGATACGCATGCCCTTGCCTTTTTCCCTTGACCATATCAACCTGTGGGCCATTCGTGACGGTGCGGGCTGGGCGTTGGTGGATACCGGCATCTGGTCCACCGACACGGCAGACGCGTGGCGCCAGCTTTTTGCGACGGCGCTGCCCCAGGGGGTGACACGCATCTTCATCACCCACATGCATCCGGACCATATCGGCATGGCCGGCTGGCTCACGCGCAAGTTCGACTGCCGCCTGTGGATCAGCCGTCTTGAATACCTGACCTGCCGCGCGCTGGGCGCCGACACCGGCCGCGAGGCACCCGACGATGCGATCCGCTTCTACCGGCGCGCCGGCTGGAGCGAGGAGGCCATTGAGACCTACCGCACGCGTTTCGGCGGCTTTGGCAAGATGATCTACGCGCTGCCCGACAGCTACCGGCGCCTGCGCGATGGCGAGGACATTGCCATAGGCGGACAGACCTGGCGCGTGGTGGTCGGCACTGGCCATTCGCCCGAGCATGCCTGCCTGTATTGCCCCGAACGCAAGCTGCTGATTTCTGGCGACCAGGTGCTGCCGGGCATTTCGTCCAATGTCTCGGTGTTTCCGGCGGAGCCCGACGCCAATCCGCTGGCCGACTGGCTGGCCTCGCTGGACAAGCTCGAACGCGAACTGCCCGATGACGTGCTGGTGCTGCCGGCGCACAACCAGCCGTTTCGCGGCCTGCACGCGCGCATCCAGGCGCTGCGCGAGGGCGTGCACCGAGGACTGGACCGCCTGCGCACCCATCTGGATCAGCCCCGGCGCGCCGTGGACGTGTTTGGCGCGCTGTTTGCGCGCCCGATTGCCGAGACCCAACACCAGCTGCTGAGCCTGGCCACGGGCGAGAGCCTGGCACACCTGAACTACCTGGTGGCGTGCGGCGAGGTGACGGTGACTATCGGCGAGGATGGCTGTGCCTGGTACCAAAGGGTGCCAGGCTGAGCGCCGCTTTGGCCGGCGCTATCGGGCATACACCAGGTCGCGCAGGAACAGCGACAGCTGTGGCACGTAGGTGATGACCATCAGGCAGGCCAGGATCACGCAGACGAAGGGCAGCAGGTGGCCGACGATGCGGTCAAGCGATATGCGCGCCACCGTGCAGGCTGCAAACAGGTTCACGCCAAAGGGGGGCGTGATCATACCCAGCGCCAGGTTCACCACCATGATCAGGCCGAAGTGCACCGGGTCTATGCCGAAATGCGTCGCCACCGGTGCCAGGATCGGGCCAAGCACGATGATGGCGGCACTGGTCTCGATGAACATGCCGATCACGAACAGCGCGGCGTTCACGCCCAGAAGGAAGTAGGCAGGAGACTTGAGAGCCTCCTGCAGCCAGTGGCCGATGGCGTCCGGCACGCCGGCGCGCGTGATGAGGAAGGCAAACAGCCCTGCGTTGGCGATGATGAACATGATGACCGCCGACGACAGCGCCGACTTGCGCAGCACGGCGTAGAGGTCGCGGATGCCGATCTCGCGGTAGATCAGCATGCCCACGACGAGTGCGTAGAACACGGCCACGGCAGAGGCCTCGGTGGGCGTGAAGACGCCGCCGTAGATGCCGCCGAGAATGATCACCGGCATGAGCAGCGCCCAGCCCGCCTTGAGCAGCGCACGGCCAAAGGGCATGCGCCCGTCGCCGTCATGCTTGCCCCATCCCTTGTGCTTGCAATAGGCCCACACGAACAGCATCAGCGCGCCGCAGATCAAAATACCGGGCCCGAAGCCGGCAATGAACAGCTCGCCGATCGACACCTCGGCACTCACGCCGTAGAGGATCATCGGGATGGAGGGCGGGATGATCACGCCCAGCTCGGCGCTCGTGGCCTGCAGTGCGGCGGCGTAGCTCGTGGGGTAACCGTGCTTGATCAGCGCAGGGATCAGGATGGCGCCGATGGCAAACGTGGTGGCCACCGACGAGCCCGACACGGCGGCAAAGATCATGCAGGTCAGCACGCAGGTCATGGGCAAGCCGCCCTGCACGCCGCCGACGATGCTCTTGGCAAAATCGACCAGGCGGCGCGAGATGCCGCCCGTTTCCATGAGGTTGCCTGCCAGGATGAAAAAGGGGATGGCGGCGAGCGGAAACTTGTTGATGGCGCCGAACATCTCCTTCACGGAGATCAGCATGTTGGCGTTCGATGCCTGTATGCCCAGCACCGATGCCAGCCCTATGGACACGGCCACGGAAATGGTGAGTGCAAAGCACAGCACCATGGTGGAGATCATCACGGCGGTCATTGCGCGGTCTCCAGTTCATTGTGCTGAGGGTCCAGCAGATTGCCGACGATGCCCAGGATGCTGAACAGCCCGCCCACGGGCATGGCGAGGTAGGCCCAGAACATGGACACCGACTCCAGCCCCGCCATGGACTGCACGCCGCCACGGCGCGCGTAGTCCCAGCCCCACCAGACGATGACCGCAATGAGCGCCAGTGCCGCCAGGCACACCACCCAGTCGAGCCAGCGACGCAGCCACGGCGGGCTCCAGCGGTAGAGCACGTCCACGCTGACCATGGCGCCCTTGCGGAAGGCCATGGGAATGGCCAGGAACACCATCCAGATCAGGCTGAAGCGGATCAGCACCTCGGTCCATTCGGCCGGTTCTTCAAAGACAAAGCGCATCAGGATCTGGAACATGCCCAGCGTGGAGGCCAGCGCCAGCATGGCGCAGGCGCCGCCCATGGCGATGGCGCTGCTCCAGCGCTCGCAGGAAAGGATGAAGGATTTCATGCACGACGAGAAATGGATTGAAAAGACCCAAGTAGCGAATCCTGTTGAACAGGGCACCGCCGTCGTCCCGACCTCGCGGGGGCACCGGGCTGCGCGTAGATCGGGTGCCCTGGAAGGACGAATCAACAGCTATCGCTACCTGAGCCTGAAAAAAGCCCGTGACGCATGATCCACGGGCGGTAGCAGCTATTGAAAGATGAGTGCTACTTGTAGTTGCGGATCTTGTCGAGGTTGGCCTTGCCGAACTCTTTCTCGAATTGCGCGTTCACCGGCGCGAGTGCGGCGACGAACTTGGACTTGTCCAGGTCGTCGATCACCGTCATGCCCTTGGCGCGCAGGTCGGCCACGCCCTTGGCGTCGTCTTCATCGACACGGGCGCGGTTGACCTTGGCGCCCTCCTTGGCAGCGTCTAGGAAGGCCTGCTTGTCCTGGGCAGAGAGCTTGTCGAACGCCGCCTTGTTCATGAGGAAGATGCAGGGCGAGTACACGTGGCCGGTCAGGGACAGGTGCTTTTGCACCTGATCGAACTTGGCCGAGATGATGACTGGCAGCGGGTTCTCCTGCCCGTCCACCGTGCCCTGCTGCAAAGCGGTGAACACCTCGGGGAAGGCCATGGGCGTGGTGATGATGCCGAAGCCCTTGTAGGCGGCGATGTGCACCGGGTTCTCCATGGTGCGCATCTTGAGGCCCTTCAGGTCGGCGGGCTCGCGCACGTCGCGCTTGCTGTTGGTCATGTGGCGAAAGCCGTTCTCTGCCCAGGCCAGGGCCTTGAAGCCCTTGGCATCGAACTTGGAGAGCAGGTCCTGCCCGATGGGGCCGTCGAGCACGGCGCGCGCGTGCGCCTTGTCGCGGAACAGGAAGGGTACGTCGAGGATCTTGGTCTCGGGCACGAAGTTGGGCACCGGGCCGGTGGAACTGAAGGCCAGCTCCTGCGTGCCGAGTTGAACGGCCTCGATGGATTCGCGTTCACCGCCCAGGGCGCCGTTATAGAAGGTCTGAACCTTGTAGCGGCCGCCCGTGCGCTTTTCCACCTCCTTGGCAAAGGTGTCAATGGCCACGCCCTGGTGCGAGTTCTGTGCCACCGAAATGCTGATGCGCATGGTGGTCTGCGCCAGCGCCGTGGTCATGAGGCCCGTTGCCAGGCCCAGGCCCAGCACAAGTTTTGTCAGTTGCATGTAGTCTCCTGTAGGTCTGCGGATGCTGCAAAAATTATGGCAGTGCAGCATGGCGCGGAGCATCGGGGTTTGTGCTGTGGCCTGATCAGGTACATGGCCCGGATCACCTGGAACCCCCATGCGTGGCTGTGTCTTCCGACTCATCGGTGCTGGAGCACGCCCTGCGCATGAACGCCATCCAGTCCCAGCATGGCCTATTGCTGTGCGAGTTCCATCTGCGCTACGGCAATGAGCAGCCATGCGCGGCGGCCCTGGTGGTGGCCCGCCGGCCCCACGGCCGGCACTGCGTGACGGCTTGGCTCGATACGGACAGAAGTTCAGGGCGTGGGTAGCGAAAGCGATTGAACCCGCCGCCCGACGAGTGATTCAACGATATCCTGGCCGAACTTACCCGCACCAAGGCCGCTAGGGCCGGTGTCAAACGACAAGCGCAGAACAAATCGGCGAACCACGGTGGCGGCCGCTTCACATCCGGCGCGCGGGTATGAGCCTGCGCGGAATCAGGCTGCTGGCGCTGCGCGCCGCCGACCTGACCTTTCAGGCCACCCGGCCGAGCAGAAGGTACTCCATGAGTGCCTTCTGCACGTGCATCCTGTTTTCAGCCTCGTCCCAG
>JAFECU010000201.1 GCA_018242005.1 Pseudomonadota bacterium | reverse complement strand
CTGTCGGACGCCGACGCCGCGCGCCTGTCGGTGGGTTTCTGGCAGGGCGCGGCCTTGCAGTTCGTGAACATCAAGGCCTGGCTGCTGGCGCTGACCATCGTGGCCGGCTGGGTCGTGGGGCGCGACGACCAGCTGCAGCGCCTGGCCGTGGTGCTGCCGGTGATGATGGCCTTTGCCCTGGCCAGCAACCTCACCTACGCCGCCGTCGGCGCGCTGCTACGCCACTGGCTGGCCCAGGGCCGGCGCCTGCTGTGGTTCAACCGCGCCATGGCACTGGTGCTGGCGGCCACGGCCGCCTGGATGGTGACGACATGACCCTCAGCGCCGCGCCACCCTCCCATCGCGAGCAGACCCTGGGCCTGTGGCTCGGCGTGCTGGGCGTGGCGATCTTCGCCGTCACGCTGCCCGCCACGCGGCTGGCCACGGGCACGGCGGATCATCCCCAGCTCTCGCCGTGGTTCGTCACGCTCGGCCGCGCGGCGCTGGCGGGCCTGCTGTCGGCGGTGTTTCTGCTCGTCACGCGCTCACCGCGACCCGGGCGGCACCAGCTCAGGCACCTGGGCTGGGCCGTACTGGGCAATGTGCTCGGCTACCCGCTGCTGCTGGCCTATGCGCTGCGCAGCGTCACGGCCAGCCATGCGGCCGTGGTCACGGCGCTGCTGCCGCTGGTGACGGCCGGCGTGGCCGCGCTGGTGCTGCACCAGCGCGCGCGCCTGGGCTTCTGGGTCTGCGCGGTGCTGGGCAGCGCGCTGGTGGTGGCGTTCTCGCTGCTGCGCGGCTGGCAGCTGGGCCACGGCTTCAGCCTGGAGGCGGCCGACGCGCTGCTCGTGGGCGCGGTGGTGGCGGCGTCGGTCGGCTACATCCACGGCGCGCGCATCACGCCCGAGCTGGGCGCCGAGCGCGTGATCTGCTGGGTCTGCCTGCTGGCGCTGCCCGCCACGCTGCCGGCCGCGCTCTGGCTCTGGCCCGCGCAGCCCGTGGCGGCGTCGGCCTGGGGCGGCTTTCTGTACGTGGGCGTGTTCTCCATGTGGGCCGGCTTCTTCGCCTGGTACCGCGGGCTGGCCCTGGGCGGCGCGCTGCGCGTGAGCCAGACGCAGCTGCTGCAGCCGTTTTTCTCTATCCTCGCGGCCATGCCGCTGCTGGGCGAACCGCTGGACCTGGTGACGCTGGGCTTTGCCGCGGCCGTGGTGGCCACCGTGGCCGTGGGCAGGCGCATGCCTGCAGGGAATTGACGACAGGAAATTGACCTTGCGTTATGCTGCGCGCGCCGCTCCAACCGCAGGGCGGCAGCACGCCGCACAACGGCACTTTTTGAATGGATGGATGGCGTACCACGCCTTTTTGGAGATGAACGAATGACGCACTGGACACTGGCCGCACGCGCCGAAAAGATGAACCCCTCGGTGATCCGCGAGATCCTCAAGGTCACCGAGAAGCCCGGCATCATCAGCCTGGCGGGCGGACTGCCATCGCCCAAGACCTTCCCGGTACAGGAATTTGCCACCGCCTGCGCCACCGTGCTTGGGACTGACGGCCAATCGGCCCTGCAATACGCCGCCAGCGAGGGCTACCCGGCGCTGCGCGAGGCCGTCGCACGCTGGCTGCCCTGGGACGTGGACCCCGCCCAGGTCTTGATCACCACCGGCTCGCAGCAGGGCCTGGACCTGGTGGCCAAGGTGCTGGCCGACAAGGACAGCCGCGTGCTGGTCGAGACCCCCACCTACCTGGGCGCGCTGCAGGCCTTCACGCCCATGGAGCCGCACATCGTCAGCGTGGCCAGCGACGACCAGGGCCCGCTGGTGGAAGACTTCGTGGCCCAGGCCGTCAGCGGCTCAGGCCGTGCGCGCTTCATGTACCTGCTGCCCAACTTCCAGAACCCCACGGGCCGCACCATGAGCGAGGAGCGCCGCGCCGCGCTGTCGGCCAAGGCGGCAGAGCTCGGCATTCCTCTGGTCGAGGACAACCCCTACGGCGACCTGTGGTTCGACCAGCCCCCGCCCGCGCCCATGAGCGCACGCAACCCCGAGGGCTGCATCTACCTCGGGTCATTCTCCAAGGTGCTGGCGCCCGGCCTGCGCCTGGGCTACGTGGTCGCGCCCAAGGCCATCTACCCCAAGCTGCTGCAGGCCAAGCAGGCGGCCGACCTGCACACGCCCAGCTTCAACCAGCGCATCGTCGCCGAGGTGCTCAAGGACGGCTTCCTGGAGCGCCATGTGCCCACCATCCGCGCGCTCTACAAGCACCAGCGCGACGCCATGCTGGCCGCGCTGGAGCGCGAGATGGCCGGCCTGGACGTGCATTGGAATAGCCCTGCCGGCGGCATGTTCCTGTGGGTGCGCCTGCCGAGCGGCATGAACGCCATCGAGCTGCTGCCCAAGGCCGTGGAGCGCAACGTGGCCTTCGTGCCCGGCGCCGCCTTCTACGCCGACCATGGCGACCCGCGCACGCTGCGCCTGTCCTTCGTGACAGCCAGCGCCTCGCAGATCGACACCGGCATTGCCGCGCTGGCGGCGGCGATACGCGCTGAACTCGCACAGGCTTGATCCGGGTGCCCCATCAGCTTCATATTTGATAGCTTCTATCGCACATGTGACAAGGGAAGAGGGCCTGTCTGGCCATAATTTTCGGCCATGGGAACCCTCTACCTCGTGCGCCACGGCCAGGCCTCCTTTGGCGCGGATGACTATGACCAGCTCAGCGAGCGCGGCCACCAGCAGTCCGAGCGCCTGGGCGCCTACTGGCGCGAACGCGGCCTGCGCTTTGACGCCGTGCTCTGCGGCACGCTGCGCCGGCACGCGCAGACGTTTGACGGCATCGCCCAGGGCCTGGGCGGCGCGCCCGAGCCGCTGCTGCTGCCCGGCCTGAACGAGTACGACAGCCACGCGCTGATTGCCGCCATACACCCCACGCCGCTGCCGCGCCCCGACACGCCCGAGCTGTACAGGCAGCATTTCCGCCTGCTGTGCGACGCGCTCGCGCTATGGATGGCAGGCACCATCAGCCCCGCGGGCATGCCCGGCTGGGACGACTTCGAGGGTGGCGTGCGGGCGGCGCTGGACCTTGTGCGCCGCCAGCACCAGGGGCAGAACGTGCTGCTCGTCACAAGCGGCGGGCCGATCGCCACGGCCATGGGTCATGTGCTGTCCACCCCGCCCGAGGTGACGATTGCGCTGAACATGCGCATACGCAACAGTGCGGTGACGGAGTTCAGCGTCAACCCCAAACGCCTGATGCTGCAGACCTTCAACACCCTGCCGCACCTCGACCAGCCCGAGCACGCAGCTCTGGTCACTCACGCCTGAAGCGTCTCTTCCCAGCAGCAGCGGTCGCGGCCGCCGTTCTTGGCCTCATACAGCATGCGGTCGGCGCGCGCATACAGCGTGCGCGGTTCGTCCTGCAGCGACAGCATGGCGCCACCCACGCTCACCGTGACCACCTTCGCCACGGGCGATGCGGTATGGGGCAGGGCGCGCTGGTGCATGCCCATCACCAGGCTCTGGCCCAGCGCCTGGGCGTGCACCGCGCTGCCGCCATAGAGCAGCACGGCAAACTCCTCGCCGCCCACGCGCGCCACCAGATCCAGCGGCCGGCCGATGCTGGCCAGCACTACCTGCGCCACCTGCTGCAGCACGGCGTCGCCCTGCTGGTGGCCGTAGTTGTCGTTGTAGCTCTTGAAATGGTCCACATCCAGCAGCAGCAGGGCCAGCGGCTGGCCCTCGCGCCGCGCCTGGGCCATGAGCAGGTTCAGGTGGTGGTTGAACATGCGGCGGTTGTACAGCCCCGTGAGCGCATCGCGCATGGCCAGCCAGTGCGCGTCGCCGCGGTACAGGAACTGCTCGCGCCGCTGGTGCTCGCGCCAGTAGGAGCCGAAGGCGAACACCAGAGCCGACAGCGCCAGCTCCACGCCCAGGTGCAGCATCTGGGAGCGCACCTCGGGCACAGGCGAGACCCAGGCCAGCGCGCCCACGCAGGCGACATAGATGACCGCCATCGTCAGCTGTGTCCACAGGCTGATGGCGAAGGGTGAAAAAAGCCCCAGCATGACGGCGACCAGAATGGCCGTCTCGTGCGGCACGCCAAGCCGCTTGTAGACATAGACCGCAAAGGCGGCGCCGCAGCTCAGCGCCACGCCCAGCGTGACCATGGCCGTCTGCACCACCAACACCCGCGCCCTGCGCTGCGCGCTGACCATTGTCACAACGATCATCGCCGTGACCACGCCGCGCACCGCGTGCAGGGCCCGCAGCAGTGCCCGCTGCGGCGCATCGAGCGATGCGGCGTCGATGCGCCACAGGTCGAACAGCGAATAGCCGCCCCACAGCAGCAGGCAGATGACGCAGAACCACAGCACGCGCCCGCATTCGTTGCTGTTGCAATAGCTGCGGTACTCGGCCTCCAGCGCCGGTCCGAAGCGCAGCCAGCGAAAACCCTGGCGCAACTGCTGCGCGTACTGCGTCGAGGAGGCCGGCAAGGGTGGCTGCATTGAAATTCCGTGGTTGAAATACGCCCGAAAGGGCGCCGCGAACAAGGAGTGTGCCCTATGTCGCCAAGGTGGCAGCACAAGACCTTAAGTTTCGCCTCAGCCAGGCCGGCCACAGTGGCCGCGCAACCCCTTAGACCATTGGATGCCCAGACCATGAATGCACTTGCACGCCTGCGCCGAGCCCTGGCCGTAGCACCCCAGGCGTGGGCGCTCGCTGCGCCGTATTTCCGCAGCGAACGCCGCTGGCAGGCGCGCGGCCTGCTCGCGGCCATCGTTGCGCTGAACCTGGCGGCGGTGTACATGCTGGTGCAGATCAACAGCTGGAACCGGCTGTTCTACGACGCGTTGCAGCAACGCGACGCCGCTGTGTTCTGGGCGCAGCTGGTGCATTTCGGCTGGCTGGCCATGACCTACGTGGTCATCGCCGTGTACCGCTTCTACCTCACGCAGCGCCTGCAGATATCCTGGCGCCGCTGGCTCACGCAGCACACGCTGGGGCGCTGGCTGGCGGGCAAGGCCTTCTACCGGCTGGAGCTGGCGCGCTTTACGGACGCCAGCGGCGCCATGCCCGACAACCCCGACCAGCGTATTCAGGAAGACCTGAACCTGTTCACCGCTGCCACCGTCGGCCTGTCCATGGGCCTGCTCAATGCCATGGTGACCCTGGTGAGCTTCGTGGGGATACTCTGGGGGCTGAGCGCCAGCGTGGGCCTGCCGCTGCCCGCGGTCCTGGGTGGCCCGCGCGAATTCCCCGGCTTCATGGTGTGGATGGCGGTGCTGTACTGCGTGGCCGGCAGTGCCATCAGCTTCTGGGTGGGCCGGCCCTTGATGCGCCTGAACTACCGTCAGCAACGCCTGGAGGCCGATTTTCGCCACCGCATGGTGCGCGTGCGCGAGCACAGCGAGGCCATTGCGCTCGACGGCGGTGAGGGCGTGGAGGGCGGACAGCTCGACCGGCGCCTGACCGACGTGCTGGCCAACTACCTGACTCTGGTCAAGAAGCAGAAGAACCTGGTGTGGTTCACCAGCTTCTTCGGCCAGGCGGCCGTGGTGTTCCCCTTTATCGTCGCCGCGCCGCGATTTTTTAGCGGCGCCATACAGCTGGGCGAGCTGATGCAGATCGCCTCTGCCTTTGACCGCGTGCAGGGCTCGCTTTCGTGGATCGTGGACAACTACGCCGATCTGGCCGCCTGGCGCGCCACCACCGAGCGTCTGGGCGGCTTCTCGGCCAGCCTCGCGGCGCAGGCCGACGCGCAGCAGCTGCGTCCCGAGCCCGGCGAGCGGCTGCAGGCGCGCGGGCTCGACGTGTCGCTGCCCGACGGTCGGCCGCTGCTGACCCAGGCCAGACTGGATGCAGCGCCAGGCGACGCCATCCTCGTCGCAGGCCCCTCGGGTGTGGGCAAGTCCACGCTGCTGCGCGCGCTGGCGGGCATCTGGCCCTGGGCACGCGGCGCCGTCACGCTGCCGCGTGATGCCATGTTCATACCCCAGCGCCCTTACTTTCCCGACGGCCCGCTGCGCGACGCGCTGGCCTATCCCGAGCCCGCTGCGCGCTACGGCGACGCCGAGCTGCGCCGCGCACTGAACCAGGCCCGCCTGCCCGGCCTGTGCCCGAGGCTGGACGAGGCGGGCGCCTGGAACGCACAGCTCTCGGGCGGCGAACAGCAGCGCCTGGCGATCGCGCGCGTGTTGCTCAAGCGCCCGGCCTGGGTGTTCGCCGACGAGGCCACGAGTGCGCTCGACGGCGCCACCGAGGCACAGCTCTACCAGCGTCTGCGCGACCTGGTGCAGGTGCGTGGCGGGGCCCTGGTGTCGGTGGCGCACCGCGATAGCGTGCAGCCATACCACCGCACATGCTGGCGAATGCTGCCTGGGATCACCGGCGTGCAGGTCGAGCCCATCGCCGCCGCAGCGGCGGCCTGTACCAGGGCTCAGTAGGGGTAGGCGGGCGTGCTGCCGCCCAGGTTCAGCCATCGGCCCAGCGCCAGTTCGTTGCCCTTGCCGGGCACCATGGCGTAGAACGACTCGTCCAGCACCGGCAGGCCCAGATCCTGGATGGAGCCCAGCGCATCGGCCCCCAGCGGGATGCCGTAGATCGTGAACAGCTTGCGCACATCGCGACCGATGATGCGGCTGGACAACACGTACAGCAGCTCGTGGTTGCTGATGGTCTTGGTGCTGAATCGCCCCATGCCCAGCGATGCCTTGTTCTGCACGCTCCAGGTCTGGTCCACCAGTCGGTTGCCCCGCCCCAGCAGGCCCAGGAAGTCGAGCACATCCGCCGGCTGCGGTTGCGCCTGGCCCAGGCGTTCACGGGTATAGATAAACGCCAGTTGGAAATGTACGGCGCGCATCGCCTGGTGGTTCTGGTTGCTGCCCACCCAGAAGCGGTTGAACAAGTCCAGGCGCAGGTCTTCACCGGCCTTGCCCGTGGCGCGTGCGGCGGCGATGTCCTGGTACAGGCGCTTGTGCTCGATGGATCCGCCGTTGTTGTTTTCAGCGCCGTTGGTCATGGCGTACTGGCGCAGCGCACTGGCGTTGGCCAGGATGTTGTTGTTGCATTCAACGGCGCAGCCCTGCTGCTTGCCCTGGGCGTCATTGAAGACCAAGGTCATGTGGCGCGGCACGGTGTTGTGCCCCAGCTCGTGCCACCAGCCCCAGCCGGGGTTGAGGCCGGCAGCGCCGTCTGACGGGTTGCCCGAGCAGAGGAAGCCGCAGGCCGCCAGCCAGCCGACGAAGTGCTGCACCCCAGGGGCGCGGTGCACATTGCCGGTGCAGTCCCAGCCCAGGCTGGCGCAGACATTGCTTACGTTCGCGCTGGGCGGGATGTTGTTATAGCCATTGGCGATGTGGTTGCTATCGAAAATCATGCCCTTGAGGCGCTGCTGCACATACTCCTCGGGTGTGCGGTTGCCGATGGCGCTCTTGGCAAAGCCTATGGTCTGCTGGACTTCGCCGCCTACCATCTTTGCCGTCTGCCAGCCGAAGTCGGCGCGCCTGAGTGCCTGCGCTGCCTCGTCAATTTCGGCCTGACCGGGGTTGCGCGTGAAGTCGAAATGCGCGTACTTCACGCTACCGCGCACGCGTAGCTTGACCACGGTCCCCGGCGTGGCACCCGAATAGTCGAGGAACAGCGGCCCGCCCCAGGCGCTGACGAACTGTAGCGTCCTGCCGGTACGCAGGGCCGCCTGGTGACCGTCCGGAAAGCGCGGCCGGGTGTAGTTCTCCTGCGCCAGCGGGTTGCCCCGTGTGCGGATCTGGCCCACGCGTACCGCCAGGCCGGCTCCGGCGGCGTCCGCAATTTCTACCTGAACTGCCTTGCCGGGAATGGCACCGCGTCCGATGGTGGTGCGCCCGCCGCTCTGGGCAATGGTCACCTCCAGCGTTTCCCACGCATCGATGGGCTGCAGGGTGGGCGAGGCGACCGGCATCCAGTCGCCGAAGTTCTTCGGTACGGCCTCGGCGGGGCGCACCGCATAGCTCAGCGAATCGGCCGCCAGGGTGCGGTAGAAGCCGTTGGCGTCGGATCGCTTGACGCTGGCATAGTCCACCTGCCTGCGGTACAGGTCGGCCCACAGCACCAGGCGGCGATGCACGTCCATGTAGGGCTTGAGCAGATAAGCGTCGGAAAACATGTTTACGCCCTGGCTTTCCATGGACGTGAGGTCGGAGCGGATGCCGTCGAGATAACCCACCAGGGTGGTGTCGGTGGCGAAGTTGACGCTGCCGCCGTTGAGCAGTTGGCTCAGTGCCGCGTCATGGCCGCCCAGGCGGTCGGCCGCCTGGCGCTGCTGGGTGGCCGTGCGGCTGCTGCCGATCTGAACACCATCGGCCGGGGCGAAATAGTTGCCCGGGTAGTCCCCCAGTTGCATGCCCATGGCCTGCAGCACTTGGCTATCTCCGGCCGCGCCGCTCCAGTTGCTGTGCAGGTAGATCACGTTCTTGCCCGACTGCAGGTAGCCGCTGACCAGGTCGGTGAGCCCGCCCGCCGCTGGCGTTCCCTGGCCAAAGACCATGATGTCGGCGTTCTGCCAGCAGGTGTTGGCGGGGTCGGCCAGATTGCACTTCAGATCCTGGGCTTTGCCGCCAAGGCGCGCCACAAACTTGGATACCGTGTTGAAGTCGTAGTTCTGCGTGGCAACGCGCACCGGGGCCGGCAGCGTCCCCTGGGCCTGTCCGGTCAGCAGCCAGGTGAAGCTGCGCGTGAACAGCGGCAGCTGTGCCTGGTTGCCACCCGAAGCCGTGGCCAGTTGCCCCAGCAAGTCCTTGCCGTAGCCGATGGCGCGTCCGCCCGTGGCCGTGCTGATGCTGGCAAGCACATTGCCGTTGTTGGACACCAGCAGCGGGCTGGCGGCCATGGATGTCAGGGGACGAACGCTTTGGCTGTTGGTGGTGAAGTCCAGCGGCGCGGCCGTGCCGTCGTCCAGCAGCGAAGCGACCAGGACCTGCTGCTTCTTGCGCACCTGCTGCACGCCCTGGGCGGCGGTTTGCAGCAGGTATTGCATGGAACTGGTGGACAGTTTGGAGCTGTTGCCCGTGGTTAGCGCTTCCGCGATCAGGTCGGCCTCGGAGGGCGTGGGCGGCGTCGGCGTTGGCGTGGGCGTTGGCGTGGGCGTTGGCGTGGGCGTTGGCGTGGGCGTGGGCGTGGGCGTTGGCGTTGGCGTTGGCGTTGGCGTTGGCGTTGGCGTGGGCGTGGGCGTGGGTGTGGGTGTGGGTGTGGGTGTGGGTGTGGGTG
>JAFECU010000200.1 GCA_018242005.1 Pseudomonadota bacterium | reverse complement strand
GTCGTCACACACCTGGCAGGCGCATCGTTTGCGCATGCTGCGGGTGTCGATATGCTGCATGTGCCGTTCAAGGGGGGCGCCCCTTCGATCCAGGCCGTTGGCGCCGGCGACGTCGATATGACTTTTGACCTTGCCCCTGTTTCGTGTAGCTCTTAACCCACGGTTTACGCGGCCTTTTTACGCTGCGCCGCGTACCAGCGCTGCTCGTACTGCATCGGGCTGAGGTAGCCCAGCGACGAATGCAGCCTTCGGTGATTGTAGAAGGCCATCCAGTCCATCACCGCCTGCCTGGCCTGCTCACGGGTAGCAAATTTGCACCCGTGTACGCTGGCTGTTTTCAGCCGGCCCCAGAAGCTCTCGGTCGGTGCGTTGTCCCAGCAGTTACCCTTTCTGCTCATCGATGAACGCACACCCCAGTCCTTCAAGGCATCCTGGAAATCATGGCTGCAATACTGGCTGCCCCGGTCGCTGTGGAATATCACCCCAGGAGGCGGCCTGCGGCGCCACCACGCCATCGCCAGCGCATCCTTGACCAGGCTGGCCTGCATGTGCGGCTGCAGGCTCCAACCCACCACCTGACGGTTGAACAGGTCGATGACCGCAGCCAGGTACAGCCAGCCCTCGTCGGTTTGGATGTAGGTGATGTCGCCACTCCAGAGCTGGTTGGGCGCCTCGGGGTTGAAGCGCCGCTGTACCAAGTCGGGTGCCACCGGCAGGCTGTGGTGGCTATCGGTGGTCACCACGAACTTGCGTTTGGTCTTGGCCCTGATGCCGTGCTGCTGCATGAGTTTGCGCACCCGGTCTTTGCCCACTCGGATGCCCCGGGCCAGCAGTTCCTTGTGCATGCGTGGCCAACCGTATTCCCCCTTCACCTCGGCGTGGATGACGCGCATGTACGCCAGCAGGGCTTCGTCGCTGTGACGCCGGGCGGCTCCACCGTGGCCCGCCTGCCGCCGGCGCAGCCAGTTGAAGTACCCGCTGGCGCTGACCTCCAGCACCTCGCATGACACGCTCACCGGGTAACGGTATTTCATTTGGTCAATCCAGGCGTACCTCGCAGCGTGTCCTGCGCGAAGTACGCCGCGGCTTTTTTTGCGATGTCGCGCTCCATGCGAAGGCGAGCATTCTCTGCACGCAACCGGGCTATCTCCATCTGCTCGGGTGAGACTTGGATACTCTTGTCACCACCGCCCGCACCGTCCAATTCTCCCTTGGCTGACAGCCGCACCCAGTTGCCCAGACTGGCCTTGGGAATGCCCAGCACCTTGGCCACCGCCGCAATCGCCTGGCCAGCGCGCACCTGCCGAACCGCCTCCAGCTTGAACTCTCGCGTGTACTGCGCACGCACCTGCTTGTCACTCATCTCTGAACTCCTTGTCGGTATTTTCAACAAGGGTTAAGAACTCCACTTTTCAGGGGCAACCTCAGACCGAGCTGGAGGCCGAAACCGTTCGTGATGCCGTTGAGACCGGCAAGACCTTGGCACTCGGGCAATACGCCTACCTGATTGGTGCTACGGCTGACGAACTCTTGCCAATCACCAAGGCAGCAACAACGACCCAAACGCCCATGGTCAGTCCACCCAAAGCAAGACGCTACGTCGACGGCAAAGAGGTACAGACAGCGACTGCAAAACGCAGAACCGCTCAACCCAAATGACGGCTTGAGCACCAGACAGGCACAAAAAAAGCCGCTGGGTGCGGCTTTTTCGTGGGGATCTGCTGAATCAAGATGGTGCCGCTTGACGGAATCGAACTGTCGACCTTTTCATTACGAATGAACTGCTCTACCAACTGAGCTAAAGCGGCACGTCCTGTCTGGCTGAACGCCCTACAGAGCCTCCCATTTTAGCCCGGAAATTCCCAAAGCGGAAGCCCCGCGCGGTGTAGCGGCGAAAGTTCTTGGACCGTTCCAACAGACAGAACGCTGCTGCGCGGAGTGCCCCACAGATCGGCCGCGCCCTGGACTGCGCTCTGCCGAAGTCAGCAGCCGCTTGATCCGTTCATCGCAAGGCGGTTAGCTTGAAAAAG
>JAFECU010000001.1 GCA_018242005.1 Pseudomonadota bacterium | reverse complement strand
TTAATAGAATATTAATTAATCCCAACAATCCCGCTCGGTTACTTGTCGCATCACCCCGAGTTCGACAGTTGAAACGCATTTTTCGTCCCAGACGCCCCTGGTGACGCCATATGAATCAACTACTTGCACAAGAAGAAGAGCCAATATTTAGCAACTCATCTCGGCCCATGCCGCTGGCACCAATCTCCATCCCGTACCAATCCCGAAGAGACCCAATGAACAAGGCCGCCAGGTGGTGTTCCTTGGCGGCCATTGTTTTGATGGATGGTGGCAATTCGGGAACCGAACCCGCGTCCGCCTTCCAAGACGGATATGAAGGCGCACCGCTTTCGGGTGCCCGCCTGTACGAAACGGGCGTTCCCGCAAACCCGCCCGCCGCACGCAGACCCTGATGGCGCGTATTGACAAAAGCTATACGAAACGTCACAATGCGTGTATCTGTTGTGTATGCGCGAATAGGAGATGTCAATGCGTGACGCCGCCATCAATCTGCGGGCGCTACCCGAACAGCGTGATCTGATCGATCACGCGGCCAGCCTGCTCGGCAAGAACCGTTCGGACTTCATGCTCGAAGCAGCCTGCGACCGTGCGCAGTCCGTGGTGCTGGACCAGGTCTTTTTCAGCTTGGACGCCGACAAGTTCAAGCAGTTCACTGCGATGCTGGATGCGCCGCCGAGCCCCAACCCCGGGCTTGAACGCCTGATGGCCGTCAAAGCGCCCTGGAACACCGGCGAGGCATGAGCTTGGCTCTGAGCGCGCCGCAACCCCTTGCGGCCACCCACATCCTGGACGAATTCGCCTGCGGGGAGGCAAGTCTCGATGAATGGCTCAAGCGCCGGGCGCTGACGAACCAGTTGAGCGGCGCAAGCCGCACCTTTGTCGTCGCCGACCAGGACAGGCGTGTCCACGGCTACTACGCGATGGCCGCAGGGGCGGTTTCGCACCAAGCCGCAACCAGCGCCGTGCGCCGCAATATGCCCGACCCAGTGCCGGTGATGGTGCTTGCCAGACTGGCCATCGACCATCGCGCCCAAGGCATCAAGTTGGGCGGGGCGCTACTGCAGGACGCGGTTCATCGAGCTGTGATGGTCTCGCAGAATGCTGGTGTCCGGGCGCTGCTGGTGCACGCACTGCACGACCACGCCAAGGCGTTCTACGAGCATTACGGTTTTCAGGCGTCGCCACTCCATCCGATGACGCTGATGCTGCGCTTGAATTCCGTCAAGGCTTGATCAATCCCGAGCTTGGCTTCCACGGTGAACGGCGTTGTCATGGGGGCATCTGTTCAGGAGAAAAAGATGCACTACCCCGTGATGACCGAAAAGCACGTGGCCGACCGCTGGCAAGTCAGCCTCAAGACCTTGCGCCGCTGGCGGCTCGATGGCGGAGGGCCGGTATGGCACAAGCTGTTCCGCCACGTCCGGTATCACGAAGCCGACATTCTCGAATTCGAGCGGCGCAGTGCACAGCACCTGATGACACTGCTCGGCATCCACCGGGAGTTCAAGCCGACCGATGAGGATGTCGGAGAGGCATTCGACGCCCAGGGAAGCCGCTACCTCACGGCCAAGGACATTGCCGAGGCGGCTTCGCTGCCGCTCCACATCTTTCAGGATCGCGCCGAGCGCGAACGCAAACAGATTCCGCACCTGATGCTGGTCGGCAACCTGGGGCCTGTCCGAATTTTTGTGTGTGAGGCTCATTGAACCTTCACCGATTTCGTGAAGCTGGTTGGCGATCTTACAGCATCGGTTTCATGAACCGTTCTTCGTAGAGGATTGCAAACTGGTTCATCGCTGATTTCCAGTGATTGGCAGCCCGTCCCCAGTCCTCGGTGATGTTGCGCAGCCGCGCATTCACGCTTTCAATCGCATTGGTCGTGTAAATCACGATGCAGGTCTGCAGCGTCGTGGCCGGAAACACCGCACCCAGCGCCTCTGGCATGCCTTTGAGACCGTCGGTGACGGCGATCAGGATGTCATGGACCCCGCGGGTCTTCAGGTCGTTGAACACCTTCATCCAGAACTTGGCCCCTTCGGTGTTCTCGATCCAGATCCCCAGGATGTCGCGGCTGCCGTCGGGCAGCACGCCCAGGGCCAGGTACACGGCCTTGGAGCGCACCACGGCGTCTTCACGGATCTTGACGCGCAGCGCATCGAAGAACACCACCGGGTACATAGCCTCCAGCGGGCGGCCCTGCCAGGCGGAGACCTCGCTCATCACGGCGTCGGTGACGCGGCTGATGAGGTCGGGCGAGACGTCCGCCGAATACATCCGAGCCCTTATGTATGGTGGCGGACGGTTGACCAGTTCAATTCCGGCTTTGTCTCTTGAATAGCAATGCAGCGGGCGTGAGCGGCAATGGGCGGATCAAAGAACCGCTTCCAGCCCCTTGCGCTCAAGGATGTCCAGCAGCTTCTGCGACGGCCCGCTGGGGCGCTTGTCGCCCACCTCCCACTTGCGGACGGTGGACGTGCTGGTGTTCAGCACGCTGGCCAGCACGGCCTGGCTCAGGTGCAATCGCTCGCGCAGCGCCTTGACCTTCTCGGCGTCGTAGTCCTGCACCGGCTCCAGGCACAGCGCGTCGTATTTCTGCATCTTGCGCTTGTCGATGAATCCCAGGCGATGCAGATCGCTGGCCGATTCGTGAACGGCTTCGAGGATGCGGCTCTTGGTCTTGGTGGTCATTGGCAAATCTCCTGCAAAGCGCCGTCGGCAACGGCTTCATCCAGTTGCGGGCCTGTTCGAGCCAGCAGGTCGGCGGCGATGGTCTGCAAGCCTTCGAGCTCCTCGTCGCTGACGTTCGCCCGTTCGTTCTTCTCGAAACCGAACACGAAAAACCAGCGGTTGCCCTTGTTGGTTGCAACCAGCGTGCGCACGCCACCACGCTTGCCGCGCCCCGCCAACCCGACACGTTTCTTCACCACGCTGCCGCCGAGGTCAGCGTCGATCAGGCCGGTCGCCATCTCCTGAACGGCCTTGCACAGGGCGGCATCTGTGAGCTCCGTCTTGCGCATCCATCGCTGGAAGTGGCGAGTCTTGAATATGCGCGTCATCGGGAACATTGTGCCACTGAGTGGCATAGATTGTCTACCTGCGCATTCCACTGATGGCGGACAGTGATTCCATTCCCATCGCGGACAGCGTTCCAGGCGATGGCGGACACGCTGCGCAGGTGTCCTGAGTGACGCCCGAATCGTAGCCGAAGTGTCCGCCATCAGCGTGGAATGGCGGTCGGCTTGGCTGGCTCAGGCGGTCTTGGATAGCTTGCGCATCGACTCACCCTTGAGGGCTATCTTGTGGG
>JAFECU010000019.1 GCA_018242005.1 Pseudomonadota bacterium | reverse complement strand
TCCGGCTCATTCAGAGCCGATTCGATGAGTGCCGGCGACACCTTCATCGGAAACGCCGTACCCACCAGCACCAGATGGCTGGCGCGCGCGCCCAGGCGGGCCGCGGCCTCCAGCGCGATCAGCGAGCCCCAGCTGTGGCCCACCAGCGCGGCGCGGGCGATGCCCAGCGCATCGAGCACCCAGACATCACCGAGCGCCAGGGCCGATTCGAAACGCAGCTGTGGTGCATCGCCCTCACGCACCCCTCGCCCCTTGGCTCGCAGCAAGCCGGCGAGCAGCGCATAGCGCTGGCCACCGCATTCGTCGACGCGCCCGAGGGTGGCCACGGTGCGCTGGCGCGGCTGGCCATCGGCGTTGCGTAAGGCCTGAACCAGCCGTGCGTAGCGGTGACCGCCGCTGGCGGTGACCTTGATGAACATGCGCTGGATATAGCGTTGGCGGGAGTGAAAAAACTATACAACTCTCAGATATTGGCACTACACAAAAACTAAAAAATAGCGTCTTCAACGCATGCAAGTGCTTGATTCATATGATCCCGGCAGCACGCCTGGGGCAAAAAATGCGCTACAGGTGTCGAACTTGGGTGGCCCGGGAGGCGCGTCGCCGTCGGGCCTGGTCACCGGCAGCCACTGCCGTGGCAACCGTCGTCGTTGGAGCGCGCTGGGAGCCGCGATTCCGAGGATCGCGCCGAGTGCCAGTCTGCCGACCATGGCGCCGGCATCGCGGCCGCGCGTGTCGTAGTGGCGTGCGCCCTCGTCCTAGGAGCCTGTCGGACTTGGAGCGTCGAGAGCGAAAATCGGCCCCAGCGAGACCAGTTTTTGCCGGATTTGCAGCCCAATAGCCGAGCTATTGGGCAAAAAGACGGTGCTCTCGAAGAGCGGCGAAGCCAAAAATGGGCCGCTGCGGTCGATTTGCAGCCGACGATTTCCAAGTCCGACAGGCTCCTAGCTGTCGTCACGCCCGTGGTGGTAGCCGCCGACGTCGGCGAATGATCCGGCACGGCCGTCACACACCCGGATCTGGCCGCTTCGGCGGTTGTAGCCCCAACTGCGGTTCAGGATGCAGGCGTTGCTGGAGATCTGGTGGATC
Source organism: Pseudomonadota bacterium (assembly GCA_018242005.1). Classification (GTDB taxonomy): domain Bacteria; phylum Pseudomonadota; class Gammaproteobacteria; order Burkholderiales; family Burkholderiaceae_C; genus Alicycliphilus. The sequence continues at coordinate 3,895 of JAFECU010000019.1, read as the reverse complement.
AACTCAGGGCAGGAGCGCTCGCCCGCATAGCACTCGGTGTATTGGTAGTGGCGTGAGCGGCATTCGACCGTGGCCTGGGCCGCAGCTTCGGAAGCGGCACCAAGCGACGCGGCGGACATGAGGGCGGGGGCGATGAAGCTGCGGATGGGGATTTCCCCTTTCAGTGTCGGTTGAATGGGCTATCGGCCCGGGCAATGGCGCCGGGCGGCGTCCGGCCTGGCCGGCTCGCAGTCGTCCGGGTGCCATTGGAAGAATTCGGCGTCCTGCATGGCGCGCGGGCTGCGCGAGACGAAGATCACCGCGCGCCGGCCGTCGGTGAAGTATGGGTCGCCGGTCAGGTTGGTGCGTGGCTGCGCGGGATCGGCCGCGCCCACGCCGGCGGCATAGCCCCAGCGCGCCACGTTGCTGGTCATCAGCATGTCCTGCAGCAGGTAGTCGCGCGATTCGTCCACGTCCGGGTCGATCACATGGGTGGTCAGTGTCGGCGAGCGGGTGGTGACTTTCACCCCGATGTCGCGGCTGATCTGGCCGACCCAGACCGGTGTGCCGTCCACCTGCAGCGGCGTCAGCCACAGGCGCAGGTGGTTGCGCTGCGAGATGCTGGCGCGGGCGCGCTGCATCGCGAAGTCCTGCGCCCTGCCATCGAAGTGCAGTGCGCTGACCGGCGAGTTGCGGTAGCTGCCGCCAAAGGCGAACACGCTGACCATGCGGCCGACGCTTGACGCGTTGATGGTCTCGGTGAAGTCCCAGCCCGCCCGCACCAGCGCCACCAGCACGTCGTGTTCGCTGCCGACCACCACCAGGTTGAGCGGATCGCCCTGCTCGCTGCCCTGAGCGTTGGTGGTGCAGCAGGGCAGCTTGCGCAACTCGGTGCCCAGCGTGTTCACCCCGACTTTTACCCGGCGCTCGGGCGGGTAGAGCCGGTCCGGGTCGAACGTCTGATAGTCGAAGCCGCCCTGGGGCTGCTCGCGTGCGAAGTCGAAGCGCAGCACGTGGCGCGCGCCCATCAGCTCGACGTTCAACAGCTTGATGCCGCGCGTCAGGTTGGTGTACACGAAGCCGCTCGCCGTCTGGCCGGGTGCGACGTGCACCTTGATCTGGCGCTCGGTCAAGCGGCGCTCGACCTGCGCCGCCGAGGCGTTGCCGGCGCCCGAGTGGAAGAGGTAGGCCGCCTCGCGGGCCGAGTAGAAGTCGCGATCCATGAACACCGGCATGAACCAGTAGGGCAGTGCGCTGCGGTTTTCGATCCTGACCCAGACTGGCTGCACGCCGCGCCCGGCCATGGGCAGGCCGAAGGCGGCGGCGCTTTCCTCGTCGCGCAGGGCCGCGACGCTGACAGTGACATCCTCGCGCGTCATTGCCTGGCGGCGGGCGCGCTCCAGGTAGCGGCTTTCCGCCTCGCGCGGGTCGAGGGCCGCCGCGGCGGCGGGCGTGCCCTCGGGGCTGGTGAGGCCGGCGCAGGCCGTGAGCAGGCATGCGGCGAGCATCGCGCTGGCGGCGCCCATCCCCCGGGCATCAGTGAAGACGTGCTTTTTCATGGGTCTTTGGGGTATGTTGAGAAATGACCTGCACGGCCGCCAGCACGAGGTCGGCGCGCGGCACGTCGTCGATGAACAAGGCGCCGGCGATGGGCAGCCGGGACAGCTGCATCGCCATCGCCCAATGGTCGGCGTTGACGTAGCCCAGCAGCGTACCGCCGGGCGCCAGGGCGTCGGCCGCGATGAGCTGGCCGTCGTTGAGCGGGTCCGTCTTCGACAGCGTGGCGTATGTGCCTCGCAGCGGCGCCGACACGCGGTCGGGCCGCGCGGCGGCGGCCAGGGCGTAGATCGGAGGTCGCAGGGCTGTGTGATGGGCCTGCCACCAGGCGTGCCGCACGTCGCGGCGCAGAGCCTGGAGGGCGGTGCCGTCGCCGGCGTCGCAGCCGGGCAGCGGCACGTGCTCCAGCAGCGCCGCCTGCAGGCCGCCCGCCTCGTCGGCCAGGCGGCTGCCGCCCACCGCGCCGGCGTAGCTGACGACGGCGGCGATGTCGCGGCTGGCCTGCGGATGTTGCACCAGCGCCTCCAGCGCGTCGGGCAGTCCCTTGGAATAGCCGAACACGATCCAGGGGCGCGGATCGGGCTCGGCCTCGGTGAGCTGGCGGGCGATCAGGGCCGCGTTGTGCGGGGTGGAGCCGCGGCCGTCGATTGACAGGATGCGGGCGTCGAAGCCGGCGGCGCGCAGCGTGTCCACCGTATCGGCGAACGGCATGGCCAGCGGCCCCGCGCAGCCCGCCAGCAGGCCCGGCACGAAGGCGAGCCGGTAGCGGCCGGCCAGCGTGGCCGGCGCATCGAAGCGGCTGCTGGCGGCGTGCACCGGCTCGCCCGGCAGGCGCAGCAGGATGTCGGCGCAATCGGCCTGGCGCGGCAGGCGCGCGCAGAATGCGCGCCGGAACTCGGCCCGCAGGTCGCGCATGCCCATCTCCGTCACGGGGTGCCGGGCCATGGAGGGCCCGGCTGCATCGGGCGGGGCCGTGGTACATGCGGCCAGCGACAGGCTGGCGCCGGCCAGCAGCATGGCCAGCCGGGCGGGGCGCGGCGGCGGCGTGCCGGCATGCGGCACTCCCGGCAAACTGATCAATCGCATGGTGGGCGTCGGATGGGGTGACGTGCGGGCCGCCGCCAGGCCGGTCGATTCCGGCGTGGGTGGACGGGCCGCGCTGGCTGGAGTGTTGCCTGTCCAACTGTCAGGAACCTGCTGTCGTTGCATGCAACGCGCATGGCGTGTAATTTCGGCCACCATTGCGGTTATTTGATGCAGGAGACGCTCATGTTGCAGGGAATTCCGGATCACTGGGGGCGCAAGCTCCAACTGGAGCATGGCGCGGTCACCAGCACGCGGACGGGACCCAACGCCATCCGGTTGCGGGCGGATGCCCATTTCGTGATCATCCTGCTGACCACGCAGACCACGCGCCATGTCGCGCTCAACAGCGATCGGGCGATGGTGGGCCTGGCGCCGGCGGGCTCGATCGAACTGGTGCCGATGGCGTCGGAGCTGTCGGCCCGCTGGGAGGAGCCCAAGGAAAACATCCTCGCCGGGCTGACCGCGCAAAGGCTGCAGACGCTGGCGGGCGCGGAGTTCGGATCGGATGGCTTCGAATTCCATCCGCCCCGGCTTGGATCGGTGGATGCCAAGGCGCTGGCCATCGGCCGGGCGATCCGTGACGAGCTTCAGTGCGGGGAGTTCGCGGTGCCTGAGTGTGTCGATGCCTGGCTGACGATTCTCGGCACGCATCTGCTGCGCCGCTATTCCAGCCTGGGCGGCCGCACGGCGGCGGGACATCGCGGCGGGCTGTCGCCCGCGGTCTGGCGCAAGGTGGAGGATTTCATCCGTGCCCATCTCGCGGGCAGGATCACCATCGAGCAACTGGCCGAGACAGCCCGGCTGTCGCCCAGCCACTTCGCTCGGTCCTTCCGGGCGATGACTGGACAGGCGCCGCATCAGTACGTCCTGGCGATGCGCCTGGAGGCGGCTCGTGCGCGGCTCCTGCAAGGCGGGGAGCCGCTGGAGAAGGTGGCCAGGCTCAGCGGCTTTTCCAGCCACAGCCACATGACGGCTGCCATGCGGCGCCTCTGGGGCGTCAGCCCGACGATGATCCGCCGCCAGGGATACTGAGCAGCCTGCCTTTCGGCCGGGTGATCGAAATCCGGCTGAACTGTCAGGCAACGCTCATGGTTTCTCGTGTCCCAGGGCAAACGGCCGCGCGAGGCGCGCTGGTGCGTGAGCGCGCAATTTACGATGCCGCGTCGTATTCGGCCCAGGCCCGTCAAGGGCGATGTCTATCAATCCAGGAGGTCTGGCGCTTGCCGCCGGTGTATTGCATGCGTTTTTCCAAAATTCTTGGCGGTGTAGGGAT
>JAFECU010000199.1 GCA_018242005.1 Pseudomonadota bacterium | reverse complement strand
GCGCTGCGCTGATGACCGGCACCACTTCCGCTTCATCGTCTCGCCCGAGGATGGGGCCGAGTTGGAAGATCTGCGTACCTACACGCGACACCTGATGAATCGAATGGAAGCCGACCTGGGCACGGGGCTGGAATGGGTGGCCGTCGATCACTGGAACACCGACAACCCGCACACGCACATCGTCGTGCGCGGGCGCGACGACACCGGCAAAGACCTCATCATCGCGGGCGACTACATCGCCGATGGCTTCCGCCATCGCGCCGCCGAACTGGCGACCGAATGGCTGGGGCCGCGCACCGAGCTGGAGATCCAGCAGACCTTACAGCGCGAGGTGGAGCAAGAGCGGTGGACGAGCCTGGATCGCGCACTCAAGCGTGAGCTGGGCGACGATGGCCAAGTGCAGATCGAATGCTTCAACGATCCACGACTGCAACGCCAGCGCCTGCTGCTGATCGGTCGCCTGCAACGCTTGCAGCGCCTGGGCCTGGCGGATGAAACGCAGCCCGGAGCCTGGACCGTCCATGCCGATGCGGAAAAGACCTTGCGCACCCTTGGCGAGCGTGGCGACATCATCCGCACCATGCAGCGGGCCATGAGTGGCGAACCGCGCGAGCTGGTGGTGTTCGAGCCGGGCCAAGATGTCGATGGAGGTGGCCGAACCATTCTCGGCCGCGTGGCCGCGAAGGGGCTGGCCGACGAGCTGCGCGACCGGGGCTATCTGGTCATCGACGGCGTGGACGGCAAGGCCCACTACGTCGCGCTCAACTCACGCGACGAGCTGGCGAACTATCCGGCCGGCGCCGTGGTGGAGGTGAAGGGATCGGCCGACGTGCGCGCGGCCGACAGGAACATCGCCGCGCTGGCGAGCGATGGCCTGTACCGCACTAATCACCACCGCGTCATCGCGCAGGGTCAGGCCGTGCCCGGCCGCGATCCGCAAGAAGTCGTCGCCGCCCACGTCCGCCGCCTCGAAGCCTTGCGCCGGGCAGGCATTGTGGAACGTGTGGCCGAGGGTCTATGGAAGGTGCCGGACGATCTGACCGAGCGTGGCCGCCAGTACGACGCGCAGCGCCTGGGCGGCGTGGCAGTCGAGCTGAAATCGCAGCTACCCATCGAGCGGCAGGCCCGCGTGATCGGTGCCACCTGGCTCGACCAGCAACTGATTGGCGGCGGCCAGGGGCTGGGCGATCTGGGCTTTGGCGGCGACGCCAAGCAGGCCATGCAGCAGCGCGCCGACTTCCTGGCCGAACAGGGACTGGCCGAGCGGCGCGGGCAGCGCGTGATCCTGGCGCGCAACCTGCTGGGCACGCTGCGCAACCGGGAGCTGGCGCAGGCCGCCAAGGACATTGCGACCGAAACCGGCCTGGAGCATCGGCCCGTAGCCGACGGCCAGCTTGTGGCTGGCACCTACCGGCGCTCCGTCATGCTCGCCAGCGGACGCTACGCGATGCTCGATGACGGCATGGGGTTCAGCCTGGTGCCGTGGAAACCGGTGATTGAGCAGAAGCTGGGACAGCTGGTATCCGCCGTCATGTATGGCACCTCGGTAAACTGGCAACTAGCTCGCCAACGCAGTATCGCTGTATAGATGCTCGATATTTTTCTTGTAAGAACGGTGTCTCGAAAAGAACTGTTACCCCAAGCTCATACCGGTTCTCAGCTACGGCAGGATCGCCGGTGTTGGATCTTCCTTCGGAATGAGGACGGTGACGCTCAGACCGGTTTGCCTTTGCGCGTCGGAGAAGTCGAAGCGAATTTCGGCCCCAATGCGATTGGCGATCGCTTGAACGATGGCAAGACCCAAGCCTGATCCGGCTTGCCCGCTTCCCAATGTGCGATAGAACGCATCAAAGACCCGCTTGCGTTCGGACAGCGCAATGCCTGGCCCCGTGTCCTGTATGCGCAGCATGGTATGCCCTCGCGCCCCGCTTACCGAAAGATCGACCCGCCCACCTTCCGGGGTATATCGGATAGCGTTATCGACCAGGTTCTTGACCAGGGCGATCATGTCCAGCTCGCTCACCTCTACCCGAACGTCCTGGGTTCCCTCGACCCCAATGTCGATATGTTTGGCCTCGGCCAATGGCATGAGATCTTCCAGCACGCGACGGTAGATTCCCTGAATGGAGATCGGGGACAGTATCGATTCGGAAGCCGATTGCACCTTGGCCAAAGTCAGCAGTTGATCCAGCAGGCTCCGTCCGCGCTCGATCCCCTGGCGCAACAACGACAGCCGTTCGCGTGCCGGGCCCGACATTTCCGCTTCGGCCAGCCGTTCAGCCTGCAGCGACAGGGCCGTCAGCGGCGAGCGCAACTCGTGCGCGGCGTCGGCCACGAAGCGGCGCTGGCGCTCCTGGTCTTGCGCCACCCGCCCCAGCAGACGGTTGATGGCGTGCACGAAGGGCCGCACCTCGCTGGGCGCGGGCCGCAGGTCGATGGGTTGCAAGTCCTGCTCGGTGCGCCGGTCGAGTTCTCGCGCCAGTGCGCTAATGGGCCGAAACAGCTGGCGCACCAGCGTGGCCACCACCAGCAGCAGCACCGGCACCAACACAACAAAGGGCAGCACCGTGCGCACGGCACTGTCACGCGCCATCGCGTCGCGAAAGTCCGCCTCTTGCGCTACCACGAAGCGCTCGCCGGTGGCCAGCGTCCTGATCAGCAAGCGAAACCCCTCGCCCTGCAACGTGAGCGTGTGCAGGCCGTCGGCCAGGTGCACGGGCACCGGCAGCGCCCCGCCCTCGTCCACGTGCAGGCCGCCGGGGTTGGGCTGCCCTAGCGGCTGCACGATCAGGCGCGCGGCGTCGTCGTGATCCTGAAAGTGTTCGTCACGCGCCGGTGGCGCCGCGCCCAGGCGCCGGCCATCGACCAGGCGCGCCGCCTGGCGCAGCATGTCGTCTTGCAACTCCTGCGCCTCGTCGTAGGCGGCGGCAAACGACAGCGCGCCGGCTACCAGCGCCACCGCCGCGATCACCACGGACAAGGCCAGCGACAGTTTGCGCTGCACCGAGCCGTTCAAACGATCCTTGACACCATCCATCCCACCCCCCGCACGTTCTTGATGGCCTCGCTGCCCAGCTTGCGGCGCAGCGCGTGAATGAGGTATTCAACCGCATTGCTCTCCACCTCCTCGCCCCAGCCGTAGATGCGGTCCTCCAACTCGCTGCGCGAGAGGATCGCGCCGGGGCGGATCAGCAGGGCATGCAGCAGCGAAAACTCGCGCTGCGACAACTGCACCGGCGCCGCGCCCTGCATGCTGGCCTCGCGCGTGGCCGGATCCAGCGTCAGCACGCCGTTGCCCAGCAGTGGCACGCCGCTGCCGCCCTTGCGCCGCAGCACCGCGCGCATGCGCGCCAGCAGCTCGGCCATGTCGAAGGGTTTGAGCAGATAGTCATCCGCCCCGCCGTCGAGCCCGCGCAGGCGCTCATCCAGCCCGTCGCGCGCGGTGATGATCAGCACCGGCACCGGGTCGTTCTTGCCGCGGATCGACGCCAGCACCTGATGCCCGTCCTGGCCGGGCAGCCCCAAGTCCAGCAGCACCAGGTCGTAGTGCTGGGTCGCCAGCGAACCCAGCGCCGTCGCGCCATTCCTGACCCAGTCGACGGCATAGGACGCATCCCGCAGCACCTCCTGAATTACGCCACCGATCATGGCGTCGTCTTCCACCAGAAGCACACGCATCAATCGCTCCCCAGTGGGGCTTCGCCCAATCGCCGCCGCCGCGTGGCCCGAAAATGCGCGATCAGCCCTATGAGCGCCCCGGCCACAAGGACAACCCCCAGGGTCCAGATTTCGTCGGCATCGATGGTGCCCAGCACCGAGGCCAGCGCCTGGCCCGTCCCGTAGCCCAGGGCGGCAATCACGCACGCCCACACCAGGGCGCCAATCAGGTTCAGCACGAAAAACCGCAGCCGACCCACCCCGCTCATGCCGATGGCCAGGGGCCCCGCGATGCGCAAACCATACAGAAAGCGCACCGACAGGATCACCGGCGTGTTGTGGCGCTCCAGCAGCACGCGGGCGCGCGCCGTGCCCGCCCCCAGCTTGGGAAAGCGCTGCAGCAGCGCCGGGCCATAGGCGCGCCCCATCCAAAAAAAGAGCTGGTCGCCCGCGAAGCTGGCCACGGTGGCCACCACGATCACCCAGGGCAGGCCCAGATGCCCGCGGCTGGCGGCGGCGCCCCCGAGAAGCAGCACGGTCTCGCCCTCCAGAAAGGTGCCGATGGCCACGGCCGCGTAGCCGTAGTGTTGGATCAAATCGGGAATGTTCATGCGCCGGGCTCCCCATGATGCCGGCGCCGCTTCAGCACCTTGAAGATGACGGGCATGACGATCAGCACCAGCGGCAGTTGCACGATCAGGCCCGAAATGATGGCGATGGCCAACGGCTTTTGCATCTCCGAGCCCTGGCCGATCGCCAGCGCCAGCGGCAACAGCGTCAGGATGGCGGCCAGCACCGACATCAGGATCGGCCGCATGCGGTTCTTTCCGGCCTGGATCAGGGCCTCCTCCAGCGGCATGTGGCCGGCCAGGTCGCGGTACTCCGAGAAGTAGAAAATCGCGACCTCGGTGACGATCCCCACGATCATGGTCATGCCCATCATGGAGGTGATGTTCAGCTCCACCCCGGTGGCCCACAGGCCGATGAACACGCCCGTCATGCTGACCAGCGGAATCACCATGATCGACAGCGCCATGCGGAACTGCTCGTACAGGAACAAAAGCAGCAGAAAGACCAGCGCCAGGGCCGCCAGCAGCACGTTCACCAAGCCCCGAAAGGCGATCTGCTGCTGCTGGTACAGACCACCCAGCTCGAAGTAGGTTCCGGCGGGCAGGAAGTCCGGAGCGGCCACGATTTTCTGCACGTCGGTCACGGTGGATCCCAGGTCCCGCCCGTTGATCCGCGCGGTGACTGCCACCATGCGCTTGAGGTTCTCGCGCGTGATTTGCGGTTGGCCGGTCTCGACGCTGACGCTGGCGATGCGCGCGAGCGGAAATTCGTGACCGTCGGGCGCGCGCAGCAGCATCCGCGGCAAATCGGCCGCCGTTTGCCGCAAATCACCCGGCACCCAGACGCGCACGCCTACCATCTTGGGGCTCTGCTGCATCTGCGTCGTCATCTGGCCCGCCACGATGTTGTTGAGCATGCGCGTGACCCCGTTGGGGTCCACCCCTTCCAGGGCAGCCTTGACGCGATCCACATGCACCACCAGCGCGTCGCCCGCCGGCTTGATGCCGTTGCGCACGCCGGTCACGCCGGGGACCTTGCGGATGGCCGCGGCGGTCTTGAGCGCCAGCGCGCTCAGCTGGCGCGGGTCATCCGAATACAGCTTGATTTCGATCGGTTGCGGCACCGCCGTCATGTCGCCGATCATGTCCTCCATCAACTGCGCCATTTCGGCCGACACGCCGGGCACGTTCTGCTCGATCTGGCCCTGCACGTCGGCCATGACCGCGTCGATGGGCCGGCGCGGCGGCGGCCTCAGCCGCACGAAAAAGTCGCCCTCGTTGGCTTCGCTCAGTCCGCCGCCCAGCCCGGTGCCGGTGCGGCGCGAATAGGTCTGCACCTCGGGCGTCTGCTTGAGGATGTCCTCGACCTGGCGCAGCATGCGGTCGGTCTCGCCCAGGGCCGTGCCGGGCTGGGTGCGATAGTCGATGATGAAGCCGCCCTCGTCCATGGCCGGCATGAAGCCCGAGCCGACCTTGTGATAGGCCAGCCAGCCCAGGCCGCACAGGGGCGCGATCAGCAGCAAAATCCAGAGGGGGCGGGCCAGCAGGCGCCGCATCACCCGCTCGTAGCGCGCATGCATCCAGTCGGTCACGCGCCCCCCTTCTTTCTGCTCGGCGTCCTTGCTGCTGAGCAAGCGGCCAGCAACCAGCGGCACGGCCAGCCAGGTGACCAGAAACGAGATGACCAGTGCGGCGGCCATGGTCAGTGACAGCGCCTTGAAGAACGCGCCCGTCACGCCGCTCAAGAACGCCAGCGGGACGAAGATCACGATGGTGGCCGCGCTGGAGCCCGCCAGCGGCCGGAAGAACTCGATCGCCGCGCGCATCACCGTGTTGTGCTGCTGCGCTGGCGCGCCGCGCAGCCGGCGCACGATGTGCTCGCTCATCACGATCGCATCGTCGATCACCAGGCCCACCGCCGCCGCCATGCCGCCCAGGGTCATGATGTTGAAACTCATGTTCAGCGACCACAGCAGCACCACCGTGGCCGCAAGCACCACCGGCACCACCACCACGGCGATCAGCGTGACCTTGAGGTTGCGCAAAAACAGCAGCAGCACGCCGGCCGCCAGCACGGCGCCAATCAGGATGGCGTCGCGCACGCTGGCCGCGGCATCGGTCACGAGCTGGCTCTGGTCGTACCAGGCCGCCACCTTCACATCCGGCGGCAGCGCCGTTTGGTATTTGGCCAGCGCCGCCGTCACGTCCTTGGTGAGCTGCACGCTGTTGGCACCCGGCTGCTGGTAGATGTTGAGCAACACGGCGTCGCGCCCGTCGGCGGTCACGCGCAGCCACTGCGGCTCGGTCGAGCGCTCGACCTGCGCCACGTCGTCGAGCTGGACGATGCCATCCTGGCCGGACTTGAGCACCGTGTGGCGGATATCGTCCAGCGTCTTGAGCCGCGTGTCACCCACCACCAGGTACAGCTTGTAGTGGTCCTCGATCTTGCCGATCGCCTGCACCACGTTGGCGGCATTCAGCGCCGCCGCCACGTCGGCCAGCGTCAGGCCGTGCGCGGCCAGGCGCGCGGGCGCCACGGTGACGCGGTATTCCTCGCGTTCACCGCCCACCACACCGACCTGCGCCACGCCGGCAATGCCGGACAGCAGCGGGCGCATCTGGTATTGCGCAATGTCGCGCAAGGCGGTCAGGTCCAGCGTAGTCGAGGTGAGGCTGTAGGCCAGCACGGCAAACACCGTCGGGTCCATGCGCTTGGTGTCGAACTGGATGCCGGGCGGCAGGCTCGATGCCGCCACGCGGCTGGTGGCCGCGTTCACCTGCAGCGCGGCCGCCACCATGTCCGTACCCCAGCCGAAATTGACCGAGATTTCGGCGCTGCCACGGCTGGAGGTGGAGCGAATATCCACCACGCCGGGCACGCGGCGGATCGCTTCTTCCACCGGCGTGGTGATTTGCAGCGCCATCTGATCGGCCGGACGGTCACCGGCGTCCAGGCTCACCACGACGCGGGGAAAATCCACCGTTGGGAACATCGACACCGGCAGCCGCAGCGCCGCGACGATGCCGCCTGCCGCTAACAAGGCCAGCAGAAAAAGAATCGAACGGCTGTGCCCCTGGATCCAGCTCGCCACCCTCATGACTTGGCCTCGCGCACGGCCATGCCATCGCTCAGTTGGTAGGCCCCCACGGTGACCAGGCGCCGCTCGGAATCAAAGGCAGCCTTGACGACCGCCTGCTCGCCCTGCTCGGTGAGCACCTGCACGGCCACCCGCGCGGCCTTGCCGCCAGCCACCTGAAACGCGACAAAGCCATCGCCGCTCTTGACCAGGGCCGAGCGCGGAATCAGCCAGCCTTCGACCTTGCCAAACTGGATGTCGCCGCGCATGCGCAGGCCAGGCAGCAGGCCGGAGTCTGCGGTTGGGTGAAAGCGCACCACGGCATCGACCAACTGGCTTTTCGGGTTGATGGCCCGCTGCACCTGCACCACCTGGCCCATCACGGCGTGCCGTTCATCAAACACCGACGCCAGCCGCACTGCCATGCCGCTGCGCACGTGCCGCGCGTCCCCCGGTTCGATGCCGAGGGCGACGCGCAGCGTATCGGTGTTGGCCAACTGCGCCACGGTGGCGCCGGCGGGAATGCGGTCGCCCTGGGCCACTGGCAGCGCCACCAACAAACCGCCGATCGGCGCCGTCACCGTGATGCGCTCGGCCGCGCCGCCCAGGCGCTCCTGCACGCGCACGGCCGCGCGGGCATCGGCCGCCGCCTGGCGCGCCTGCGCCAGTTGCGAGCGCGTTGCCAATTGCTGCGCCACCAGCCCTTCGATGCGCGCAACCTCGCCCTCGGTGTACTGCTGCGCATTGCGCGCCTGGGCAAACGCCTGGGCCGCGGCCGGGTCAACGGCCAGTTCCATGAGCGGCTGCCCCCGCTGCACCTGGGCGCCGACCGCCACGCGCAGGTGCTCGACGCGGCCAGCGCGCTGCACGCTGACGTTTTGGCTTTGCCCGGCCTCGGGCGCAATCACGCCGAAACCGGTCAAGGCCAGCGGCAACGCGCCCGCCTTGAGCGGCTCGGTCTGCACCAGCGCGCTGGGCTCGGCCGCGGCTTCGCCGCCGTGGGCCGGCGGCGGCAGCGCGAGCCAGGGCAGCAATGCCAGCAGCGCCGTGGCCAAGCGCCGAGCGCCCATCCCCAATTTCAACGGTTTCATCGATCGCCCTCCTCAAGGCTGTTTGTTTTGTTGCGGCGCCGAATCCGATGGCGCCGGCAAGCCACTGGAAACATCAATCCCGGTCAGTGAGCGCAAGGCAATGCGCTGCTCGCGCACGCTCGCCTCCAGGTTCAGCAGCTCCACCTTTTTGGCCAGCAGACCGGCGCGCAGGTTCGCATAGCGCAGCGCGTCCATGGCGCCGGCTTGCAAGGCCTGCTCACCGCGGTCGGCCAGGGGCTGCAACTGGGCCACTTCGCCCTGCGCCAGGCCTATCTGCTCCATCAATTGAGCGTCGCTGCGCAGCGCGCGCAAGGTGTCGCCGTGGGCTGCGTTCAGACGCTTTTCGTATTCCTGGTGCAACTGGGTGCGGGTGGCCTCTTCGACCGCGATGTTGCCCCGGTTGCGATTGAACAGCGGTAGCGTGAAACCCAGGGTGAAACCGCTGGTGTAGAGCCCCGCGGTGTCCCGCACCCGCGTGATGCCGATGTTGAGCGCCGGAAACTGCGCCAGCACCGCGCGGTGCGTGCGCGCCTCTTGCGCCGCATAGCCGGCGCGCAGGGCCTGCAGGTCGGGCCGACGCTCGGCCACGCTGGCCAGGCTGGCGCGCACCGCCACGTCGTTCAGCGGCGGCAGGCCGCGGTCGAATACGAGATCCAGCTGCACCTCGGGCGCCAGGCCCAGCAGCGCATCGAGTTGGCCGCGGTTATCCTGGGCTGCGCGCCGCGCCTCGTTCAATTGGCGCGCGTTGTCGGCCGCCGCGGTCAGATAGGGGCTGAGCGCCTCGATGGTCAAGTTGCCATCGGCCACCGCTCGACGGGTGCGCGGCATCAGATCGGCATAAAACGCCTGTTCTTGCTCCAGCACCTGCGCCAAGCGCTCTTGCTGGCCGATGCGGTTCATCAGCACCTGGCTTTGTGCCACCACCTGCCACTCTTGCCACAGCAGATCGAGATGCGATTTTTCGGTGTCACTTTGCGATGCCTGCCGCGTCACACCATGTGTGATGAGCTGATTGAAATCATACGCCAGCCCCAGGTTGAAGGCGCTGGTCAGGCCCGGCGCGCCGCTCGACGGGAAGTCGCGCGTCAGCGCCACCTGCGGGTCGGGCAGCAGGCCGGCGGCAAAGGCCTGCGCCTGTGCCACCCCTTGCGCGGCCCGGGCCGATTTCACCTCGGGGCTCAGCAGCACGGCCAGCGTGGCCACCTCGGTGGCGTCCAGCCCGTCGCGCGCATCGAAGGGGTGCGGCGCCACGAAGGGCGGCGCCACGCCCTGAGCGGGCAGCGATGGCAGGGCCGGCAAGGCGGTGTGCAGCGAGGCCTGCGTGACCAGGGGCTGCGGCGTGTAGCTGGCACAAGCGGACAACAGGCTCGCCAACACCAGCGGCAGGAACCGTGCGGTGACGGTTGAAATGGTCAATGCGTCATGCTCACAATTTGAAGTCATACCCAATGGACAACAAGGTGAAAGAGAATCAGCGGCGGCGAGGTCATCATGCCAAAGGATTGGCTGGCAAGAGATTGCCCTCGCCCTACGCACGGATTCACGCTTTGCCGGATAGGCTGTCGAAGCCTTGCATCAGTGCAGCCAAGGCCGCCTTGCAGTCGGCGGCCACGGGCGGCTCGGCGCGCAGCGCCTTCAGCACACGGTCGATGGCCTTGTCCAGAACGTGCCAGTCATCGGCCGCCCGGGGTTTGAGGCCCGCTTCGGCCGAGTCCCAGGCCAGCTCCAGATCCTTGACGCGCGCCGTGGCCGCCGCTAGATCGCCCTTGTCCACCAGGACGGAAACGTCTGCGGCGATGGTGCGAAATTTGGTCAAATCGCCCAAGGCAGAGGCCGCCTTGCTAGGCGCGGCCGCATTCACCTTGGGTGGCAGCGGCGGCTCGCTGGTCTTGGAGCAGCCGCCAAGCCCCGCGAGTCCGATCGCGATCGAGACTACGGCGACCAAGCGGGCCAGATGATTTTTGGTTGACATGATGATTCCTTGCAATGGGTGATTCAAAACGTGCGGGCGCGGCCAGCATCAATCGGCCATGCGCACGGCGCGTCGGTCATCCACGACGTACTGCTCCACCGCCACCAGCGCCACGATCACCGACAGGAACAACGCGCTGGTCCACATGGCGCCCATGTCCAAGCCGCCGTATTCCTTGGCCTGCGTCAGCAAGTCGCCCAGCGCCGCGCCAAAGGGGCGCGTGAGGATGTAGGCAATCCAGAAGGTGAGCACGGCGTTACCGCCCAGGCGCCAGGCGGTGTAGCTGAGCGCAATCAAAATGCCGAAGGCAATGGCGCCCCGCACAAAGCCCAGGTGCAGCGCCTCGGTGGCCAGATCGCCGGCGGCGGTGCCCAGCGCAAAGGTGCACAAGATGGCGGCCCAGTAAAACAGCTCGCGCCGGCGCGTGACGATGTCGTGGATGGACAGCGTACGCTCCACCCGATACCAGGCGGCGAAGATGATGGCCAGCAGCACGGCGAACACCGGTGTGCTGACATACAGGCTGACACCCAGCTTGTCGGTGAACAAGTCGGTGATTTGCGTGCCCACCACACTGACCAGCACCACCGTGAGCCAATAGATCCACGGCGTGTAGTACCGCGTGCGCAACTGCCAGATCAAGGCCACGGCCAGCAGGCTGGCCATCAAGGTGCGGGTCAGGCCTTGGCCCAGACCGGCGCCCACGGCCAGATAGTCGGCGCCCGTTTCGCCCACCGTGGTGCACAAGATTTTGATGATCCAGAATGACAGCGTGACGGCCGGCACCTTGACCAGCCAGTCGCCGTATCGGGTGCTTGAAACGGGGTTCATGGTGCTCTCCTGCCAAAGTAAAGTGGTGCGGAGAGTCTGCTCGGGCTGACTTAGCTCAGACATAGGCTCGGCCCATTCAAGAATTCACTGAAGAGTGCAGGCCGTTGGCGTTGCAAGGCTCAGTGATAGCTAAGTCTGCCTCCCTACATTCTCCGTCGTGCAAATCCCTGCACGCAACCAACCGGAGAAGCTTCATGTATCGCCATACCAAACTGTCATTGTTGGCCGTCGCCGTCGCCACCGCTACTGCCGGCGTGGGCGCCTATGCGGCCAAGGCCGGCGTCGAACACGATGTCGCGGCCATCACACAGGCCAAGACCTCACTCATTCAAGCCATTGGCGTCGCCGAGCAGCACGCCAGCGGCAAGGCCACGCATGCCGAGTACGAAAAGTCCCGGCAGGGGAACTGGATCTATGACGTGGAGGTGGTCAGCGGAGCCAAGGTCTTTGATGTACGAATCGACGCCGACAAAGGCACGGTCATCTCTTCCGCCGAGGACAAGGCGGACAACGAGCACGACGAGCGGGACTAATCGCTTAACGATGGCCTTGGATCGCGCGCGGCCCAAGGCCAAATTCGGAGATGACATGGAATCGTTCAATCAAGCTGCCTTTCTTTGGCTCAATGCGCCTGCACATCCCAGCGCTGGGATGCTCTACCTCACCGTCTTCCTAGCGCAAGGGCTCATCTGGGCGGTTCCAGCCGGTATGGTCCTCGGATGGCTGTGTGGCGACGAGAAGGTGCGCAGGGCGCTGCTGGTCGCTACGGCATCGGGAGCGCTGGGCTTGTGCATTTGCATGATCATCGGCCTGGCATGGCCACACCCTCGGCCTTTCATGCTCGGGCTCGGCCATCGTCTGATCCCGCACGCCGCCGACGCCTCGTTTCCCAGTGATCACCTGACGTTATGGTGGGCTGTTGCCTTCAGTCTGTGGTTCAAGCGACGGCGGCTGGGAACTGCCCTGGCCTTGCTGGGCATTCCGATCGCATGGGCACGCATCTATCTGGGTGTTCATTTTCCGCTCGACATGCTCGGGGCCGCAGTAGTGGCGGGATTCAGCGCCTGGTTCACGTTGCGTCAGTCGCACTGGTATTTGGAACCCCTCTATCGAGTCGCTCTCGGCATCCATCGCAGTCTTTTCGGCAGGCCACTGCCCTGACGAAAAGGTTCCTATGCTTGGTCTAAGTCTGCGAGGCCAGTCTCTGTGTGTCCTGATACTTTCGCTTGTCGAAATAGAAAGTCGCTTTTCTCGAATTGAACGACATGACGCTTGATTGACTAGGGGATTGGCATGGAATTGCGACACCTTCGATGCTTTTTGGCCGTGGCCGAAGAACTCCACTTCGCCCGCGCTGCCGAGAGGCTGCACATCGATCAGTCACCGCTATCTCGCACCATCAAGGAGCTGGAGGAAGAGCTTGGCGCACGCCTGTTCGTCCGCACCACCCGCAGCACGCAACTGACCCGCGCTGGACGGCTGTTTCTGGAACACGTCCAGCGCGTTTTTGCGGCATTGGATCAAGCCCGCGATAGCGTTAAGTCCATTGCCAACGGCTTTCACGGCCAGTTGCGTATTGCCTTATCCGACGGGATCACGCCATCGCGCCTGCCGGCACTATTAGCGCAATGCCGGGAAGAAGACCCCGAAGTCGAGATTCGACTGTTCGAGGTTTCGCTGGCCCAGCAGATCAAGGGTTTGCACGATGATCTGTATGACGCTGGCTTCTCGATGGCCGAAGATGCAGGCGATGGCATCGTGGTCAGTGCTGCATGGGAGGATGAGTTGATGGTGGCGGTGCCTGCCCGCCATCCCGTCCTTTCGTTCAAGCAGGTTCCGCTGAAAGAAGTGCTGCGCTACCCGCTGGCGCTGGGCGACCCGGCAGTCTGCGAGGGCCACGCGAGGCAGGTTGATCGCTTTCTGCGCAAGCTCGATCAGGAGCCGCTAATCGCGCAGCGTGTGGCGACCTTCGATGTGATGATGACGCTAGTTTCCGCTGGCCTAGCTTTGGGCCTGGCGGGCGAGGCGCATATCGCTTCTAGCCGCGAGCCTGGCGTTGTGGCCCGCCGCCTGGCAGGCAAGCCCCCTATGCTCACGACCTATCTGCTACGCCGCGATGCGGAGCCATCCGAGATGTTGGCTCGGTTCATCGAACGTGTGGCCTTCATTGATTCGACGGACGATATCGACGATGCTTGAACCGTCCGACGAAAGGACTGGAACCATGAACAGAGTGATGCTGCTTATGCTGACCGCCGCACTGACCGCGTGCGGGCCGTCTCGACCTTCGGAAACCGTGGACTACCTTGTTGCCCACCCCGACCGCATCAAGGAACTCCAGCGCCAATGCAAGGAGGATCGCGCAAAGGTCGGCGATGAACTCTGCGTGCGCGCGGCTGAAGCCGCCAATCGGCGCTTCTTCGGTGATCGGCCGGAGCAGAAATCCAAATAGCTTCATCGCAGTCGTCTCGCTGCGACGAAATTCGCACTATTACCTCACCACGCCGCAACGCGCTCGCGTCCGCGGCGTTTTTATTGCGTTCGCCCCTGCAAGAAATCTGGCTTTATCAGCCTAAATTACCGCCATAACGGCCTTTGACCGACCTGTACGCACGCCTTGATCCTGAGTGCTGCGGCACCTCCGTGTGCCGTGATCGGAGGCGAGGTTATGCAAGGGACGAACGTGCTGTTCGGTCAGATTGCCGTCGTATTCGGCATCGTGATCGCCGGAGTGTGGAGCGCCACGCAATGGACAGCCGCCGCCCTGGGCTACCAGCTACGCCTGGGCTCGTCCTGGTTCGACTTCTTCGGCACGCCCATCTATCACCCCTGGCGGCTGTTCGAGTGGTGGTTCTTCTTCGACGCCTACGCACCGCGCGTCTTTGACATCGGCGGTGCTATCGCGGGCGGCAGCGGCCTCGTGGCCGTGCTGGTCGCCATCAGCATGTCGATCTGGCGCTCGCGGCAATCGCGCCTGGTCACAACCTACGGCTCGGCGCGCTGGGCGAACGCGGATGACATTCGCAAGGCCGGCCTCACGCAGCCAGCCGGCGTGTTCCTCGGGCAACACGAACGCCAGTACCTACGCCACGAAGGCCCGGAACACATCCTGACCTTCGCGCCCACGCGCTCGGGCAAGGGCGTGGGCTTGGTAGTGCCCACCTTGTTGAGCTGGCCCGCGTCCGCCGTTATCCACGACATCAAGGGCGAGAACTGGCAGATCACCGCAGGCTGGCGATCGCGCTTCTCGCACTGTCTGCTGTTCAACCCCACCGATGCGAAGTCGGCGGCCTACAACCCGCTGCTGGAAGTCCGCCGTGGCGCGCATGAAGTGCGCGACGTGCAGAACATCGCGGACATTCTGGTTGACCCCGAAGGCGCGCTGGAGAAGCGCAACCATTGGGAGAAGACCAGCCACGCGCTGCTGGTCGGGGCCATCTTGCACGTGCTCTACGCGGGCGAGGACAAGACGCTGCGCGGCGTCGCCAACTTCCTCTCCGATCCGGCTTGCCCGTTCGAGCTGACGCTGCATCGGATGATGACCACGCCGCACCTCGGCGGTGGCCCGCAT
>JAFECU010000198.1 GCA_018242005.1 Pseudomonadota bacterium | reverse complement strand
TGGCCCACCACGAGATTTCAGGCCCGGCGCATTCGCTGGAGGCCATTCGCGCAGCGCGGATTGAAGATGCCGCGACCAAGACCCTGGGCACGTTGATCGGACAACTGTTTGGTTCGTATGTCGTCACCGATGGAAATGGCGGCGAGGAACGCGACGACGATCTTCCCGGCGACGTGATCTCCTTTCGCACGCGCGTGCAACTGAGCCTGTCTGCGCAGGACTACGCCAAGACCCAGGCCGACCTCAAAGACCTGGTATCGCTGCGCAACACACTGGTGCACCACTTCATCGACCAGCACGATCTATGGACCGTGGACGGGTGCCGCGCTGCACAGGACGAACTCGGTTCCGCCTACACGCGCATCGATCACCACTTCGAGCGGTTGCGCGGCTGGGCCGAGCACATGGATCAGGCGCGGCGCCTGGCAGCGGAATTCGTCCAGTCGGATGTGTTCCACGACCTGGTGGTCAATGGCATCGCGCCGGACGGCACGGTGGACTGGCCGGCCGCCGGCATCGTTCGTGCGCTACGCGAGGCCGCCGCGCAGTTGGCCGTCGAGGGCTGGACACCGATCGCCGCCGCTGGCCGCTGGATCGCGGACCGGCATCCCGAGCAGCTTCCAGCCAAGTACGGCTGCAGCAGTTGGCGGCAGGTGGTGCACGAGTGCCGCCTGTTCGAGCTTCGCTACCGTGAGGTGGAGGGGCAACGGGCCGCCTGGTACAGACCTCGCGAGGCATAGCCCCGCAACGCGGTCTCACCTCCGCGCGAGCCGCGAACAACTCCGCCGAGCTATCCCCAGGGGATAGCCGGCACACACAGCCTTCCGTGCGGAACAAACCGGGCGCGCATGGGCTGCGGTTTGTTGACTGACAGCCTTCCGGCCGATGCCGATGCTGGCGACTCGCCCCTTCACCGCGAGTCGCTCTCATGGCCAACGAACGCACAGAACCCCTGCAACTGAATCTCGGATCGCTGCGCAGCGCGATGTCGCTGACGCTGCACACGCACCACGCTTCGCGCATCTGGCACGGCCGCGCGCCG
>JAFECU010000197.1 GCA_018242005.1 Pseudomonadota bacterium | reverse complement strand
TCGGCCGCTGGCGCTGTTCGAGTCCGGTGCCAACCTCATATGACTGGCCGAGAAGACGGGCCAGTTCCTGCCGCGCGAGCCGGCCGCGCGCTACGAGACGCTGCAGTGGCTGATGTGGCAGATGGGCGGCGTGGGGCCGATGTTCGGCCAGCTGGGGTTCTTCCACAAATTTGCCGGCAAGGACTGGGAGGACAAGCGCCCGCGCGAGCGCTACGCGGCCGAATCGCGCCGCCTGCTGGGCGTGCTGGAGCAGCGCCTGACGGCCGGCGCATGGATCATGGGCGGCGACTACACCATTGCCGACATGGCCGTCTTTCCCTGGGTGCGCAATCTGGTGGGCTTCTACGATGCCGGCGAGCTTGTCGGCTGGGCCGACTTTCCGCAGGTGCAGCGCGCGCTCGCCGCCTTTGTCGAGCGCCCTGCGGTGCAGCGCGGCCTGCAGATTCCCGCCTAAGAAAAACAACCCCCGCATTCCGGAAGGACGCCCCATGACCGCCAGCGCCCCACAAAAAAGAGGTATACCGCCTGCCTATTTGATTCTCGTTGCCATGCTGGTCGGCATAGGCGTGGGCTACTTTGTCTTCGTCAACTTCCCCGACAAGCAGGCGGCCAAGGAGGTGGCGGGCTACATCTCCATCCTCTCGGACGTGTTCCTGCGCCTGATCAAGATGCTGATCGGGCCGCTGGTGTTCTCCACTCTGGTGGTGGGCATCGCGCACATGGGGGATGCGGCCTCGGTGGGGCGCGTGTTCCTGAAGGCCATGCTGTGGTTCGTCACGGCCTCGCTGGTCTCGCTGGTGCTGGGCCTGGTGCTGGCCAACTGGCTGCAGCCCGGCCACAACCTGGGCCTGCCGCTGCCCGATGTGGGGGCGGCCACCAACCTCGCGACGGCCAAGTTCACGCTCAAGGAATTCGTCAACCACCTGGTGCCCAAGTCCTTTGCCGAGGCCATGGCGAACAACGAGATCCTGCAGATCGTGGTGTTCTCCATGTTCTTCGGCGTGGCCCTGGCGGCGCTGGGCGAAAAGGGTAAGACCCTGGTGTTGGTGGTCGAGGAACTGGCCCATGTGATGCTCAAGATCACGGGCTACGTGATGAAGCTCGCGCCGCTGGCCGTGCTCTCGGCCATGGCGGCCACGG
Organism: Pseudomonadota bacterium; assembly: GCA_018242005.1. Classification (GTDB taxonomy): domain Bacteria; phylum Pseudomonadota; class Gammaproteobacteria; order Burkholderiales; family Burkholderiaceae_C; genus Alicycliphilus. The sequence continues at coordinate 12,384 of JAFECU010000197.1, read as the reverse complement.
TGGCGGTGAACGGCCTGGGCATTCTGCTCAAGTTCGCCGTCTTCATGGGCGACTTCTACCTGGGCCTCTTCCTGCTGTGGGCGCTGCTCATCCTGGCGGGCTTCGTCTTCCTCGGGCCGCGCATCTTCAGGCTCATGGTGCTGATCAAGGAGGCCTTCATGCTGTCCTTTGCCACGGCCAGCTCCGAGGCGGCCTACCCCAAGATCCTGGACGCGCTTGACCGCTTCGGCGTCAAGCGCAAGATCTCGAGCTTCGTCATGCCCATGGGCTATTCGTTCAATCTGGACGGCTCGATGATGTACTGCACGTTCGCCACGCTGTTCATCGCCCAGGCGTATGACATCCACCTGTCGCTGGCCACGCAGATCACCATGCTGCTCATCCTCATGCTCACCTCCAAGGGCATGGCGGGCGTGCCGCGGGCCTCGCTGGTGGTGATCGCCGCCACGCTCAACCAGTTCGACATTCCAGAGGCCGGCCTGCTCCTGATCCTGGGCGTGGACACCTTCCTTGACATGGGCCGCTCGGCCACCAACGCCGTGGGCAACTCGATCGCCAGCGCCGTGGTCGCCAAGTGGGAGGATCAGCTAATGCCCCAGCGCGAGGCCGACGACCACGCACGCCGCATGGACGAGGAAGCGGCCGCGCGCGCCCATCCCATTCCCGGGCCGGACGTCGCATGAAGGCCCTACGCAGCATCCTGTGCGCCGCGCCGCTGCTGGCCGCCCTGGCCGCGCAGGCGCAGGACGTGGACAGCACGCCGGCCAATCCCGGGCCGCAGGCGCTCACCGGCACGCTGGCCAAGGTGCACGCCAGCGGCACCGTGGCGCTGGCCTACCGCGCGAGCTCGGTGCCGTTTTCCTACCTCGATGCGCGCGGCCAGCCCATTGGCTACTCCATTGAGCTGTGCAAGTCCCTGGTGAGCGCGATGGAAACCGCGGTGCAGCGCCCTCTGCAGATCCGCTGGGTGCCGGTGACATCGGCCACGCGCATGCAGGCCATCACCTCGGGCCAGGCGGATCTTGAGTGCGGCTCCACCACCAGCAACCTGGAACGGCAGAAGACCGTGGCCTTCTCGCCCACCATCTTCGTCGCGGGCACGCGCCTGCTGGTGCGCAAGGGCGGTGGCATACGCGACTGGCGCGACCTCGTGAACAAAAAGGTGGCCGTGACGGCCGGCACCACCAACGAGCCCGTCATGCGCAGCCTGTCGCAGCGCCTGAAGATCCCCATGAGCATCGTGGTCGCGCCCGACCATGCCCAGGCCTTTGCGCAGGTGGCGGACGGCGCCGCCGATGCCTTCGCCACCGACGACGTGCTGCTCTACGGCCTGGTGGCCCAAACCCCGGGCGCGGCCGCGCGCCTGGCCGTGGTGGGCGAGCTGCTGTCCTACGAGCCCTACGCCATCATGTTCCGCCGGGGCGACCCGCAGCTGGCCAAGCTGGTCACCGACAGCATGCGCCTGATGGCCCGCGACGGCGAGATCGACCGCCAGTACCGGCGCTGGTTCCTGCAGAAATTGCCCGGTAGTGGCGAGCGGCTGAACCTGCCCATGAGCGCACAGCTCGAAGCCATCGTGCAAAGCCTGGCTGCGGCGCAGGTCGAGTAGGCCTGCCATGCCCCATGCCGTCTCCCGGCTGCGCGCCGCACGCCTGGCGCGCAGCGCCAAGCCCTTTCTGGCCCGCGGCGGTTCGCGCCGCGCGCATTGCGCGGGCTGCCGCCTGGTGCCCAGCCACTGCATCTGCGCGCTGTGCCCGCCCTGCGACACGCGCGCCGGCGTCTGCCTGCTGATGCACGACATCGAGCCGCTCAAGCCCAGCAACACCGGCTGGCTGATCGCCGACCTGGTGGCCGACACCTACGCCTTCGGCTGGTCGCGCACCGAGGTCGATCCGGCCCTGCTCGCGCTGCTCGCCGATCCGCAGTGGCAGCCCTATGTGGTGTTTCCCGGCGAGTTCGCGGAACCCGGGCGTGTGGTGCGGCAGGTGGCGCCGCAGCCATCGGCCGCAGCCGGTCCGCGGGCAAAGCGCCCGCTGTTCGTGCTGCTGGACGCCACCTGGCCCGAGGCGCGCAAGATGTTCCGCAAGAGCCCCTGCCTCGCGCACCTGCCCGTGCTCAGCCTGCACAGCGACGCGGCCTCGCGCTACCGGCTGCGCCGCTCCACGCGCGGCGACCATTTCTGCACCGCCGAGGTCGCGGCCCTGTGCCTGGCGCAGGCCGGCGACGAGCACGGCGGCGCGCTGCTGCAGGCCTGGCTGGACCTGTTCAGCGAGCGCTATCTGCTGGCCCGCGAGCAGCGCCCCGTGGATGCGGAGAGCGCCGCGCACCGGCAGCTGCGCATGCTCACGGCCGCCCAGGGTTGATGCCGTCCGTTGCACGGCGTGGCGCGCACGCCAGCACAATCGGCTCCACCATGCACCGCAGACATTTTCTGAACCACGCCAGCGCCGCCCTGCTGGCCTTGCTGGCCGGTTGCGCCAGCGCCCAGACCGGCTACACCATCAGCTTGCAGCAGCTGCAACAGGCCCTGGCCGAACGCTTTCCGCGCAGCTACCCGCTCGCCGGCCTGCTGGACCTCGAGCTGCAGGCGCCGCACCTGACCCTGCTGCCAGAGCGCGACCAGATCAACGCCCGGTTCGACCTGGCGGCATTCGGTCCGCTGCTTTCGCGCCGCCATATGGGCCTGTTCGACGTGGACTTCGCACTGCGCTACGAGCCCACGGACCGCAGCATCCGCGCCTACAGGCTGCATGTGAACACGCTGCGCATCGACGGCCTCAGGTCGCCGGCCTCGGAACTGCTGCAGCGCTACGGCCAACAGCTGGCCGACCAATCCCTGCGGGAGGTGGTGCTGCACCAGCTGCGCGACAAGGATCTGGCCCCCATAGACCGCCTGGGCCTGCAGCCCGAGAGCATCAGCGTCACGCCGCGCGGCCTGCTGGTGCGCTTCGGCGCCAAACCATTGTCCTGAGCACGATTTTCGGCTTGTCTTGGAGAGCCGCTACACCCGCGTCATCCGCGCGAATGCGGGATCCACGGCCATGGCGCATCAATGGCCTGGGTGGCGCCTGGATTGCGCATGGCTCAAGTAGCGAACCCTGTTGTACAGGAAACCACCTTCGCGGGGATGGCGACAGCCGCGGCATCGTCCAATGGGTATTTTGATAGCTGGGTACGCTTTGTGTATAAGCGTCAGAGCTGCTTTTTGCTCCAAGCCCGCAGGCGCGGGCACTGTCCTACGCCGCCATGGCGGTGCAGCGGTTACAAACGAGGCATCGCAGCCACAGCCTATGCCCCGCCATGAACCAGCCCGCGCCCGCCGCTCCCGATTGTCTGACCGCAGCCCCGCCAGACCCGGTGGTGGTGATCACCGGCGCCTCCAGCGGCATAGGCCACGCCACGGCGCTGGCCTTTGCGCGGCGCGGCGCGCGCCTGGTGCTGGCCGCGCGCAACGCCGACACCCTCGCCCCCGTGGCCCTGGCCTGCCGCGCCGAGGGCGGCCAGGCACTGGGCATACCCACCGACGTGACCGACGCCGATGCCGTGCTGGCCCTGGCCGACAAGGCCCAGCGCCATTTCGGGCGCATCGACATCTGGATCAACGCCGTGGGTGTGGGGGCCGTGGGGCGCTTTGACGGCGTGCCGCTGGCGGCGCACCGCCGTGTCATCGAGGCCAACCTGCTCGGCCATGTGCACGGCGCACATGCGGCGCTCACGCGCTTTCGCGCCCAGGGCAGCGGCCTGCTGGTCAACCTGATCTCGCTGGGCGGCTGGGTGCCAACGCCCTATGCCGCGGCCTATGCGGCCAGCAAATTCGGCCTGCGCGGCCTGTCCGAGAGCCTGCGCGCCGAGGTCGCCGACCTGCCGCGCGTGCATGTCTGCGACGTGGCGCCCACCGTGGTCGACACGCCCGGCATGTCGCATGGCGCCAACTACACGGGCCGGCGCATGAGCATGCCGCTGCCCATGGTGGACCCGCGCGCCGTCGCCCAGGCCATCGTGGATCTGGCCGACAGCCCCGAGCCGCGCGCCGTCACCTGGCTGGGCCTGGGGGCGCTGCCCGGGCGCCTGGCCCACGCGATCGCGCCCCAGGGCACGGCGCGCGCGCTGCGCTGGCTTGGCGATCAGGGGCTGCGCCGCGCCGTGCCGGCGCCGCTGACCGAGGGCAACCTGTTCGCCCCCTCGCGCCAGACCGGCATAGACGGCGGCCAGCGCCGGCGCATGAAAGGCTCGGCCGCCCTGGTGGCCCTGCTGGGCGCCGCGGGCCTGGCCGCGGGCTGGTGGCTGGGGCGCAGCAGGCGCTGAGAGGCGAGAGCCTTTGCCCCATGCCTGCCCTGCACGCCGAAATGCCCCGCCTCGTCATTGCAAATGCTCGCCATGGCCGGAGCCATGGCCGTGCCTTGTGCCTGGATCCGGAACGTTTTGATGCGCCTTTCGGGCTCGGCCCAGAAATCTGACTCAAGTAGCGATGTCCGTTGAAGTGCCTCTGCGGCGGTTTACACATCATCAGAAATCGGTGCTTGAGCCGAAAACTTTCATCCTTTGAGGCCGCTGTTACCAGCGTCCGGCGTCCTCCTACAGACAAACGCCCCGGCCTGCTCTTACGATCGAAAGAGGCCCCGGGGGGCCAGCGCCACCCGGCCGAGTACCGTATTGCGCCGGAGGCGATCATGATCGACAGACCGCAGATCATCGACATCAGTCCCGCGCGCACCACGGCCGTGGTTCGTGTCTGCTGCCCGCGCGAGGAACTTTCATGCACCATGGGCCGCGGCGTGCGCGAGCTGCTCGACCGCATCAAGATCCAGGGTGCGCAGACCACGGGCCCTCTGTTCATGCACCATCTGCGCGGACCCACCGACAGCTTCGACTGCGAGGTTGGCGTGGCCGTGGACCACCCGGTGCACCCGTCGGGCCATGTCCACCCGGGGCAATGGCCGGCCATGCGTGTGGCGCACGCCCTGTACCGCGGCCGCTATGAATACCTGCCGCAGGCCTGGGCCGCCCTGCGCGCCTGGATCGCGTTGCAGGGCCTGGTCAGCACCGGCGAGCAATGGGAGTGCTACATCACCGGCCCCGAGATCGGCTCGGATGCCAGCGCCTGGCGTACCGAGCTTTACCTGCCGCTGTGCGGCGCCGGCGCTTGAGCGGCACCGAGACGGAGCTGATGGTGTTGCTCGACCAATGGTTGTGCGCCCATGGGGTGCAAACCGCACCGCGCCGCTCGCATGCGGGACAATGGCGGCTTCTCCTTCGGCGGCGCCAAGGCGTGTCGCTGCCAATACCGCACCCAAGCCATGAACATCACCAAAGACACTGCCGTCACCATCAGCTACAAGATCACCGACCCCGCCACCGGCAAGCCGCTCGACTCGGGCCACGTGGCCTACCTGCACGGCGGTTACGAGAACATCTTTCCCAAGGTTGAGGCGGCCCTCGAAGGCCAGGCCGCGGGCCATGCCGCCACGGTCGAACTGGCCGTGGAGGACGCCTTCGGCGCGCGCGACGAGGGCCTGGTGCGCACCATTGCCAAGAGCGAATTCCCGCCCGGCGTGAAGGTGGGCGGCCAGCTCCAGGGCCCGGGCGCCGACGGCCAGCCGCAGATGTTCCATGTGGTCAAGATCAAGGGCCCCGAGGTGCACCTGGACGGCAACCATCCCCTGGCCGGCCACGCCCTGCGCTTCGCCTGCAAGGTGACCGAGGTGCGTGCCGCCACGCAGGAAGAGATTGCCCATCGCCATGTGCATGGCGGGCACGGGCACCACCACTGAGCTTCAGGCCTCGGGGCGTTCAGCGTAGCCGCAGCAGTGCGCGGCGCAGCAGGCGCCCGGCGCGGTCGCGGATGCGCAGCGGGCTGTGGCCGGGGCGCGGACGCGCGCGCGCCTCGCTGCAGGCGGCCAGAAAATCGTGCAGCAGCGGCGTGTCGTCCAGCGTGACGCCGTCGCGCGAGCGGAATTCCGGGTGCCATTGCGTGGCGGCGATGTAGCCGCGCCCGTGGTTGGCATTGCGGCGTATGGCCTCGGGCACGGCGTCGGGGTAGCTCCAGGCCTCGATGTCGAAGCCCGGCGCCAGGTTCTTGATGCCCTGGTGGTGAATGCTGTTGACCGTGGCGCGCTGGCGCCCCGGATACAGCCGTGCCAGGCGCGTTCCGGGCACGATGTCCACCTCATGCACATGCTGGTCGTAGGCGCTGGCGTTGCGGTGCTGCAAGGCGCCGGGGTGTTGGGTCTCGATGTCCTGGTACAGCGTGCCGCCAAAGGCCACATTGATGAGCTGCAGCCCGCGGCACACGCCGAAGATGGGCTTGCCGGCCTGCTCGAAGGCCTCGACCACCGCCAGGTCGTACAGGTCGCGCACACGGTCGCCCAGCCAGGCCGCCTTGAGCGGTACCTCGCCATAGCTGCCGGGCCAGACATCCACACCGCCATGCATGACCACGCCGTCCAGCCACTCGGCGTAATGCTTGAGCGTGACGTCGCCACGCGCCGTCTCGCCGGTGGGGCAGGGCACCATCACCACCAGGGCCCCGGCCGACATGATCCAGTGCGCGATGGACTGCTCCATGTATTGCAGCGTCTTGTTGGTGAACAGCGAGCGGCCCGGGTCGGCGTGCAGGAAGCAGGCCGACACGCCGATCTTGAGACGGCTGGGCGTGGGGTGGAGGGCGGACATGCAGGGGTTGTAGCACCGCAGCAAGTCCCCGTCTGTAGGAGGGCGCTGCCGCGGTTCGCCCGCCCTGCGTCAGGCGCGGGCGAACCGCACCTGGTAGGTGCACAGCTGGCCGTCCATGGGGTCTATGGTCTCGGGCGTGTCGTAGATCAGGTGCGGCCCCTCGAAGTGCAGCAGCCTCGTCTGCTGCGTGCCGGTCCACAGCTCGTTCCAGCTGCCGTCCAAGGTGTGGACCACGCGGTCCGCCAACACCTCATAGCGGCCCACATAGGCGAACATGGAGTCGAACAGCACCAGTTTCTCGGCAGGCGAGGGCGGGTTTTGGGCGGGGCGTGCACGGTTGCTGCGCAGCACGAACACCATGACGCGCCCGTCGGGGGCATAGTTGATATAGCCAAACGGATGGGCGCCCAGGGCATCCGTGCCCTCCCCCGATGCGGACAGCCGCCGCGTCCACGACAACATGCGCCAGCTGCCCAAGATACGTTCATGCAGCGCTGAAAGCGGGTTTTGCGGGGACATGGAGGGACCATCCTTCACCCAGCGGAAACAGGTCTTGCGGGTCTGCTCGATGATAGGCATGGCCGCCGCGCGGGCCAAGCCCAAGCCCCCGTTGGCAACCAATAATTGATGACCATCAAGCCATGGGCAGCCGACTGGGGCATGATGGATGGCATGGGGCCTGCATCGGTGCCCCAGTTTCAGCAAGGAGGACAGCATGCAAATTCAGGTCCATACGAACGACCATATCCAGGGCGGCGAATCGCTGGCTCGCTGGGTGCAGGAAGAGGCCGCCACCAAGCTGGCGCGCTTTCGCGATCATGTGACGCGCGTCGAGGTGTTCCTGTCCGACGTGGACGCCGGCAAGTCCGGTGTGGCCGACAAGCGCTGCGTGATCGAGGCCCGACCCAATGGCCGCCAGCCCGTGGCCGCGACCGCCGAGGCCGCCAAGGTGGCCGACTGCGTGGCCGGGGCGCTGGACAAGCTGGTGCGCTCGCTGGGCGACGACATCGCGCGCGCCAAGGACCGCCAGGGCCGCGAGACCATTCGCACGGCGGAGTAAGGTTTGCTCTTTAATTGATGGCGCGACGCGCTTTGGGCATAAGCGCTGGAGCCAGATCCATAGGAAAAATGGCTGTGGACACGGGGCGTGTCTGCGGCCATTTTTTCATGTGCTGCACATGAAAAACGCGCCCGAAGGCGCGTCTCTTGTCATGGCCGGGTGAGGCGCCGGCTTACTTGCCGGCCATCACGCGCACCATCTCCAGGCACTTGTTGGAGTAGCCCCACTCGTTGTCGTACCAGGCCACGACCTTCACGAAGGTCTTGTCCAGGGCGATGCCGGCGTCGGCGTCGAACACCGAGGTGTGGGTCTCGCCGACGAAGTCCGTGGCCACGACCTTGTCCTCGGTGTAGGCCAGCACGCCCTTGAGGGCGCCCTGGGACTGGGCCTTCATCTCGGCCTTGATCTCGTCGTAGCTGGCTTCCTTCTCCAGTTCCACGGTCAGGTCGACCACCGACACGTCGGAAGTCGGCACGCGGAAGCTCATGCCGGTCAGCTTCTTGTTCAGCGACGGGATCACCACGCCCACGGCCTTGGCGGCGCCGGTGCTGCTGGGGATGATGTTTTCCAGGATGCCGCGGCCGCCGCGCCAGTCCTTGTTGCTCGGGCCGTCCACGGTCTTCTGCGTGGCGGTGGCGGCGTGCACCGTGGTCATCAGGCCGCGCTTGATGCCCCACTTGTCGTGCAGCACCTTGGCCACGGGGGCCAGGCAGTTGGTGGTGCAGCTGGCGTTGCTGATGATGGACTGGCCGTCATAGGTCTTGTGGTTCACGCCGTAGACGAACATGGGCGTGTCGTCCTTGGACGGGGCCGACATCAGCACCTTCTTGGCGCCGGCGGCGATGTGCTTCTCGGCGCTGGCCTTGTCCAGGAACAGGCCGGTGGACTCGATCACGATGTCGGCGCCGACTTCGTTCCACTTCAGGTTGGCGGGGTCGCGCTCCTGCGTCAGGCGGATCTTCTTGCCGTCGACGATGAGCGTATTGCCATCGACCGACACCTCGCCACGGAAGCGGCCATGCACGCTGTCGTATTTGAGCATGTAGGCCAGGTAGTCGGGCTCCAGCAGGTCGTTGATGGCAACGACCTCGATGTCGGAGAAGTTCTGCAGCGCCGAGCGCAGCACGTTGCGGCCGATGCGGCCGAAGCCGTTGATGCCAATCTTGATGGTCATGGTGAAGCCTCTTGGGATGGAGAAACAGAAAAACGGATGATCTTCAGCGCTTGCGCGACAGCGCGGCGCGCACGGTGTCGGCCACGTTCTCGGGCGTGAAGCCGAAATGCTTGAACAGCACGCCCGCGGGGGCCGACTCGCCGAAGCAGTCGATGCCAACCACGGCGGCGCAGCCGTACTTCCACCAGAAGTCGGTCACGCCCATCTCGACCGCGATGCGCGGCAGGCCGGCAGGCAGCACCAGCTTCTTGTATTTGACGTCCTCGCGGTCGAAGGTGGTGGTGCTGGGCATGGAGACCACGCGCACGGCGATCTTCTTCTCGGCCAGCAGCTTTTGCGCGGCCAGCGCCAGCTGCACCTCGGAGCCGGTGGCGATGATCACCGCCTGGGCCTTCTTCTTCAGGCCGATGTCCTTGGGCTCGGAGAGGATGTAGGCGCCGCGCGAGATGTCGCCCAGGTCATTCTTGGGCGCGTAGGGCAGGTTCTGGCGCGACAGCAGCAGTGCCGTGGGCTTGTTGCGGTTGGACAGGGCCACGCTCCAGGCCACGGCGGTTTCGGTGGTATCACCCGGGCGCCACACGTCCAGGCCGGGGATCAGGCGCAGGCTGGCCGCATGTTCGATGGACTGGTGCGTGGGGCCGTCCTCGCCCAGGCCGATGCTGTCGTGCGTGAAGACGTGGATCACCCGCTGCTTCATCAGCGCGGCCATGCGGATGGCGTTGCGGCTGTAGTCGCTGAACGTGAGGAAGGTGCCGCCGTAGGGAATGAAGCCGCCGTGCAGCGCGATGCCGTTCATGATGGCGGCCATGCCGAATTCGCGCACGCCGTAGTTGATGTGGCGACCGCCCACCTTCACGGTCTGCTCGCCCAGCGTGAGCTCGGCCTGCACCACCTCGCCGGCCTCGTCGAAGCGCAGCGCGGGCGTGCTCTTGGTGTTGGTGAGGTTGGAGCCGGTCAGGTCGGCGCTGCCGCCGAGCAGTTCGGGTAGCTGGGCCGTGAAGGCCTCGAGCGCGATCTGGCTGGCCTTGCGGCTGGCCACGGTCTCGGCCTTGGCATGAGCCGCGACCACGGCGTCCACGGCGGTCTGGGCGAAATGCTTGGGCAGGTCGCCGGCCATGCGGCGCGTGAACTCGGCGGCCAGCTCGGGGTAGGCGGCGGCGTAGGCGTCAAAGCGCTCGCGCCACTGGCCTTCAGCCTGGGCGCCGGCGTCGCGGGCGTTCCAGTCGGCGTAGATGTCGGCCGGGATCTCGAACGGCGCGTGGCTCCAGCCGATGGCGTTGCGCGTGAGCGTGATTTCGTCGGCGCCCAGCGGCTCGCCGTGCGCCTTGGCGGTGCCCGCGCGGTTGGGCGAGCCGTGGCCGATGGCCGTCTTGCAGACGATGAAGCTGGGCTTGTCCTGGCTGTCCTTGGCCAGGCGGATGGCGTCGGCCACGGCGCCGGCGTCATGGCCGTCCACGGGGCCGATCACGTTCCAGCCGCAGGCGCGCAGGCGCGCGGGCGTGTCGTCGATGAACCAGGGTGCGACCTGGCCGTCGATGCTGATGCCGTTGTCGTCGTACAGCGCGATCAGCTTGTTCAACTTCCAGGCGCCGGCCAGGGCGATGGCCTCGTGGCTGATGCCCTCCATCAGGCAGCCGTCGCCCAGGAACACATAGGTGTGGTGGTCCACCACCTTGTGGCCCTCGCGGTTGAATTCCTTGGCCATCAGCTTCTCGGCCAGCGCAAAGCCCACGGCGTTGGTCACGCCCTGGCCCAGCGGGCCGGTGGTGGTCTCCACGCCGGGGGTGATGCCATGCTCGGGGTGGCCCGCGGTCTTGCTGTGCAGCTGGCGGAAGTGCTTCAGCTCCTCGATGGGCAGGTCATAACCTGTCAGGTGCAGCAGCGCGTACAGCACCATGGAGGCATGGCCGTTGGAGAGCACGAAGCGGTCGCGGTCTGCCCACTGCGGATTGGCCGGGTTGTGCCTGAGGTGCTGGCCCCAGAGCGCCACGGCCATGTCGGCCATGCCCATGGGGGCGCCGGGGTGGCCGGAGTTGGCTTGTTGAACGGCATCCATTGCGAGTGCGCGGATCGCATTCGCCATTTGTTGTGCATTGGCCATGTAAGGGCGGCTCCACTGGAGAAGGGGTGGGGGCAAAGCCCGTTATTTTACCGGCCTGCCACCGGGCACCCTTATGGCGACGCTGGCGGCAGGGCAATGCACTACAGTGCGGGCCATGCACACACAGCCCCCAGCCCTGCTGCTGGCCGCCGGCCGCGGCGAGCGCATGCGCCCCCTGACCGACCATACGCCGAAGCCCCTGCTGCAGGTGCAGGGCCGGCCGCTGCTGGAATGGCACCTGCGGGCGCTGGCCGAGGCGGGCGTGGCGCAGGTGGTCATCAACACCGCCTGGCTGGGCGAACAGATCGGCGAGAGATTTTCAGGTAATTTTGGCCTTGAAGACGCGGCAGATAAGCGCAGGCAGCTATCAATTTCGTATTCGCACGAGGGCCGGGACTTTGGCCGCGCGCTGGAGACGGCAGGCGGCATCGCGCGCGCCCTGCCGCGGCTCGGCGCCGTGTTCTGGCTGGCCGCGGGCGACGTGTTTGCGCCCGACTTCCCGTTCGCCGCCGCCGCCGCGCAGCGCTTTGCGGACAGCGACGCGCTGGCCCATCTGTGGCTGGTGGACAACCCCGCGCACAACACGCGCGGCGACTTCGGCCTGTCCGACCAGGGGCTGGCGCTGAACCTGCCTGCGGACGACCCCCGGCCGCGCTACACCTACAGCACCATCGCCCTGCTGCGCGCCGAGTTGTTCGCTGCGCCCTGGTGCGACATCCCCGCGGGCAACCCCGAGGGCGTGGCTGCCGCCCTGGCGCCGCTGTTGCGCCGCGCCATGGACGCGGGGCGCGTGACGGCCGAGCTGTACCCAGGGCGCTGGACCGATGTGGGTACGCCTGAGCGGCTGGCGGCGCTCAATGCCCCGGCCCCGGTCCATGGATAGCCGCCATGCGCTACGAGCTCTCCGACCTGCGGCTGTTCCTTGAAATCGCTCAGGCGCGCAGCCTGACGGCCGGCGCGGCCGCAGTGTTCATCACGCCGTCGGCCGCGAGCTACCGGCTCAAGAACCTGGAGCAGGCGCTGGGCACGGCGCTGTTCGAGCGCACGCCCCGGGGCATGGATCTGACCCCCGCGGGCGACGCCGTGCTGCTGCATGTGCGCGAGCTGTTCGAGGGCATAGAGCGCATGCAGGGCGACGTCAGCCGCTTCATCTCGGGCGTCAAGGGCCATGTGCGGCTCATCGCCAACAGCAGCGCGCTGAACGGCTTCGTCACGCCGACCCTGGGGCGCTTCCTGGTCGCCTATCCGGGCATCGATGCCGAGATCGAGGAGCGCCAGAGCGAAACCATACCGGCCGCGGTGCTGGCACGCGAGGCCGATGTGGGCATCTTCGCCGGCCCGTCGGACGTGCAGGGGCTGGTCGCACACCCCTACGCC
>JAFECU010000196.1 GCA_018242005.1 Pseudomonadota bacterium | reverse complement strand
GCGAGGACGGGGAAACGCCGCAGACCACACCCGACGCCACGAAGCTTCAGCAGCGCGTGGCCGAACTGGAGGCCGAGAACGAGCGCCTGCGCCAACAGGTCAAGGCGCTACAGGATCTACTGGCCGAGACGGCCTGAGCAGCCTGACCGGCCAGATCTGCCTGGCGGATTCCCCGCCCGGCACGCTCACTCCCGTCATCCCTGCGAAAGCAGGGATCCAGGTGCCCGCCCTGTCGCTACTGCGCCACCGCTGCTGTGGATCCCCGCGTTCGCGGGGATGACGGTCGTCGGGAATCGCCATGCGATCGGCTCCGCGACCTATGGCCAGGGAGCCGATTCGGGCGGCCGCCCCAGCCACACACCGAAGCGCTCGCCCAAGGACTGCAAATCCTCGGGCGTGTCCACGTCGGTGGTGCAGCGCTCGTGCGGCAGGGCCACGACCTGCACCTGTTCCGGGTGGGCACGGCGCCATTCGCGCACGCCCTGCCCGCCCGTCGCCTGCATCACGGCTTGGCGCAGCACGGGGCCGAAGACGATGGGGTGGCCGGGCTGGCCCGCGTGCTGGGGCAGAACCAGCTCCACGCCGGCGCCGCGCGCGCGCCAGGCGGCGCGCATGGCCTCAATGTCCTCGAGCTCCAACAGCGGCTGGTCGGCCAGCACCACGAGCAGCTCATCGACCTCGGCCGGAAGCGCCGCGAGGCCGCAGCGCAGGGAGCTGCCCGGCCCTTGGTCGGGCGTGGCGTTGACCACCGCACGCAGCGACACCGCGGACGGCAGCTGCGCATGCGCCAACACGGCCTGCAGCGCCCGCGCGTGGTGGCCCAGCACCACGGCGACATGGGCCACGCCGGCCTGGGCCAGCAGACGAATCTGGCGCAGCAGCAGAGGCTCGCCATCGCGCAGCAGCAGGGACTTGGGGCAATGGCCCATGCGCCGGCCCGCGCCCGCGGCCATGAGCACGGCGGCCACGCTGGGCGGCAGCTCCATCAGCCCACCTTGCAGGCCGAGCCCGCGGCGGCCAGGCCCTGGGCGTCCTTCACATGGGCCACGTCCATGTCGCGCGGCAGGGGCACGCCGTTCTTCACGGCCAGGATCTCGGCCATGACGCTCACGGCGATCTCGGGCGGGGTCTTGCTGCCGATGTAGATGCCAATGGGCCCGCGCAGGCGCGCCAGGCCCTCCTCGGTCTGGCCGAAATGCTCGATCATGCGCTGGTGGCGCGCCTGGTTGTTGCGCCGGCTGCCAATGGCGCCTATGTAGAAGGCCGGGGTGTCGAGCGCCTGCATGAGCGCCAGGTCGTCGAGCTTGGGGTCGTGCGTGAGGGCCACGACGCAGGAGCGCGCATCGGGCGCAAACGCGGTCACGGTGTCGTCAGGCATGGTGGTCAGGAGGTGCACGCCGGGCACGCTCCAGGCGCCGCGGTATTCCTCGCGCGGGTCGCAGACGGTGACGGCAAAGCCGCTGAACTGCGCCATGGTGGCCAGGTATTCGCTCATCTGGCCCGCCCCGATGATGAGCATGCGGTACTCCGGGCCAAAGGTGTTGGTCAGTTGCTCTGCATCGAGCAGCAGATCGGCCGGGCTCTCGGCGGGGGCCAGCGTCACGGCACCATCGTCCAGGCGCACGCTGCGGTGCATCAGGCGGCCGGCGTCGAGCGCCTGCACCAGGGCGGCCAGGCTGCCAGCGTCCGGGCTGAATTCCAGCAACAGCTCCAGCGTGCCGCCGCAGGGCAGGCCGAAGCGGAAGGCCTCCTCGGCCGTCACGCCGTACTTGGCAAACCGCGGCGGGCCGCTGCGCGGCAGGGCGTCTTTCCCATCCGCATGAGCGTAGCGCGCGATCAGGTCGTCCTCTATGCAGCCGCCCGAGACGGAACCCATCACCGCCCCGTCTTCGCACAGGGCCATGATGGAGCCCACGGGCCGCGGCGACGAGCCCCAGGTGCGCACCACGGTGACCAGCAGCGCCTGGCGACCGGCCTGGCGCCAGTCGCGCAGCGCGCGCAGCACGGTGACGTCGAGGTTTTCCATGGCTTATGTCTCCGCATCTCCGTCGAGGGTGGCAGCGTCCTTGCCGCCGCCCTTGAGTCTGGACCACATTTTTTTAAGAGCGCCGGGCTTGGCCTCGGGTTCCTCCTCGGCCGGGCCATGGCGGCGCTGCATTTCTTCGTCGAAGCGTTTGAAGAAGCTCTCGGCCATGGACTTGGCCACGCCGTCGATCAGGCGCTGGCCCACCTGCGCGATCTTGCCGCCCACGGTGGCGTTGACGGTATAGGCCAGCGCGCAGCCCTCGTCCTGCGGCGCGAGCGACACCTGGGCGCTGCCCTTGCCAAAGCCGGCCACGCCGCCATTGCCCTCGAAGTTCAGCGTGTAGCTGTGCGGTGCGTTCACGTCGGCCAGCGCGATCGAGCCCTTGAACCTGGCCGCCACGGGGCCGACCTTGATGGCGTTGACCAGGTTGTAGGCGTTATCGCCCGTGGACTCGATGCTGTCGCAGCCGGGGATGCAGAGCTTGAGGACCTCGGGGTCGTTCAGGGCCTCCCAGGCCTGCTGCTGGGTGATGGGCAATTGGCGTGCGCCTTGCATTTCCATGGTGATATCTCCTGGGGTTATTGTTGGGATCGGTCGCTCTATCTGCCGCTTCGTCCTTCCGGGGCACGCGATCAGTGCGCAGCCCGTCATCCCCGCGAAGGCGGTAATCCACGGCAGCCACAGATCAAGCGCGTGGGCAGTACCTGGATCCCCGCCTTCGCGGAGATGACGGCGGCTTCCTGTTCGGCAGGATTCACAACTTGAACCTCATTGTTTCATCAAGTCGGCGATGGCGCCGGCCAGTTGCTGCAGCCGGGTCACGTTGTGCACGGCCAGCATGGCGTCGGCCGCGCGGTGGAGCACGGCGGCGCCGCGTGCGCTGGGCTCGTAGCCATCAAAGCGCAGCAGCGGGTTGAGCCACAGCAGGCGCCGGCAATGGAGCTTGAGCCAGGCGAGCTCGCGCGCCAGATCCTCGGGCTCGCCTGTGTCCAACCCATCGCTGACGATGAGTACCAGCGTGCGCCGCCCCACCAGGCGCCGCGCGTACTGGCGGCGCAGGCTCTCCAGGCTGTCGCCCAGGCGCGTGCCACCGGCATAGTCCTGTATGGCCCGGCCGGCGCGCTCGAGCATGCGGTCGGTGTCGGACTCCTTGAAGGCCGCGCTCAGGTCGGTCAGGCCCGTGCCAAAGGCAAACACGTCGCGGCGCAGCGGCCGGGCCTGTCCATCAAAGCGCAGCCGCGCCGTGGCCGCATGCAAAAAAGCCAGCAACAGGCGCGCATAGCGCTCCATGGAGCCCGACACATCGACCAGCACCAGGAGCGGCAGCGGCTGGCTGCGCCGCTCCTGCCGCTGCAGCGCCGCCAGATCGCCGCCATGGCGCGCCGCCTGGCGCAGCGTGCGCGCCCAGTGGATGCGTGCGCCCCGCCCACCCACGCGGGTGCGGCGCGAGGCCACACCGGGCAGCGGCAGGGGAATGTCACGCACCAGGCGCTCGACCAGCCGGTATTCGCTGGCGCCGAGCTGGTTGAAATCAGCCTGACGCAGGCGCTGCAGCCGGCTGGCGCTCATGGCAGCGTCCAGGTCGATCTGTTGCTCGGGCGTGGCCTCGGGTGGGGTCTGCGGCCGGGGCGGCTGCAGGGCCTCGCGAACGCGCGGGCGCTGCTGTGGACGATCGGCGCGGCCCTCGGCGCGCGGCAGCATCTGCGCGAGCAGCTTGCTCGCAAGCTCAGGGTCGCGAAAGAAGGCGTCGAACAGTTCGCGAAACACCTCCCGGTCCTGCGCACGGCTGAGCAGCACGGCCTCGAGCGCGGCGGCCATGTCGTCCTTGCGCGCCACGCCCACCATCTGCACGGCCTGCTGGGCAAGGGCCATGCGCGCCGCATCCACGGGCACGCCGGCGCGGCGCAGCGCCCTACAGAAGGCCGCGATGTTGCCGGCCAGCTTGCCGCTGCGCGCATCGCCCAGCTGGGGAATGCGCCGCGGTGGCTGCTCTGGGCCCGGCGCGGGTGGCGCGGTCAATTGATCGGGCATACGGCAGGCCGGGGAAATCAGGCGCCTGCCTGGCTGGCCTGCAGGGCCTGCTCCGCCAGCGCGCGGTCGAGCGCGGCCACGTCGTCGCGCTGCTTGAACAGGATGCCGGCGGTGTCTACGACGACCTCGGGGTCGAGCACCACCGTATCGAGCGCCACCAGCGCACGCGCCCACTCCACCGTCTCGGCAATGCCGGGGGCGCGCTGGAAATGCGCGCCATGGGGGCTCGCGCGCAGCTGCTGCACAAAGGCCGCCACCTGATCGGCCAGGGCAGTCGGCGCCTGGGGCACGAGGGCGCGCACGATGGCGAGCTCGCGCTCGCGCTCGGGGTAGTCGAGCCAGTGGTACAGGCAGCGGCGCTTGATCGCGTCGCTCAGCTCGCGCGTACGGTTGCTGGTCAGAATGGTCACGGGCGGCACGGCCGCGCGTATGGTGCCCAGCTCGGGGATGCTGACCTGGTACTCGCCCAGGTACTCGAGCAAAAAGGCCTCGAAGGGCTCGTCGGCGCGATCCACCTCGTCGATGAGCAGCAGCGCGCCGGGTGTGGGGGCTTCCAGCGCCTGCAGCAGCGGGCGGCGCACCAGGTAGCGCGGCTGGTAGACCTCCTGCTCCAGCGCGCTCGCGCTCGCTACGCCCTCATGGGCGCGCAGGTGCAGGAGCTGCGCCGTGTAGTTCCATTCGTACAGGGCCTCGCGCTGCTCCAGCCCGTCAAAGCATTGCAGGCGCAGCAGCTGGCGCGCAAGCACCCGCGCCAGCGCCTTGGCCAGCTCGGTCTTGCCGACGCCGGGCTCGCCCTCGAGCAGCAGCGGGCGCTGCAGCCTGAGCGCCAGGAACACGGCCGTGGCCAGGCGCCGGTCGGCAAAGTAGCCCTCGGCCTGCAGGGCTGCGGCCAGGTCGTCGATGGAGTTGCAGGAACCGGGGGGCGCGGGATCGTTCATTGACTGTCTTTTTGACTCACTGTTGGCTCAGGCAACAGTTGTTGTTGATGAGAGACCCACCGTCATCCCCGCGAAGGCGGGGATGACGAATCACGGAGACATTGCGTGCCGTGGTGGGACAAGTCAACGGTCACATTGTCTTGTCATCAATTTTGATAGCTGCTTGCACCTGTCCATAAAGCGCTGCAGCCATTTTCAATCACAAATCACGCCAGCGCCTGCGCCACCGCACGCTGGGCCATCACGCCCGTGAGGTGGGCGCGGTATTCGGCGCTGCCATGCAGGTCGCCGGACATCTCGCCCGCGTCCGTGGTGATGGCGGCAATGGCCTCGGGGCGGAAGTCGGCCGACAGCGCCTGCTCGAACGCGCTGTGGCGAAACACGCCGTTGCCGCCCCCGGTGATGGCCACGCGCACGCCGGCACCGGTCTGCGCGACGAACACGCCGATGAGCGCAAAGCGCGACGCGGGCTGAACAAACTTGACGTAGGCCGCGCGTTGAGGGATGGGAAAGCGCACGCCCGTGATCAGCTCGCCCTCTTCCAGCGCCGTGGCAAACAGGCCCTGAAAGAAGTCGTCGGCGGCGATCTCGCGCCGGTCGGTGAGCACCGTGGCGCCCAGCGCCAGCAGCGCCGCGGGGTAGTCGGCCGCGGGGTCATTGTTGGCGACCGAGCCGCCTATGGTTCCGCGCGCGCGCACCTGGCGGTCGCCGATACCACTGGCCAGCCGGGCCAGCGCGGGAATGGCGGCGCGCAGCTCGGCGCTCTCGGCCACGTCGCAGTGGCGCGTCATGGCGCCGATCACGACGGCGTTGCCCTCGCGGCGGATGCCCTTGAGTGCGGCGATGGCGCCCAGATCCACGATTTGCTCGGGCGCGGCCAGACGCAGCTTCATCGATGCCAGCAGGGTCTGGCCGCCGGCGAGCAGCTTGCCGCCGGCCTGGGCGAGTTTCAGCGCGTCGGCCTGGGTGGCGGGGCGCTCATAGGTGAATGCGTACATGACAAAGTCCTTTCAGTTACCCGGAGGCATCGCTCCATTCACAACGCAAGCTGCAGACACAGCCCAGGCGCGGGCCACCGCGCAAGGGCCGCCCCGCCGCGCTGGTGGCGTCCCCCTGCCTGCATTGCGCAGCAATGCGAGAGCGGAGGGAAGGCGCGAAGCGACTCAGGGGGGTGTCGTTTCATTTCAAGCCTTGGCGGATTGGATGGCCTGCCAGACGCGGTGCGGCGTGGCGGGCATGTCGATGTCGGCCACGCCCAGGGGTCTGAGCGCGTCGAGCACGGCGTTGATGACCGCCGGAGGCGAGCCTATGGCGCCGGCCGCGCCGCAGCCCTTGCTGCCGATGGGGTTGTGCGTGCAGGGCGTGCAGACATGGCCCAGCGCAAAGTTGGGGAAGTCATCGGCGCGCGGCATGGTGTAGTCCATGTAGCTGCCGGTCAGCAGCTGGCCCGAGTCGGGGTCGTACACGCCATGCTCCATGAGCGCCTGCCCCATGCCCTGCACCAGGCCGCCATGCACCTGGCCCTCGACGATCATGGGGTTGACGATGACGCCGAAGTCGTCCACCGCGGTGAAGCGGTCCACGCGCACCACGCCGGTCTGCGGGTCCACCTCGACCTCGCAGATGTAGGTACCCGCGGGGAAGGTGAAGTTGGTCGGGTCGTAGAAGGCGGTCTCGTTCAGGCCGGGCTCCAGCTTGTCGAGCGGGTAGTTGTGCGGCACGTAGGCGGTGAGCGCCACCTGGGCGAACGGCACCTTCTTGTCGGTGCCCTTGACGGTGAATTCGCCATTGGCGAATTCGATGTCGGCGTCGCTCGCCTCCATGAGGTGCGCGGCGATTTTCTTGGCCTTGGCCTCGATCTTGTCCAGCGCCTTCATGATGGCCGTGCCGCCCACGCTGAGCGAGCGGCTGCCGTAGGTGCCCATGCCGAAGGGCACCCGGCCGGTGTCGCCGTGCACGATGTCCACCTGGTCGGGCGTGAGGCCCAGGCGCGCGGCCACGAGCTGGGCAAAGGTGGTCTCGTGCCCCTGGCCGTGGCTGTGCGAGCCGGTGAACACCGTGACGCTGCCCGTGGGATGCACGCGCACCTCGCCGGCCTCGAACAGGCCGGCCCGGGCGCCAAGAGCCCCGGCGATGTTGCTGGGCGCCAGGCCGCAGGCCTCGATATAGCTGCTGTAGCCCACGCCGCGCAGCAGGCCCCTGGCCTCGCTGGCCTTGCGTCGGGCGTCGAACCCGGCCACGTCGGCCAGCTGCTGCGACTGGTTCATGCAGGCGTGGTAGTCGCCTATGTCGTACTGCAGCGCCACCGGCGTCTGGTGCGGGAACTGGGTGATGAAGTTGCGCTTGCGGATTTCGTCCTGTGACAGGCCCATGTCCCAGGCGCAGCGCGTGACCAGGCGCTCGACCAGGTAGGTGGCCTCGGGCCGGCCCGCGCCGCGGTAGGCATCGACAGGCGCCGTGCTGGTGAACCAGCCATCCACCTCCACATAGATCTGCGGCGTGGCGTACTGGCCGGCGAGCAGCGTGCCATAGAGGATGGTGGGCACGGCCGAGGCGAAGGTGGACAGGTAGGCGCCCAGGTTGGCGTCGGTGTGCACGCGCATGGCGAGAAACTTGCCGTCCTTGTCCATGGCCATCTCGGCATGGCTGATGTGGTCGCGCCCGTGCGCGTCGCTCACAAACGATTCGCTGCGCTCGGCCGTCCACTTGATGGCGCAGTTGAGCTGCTTGGCGGCCCAGGTCAGCGCCACGTCCTCGGCATACAGAAAGATCTTGGAGCCGAAGCCTCCGCCCACGTCGGGCGCGATCACGCGCACCTTGTGCTCGGGCAGGCCGAGCACGAAGGCCGTCATCAGGAGGCGCTCCACATGCGGATTCTGGTTGGCCACGTAGAGCTGGTATTCATCGGTCGCGCGGTTGTAGCTGGCATTGGCCGCGCGCGGCTCCATGGCGTTGGGGATCAGGCGGTTGTTCGTCAGGTCGATCCGGGTGACATGGGCCGCGCCGGCAAAGGCCGCGTCCACCGCGGCCTTGTCGCCCAGCGTCCACTTGTAGCAATGGTTGTCGGGCGCCTCGGCGTGCAGCGCCGGGCCCTGGCTGGCCTTGCGCATGTCGATCACGGCGGGCAGCTCCTCATACTCGACCACCACGGCCTCGGCGGCGTTCTTGGCCTGCTCGAGCGTGTCGGCCACGACCATGGCCACATGGTCGCCCACGTAGCGCGCCTTGGTGGCCGCGAGGATGGGGTGCGGCGGCTCCTTCATGGGGCTGCCGTCGGGATTGGAGATGAGCCAGCCGCAGGGCAGGCCGCCCATCTTGCCCTCCACGTCCTTGCCGGTGAAGACGGCGGCCACACCGGGCATGGCGGCGGCCGCGGCCGTGTCCACGCTCAGGATGTTGGCGTGCGCATGGGGCGAGCGCACGAAGACGGCGTACTTCTGGCCCGGTTGCACGATGTCGTCGGTGTAGTTGCCCACGCCCGTCAGAAAGCGCAGGTCTTCCTTGCGCTTGACGGATTCGCCGATGTGCGGCAGCTTGGCAAATTCAGTGGCACCCATGGTGTGGTCTCCTTGTGTTGCCGGCGCCCTCAGGCACCCATGGTCTGCTGCGCCGTCTGCACGGCCCGGACGATGTTCTGGTAGCCCGTGCAACGGCACAGGTTGCCCTCGAGCTGCTCGCGGATCTCGGCCTCGCTCGCCTTGGGGTTGTGCGCCAGCAGGTCCACGGCGCTCATCACCATGCCCGGCGTGCAGAAGCCGCATTGCAGGCCGTGGCATTCCTTGAAGGCCGCCTGCATGGGGTGCAGCGTGCCGTCGGCCGCGGCCAGGCCCTCGATGGTGGTGATGTCCGCCCCCTGCATCTGCAGCGCCAGCGCATTGCAGGCCTTGATCGCGCGGCCATCGGCGATCACCGTGCACGCGCCGCACTGCGCGGTGTCGCAGCCCTGGTGCGTGCCGGTCAGGCGCAGGTGCTCGCGCAGGAACTGCACCAGCAGGGTGTTGGGCGGCACGTCGGCCGAAACGGCGCGACCGTTGACCTTGAGCTCTATTTGCATCGCGGGTGTCTCCTGGTTGTCGTGGCTAAATAGTGGGGCAGCAAAGTCTTCCATTCTTGGAACCCACGGGCCCAACGCACATGGGTAAAACCCTTGGGGCATAGACTTCGGACCAGGTACACGAACGACCAGGAGTCCCCCATGAGACATTACGACTACATCGCCATCGGCGGTGGCAGCGGCGGAATCGCCTCGGTGAACCGCGCGGCCACGCACGGCAGGCGCTGCGCGCTGATCGAGGCCAAGGAGCTCGGCGGCACCTGCGTCAACGTGGGCTGCGTTCCCAAGAAGGTCATGTGGCATGCGGCGCAGGTCGCCGAGGCGATCCGGCACTATGGCCCCGACTACGGCTTCGACACCACCCTGAACCACTTCGACTGGGCCACCCTGGTGAAGAACCGCAGCGCCTACATAGAGCGCATCCACGCCTCGTATGCCGCGGGCCTGGACAGGAACAAGGTGGACGTGATCCGCGGCCACGCCCGCTTCGTCGATGCCCGCACCATCGAGGTCAACGGCGAGCGCATGACGGCCGACCATATCCTCGTCGCCACCGGCGGCCACCCCCTGCGCCCCGACATCCCGGGCGCCGAGCATGGGCTGGATTCGGACGGCTTTTTCGCCTTGAGCGCGCCGCCCCGGCGCACGGCCGTCGTGGGCGCGGGCTATATCGCCGTGGAGCTGGCCGGCGTGCTGAACGCGCTGGGCTCGGACACGCCTTTGTTCGTGCGCAGACACGCGCCGCTGCGCCACTTTGACCCGCTGCTCGCCGACACGCTGGTGGAGGTAATGCGGGCCGAGGGCCCCCAACTGCACACCGACGCCAGCCCGACGGCCGTACACAAAAACGCCAACGGCAGCCTGACTCTGGAGCTGGCCGATGGCGAACGGCACGAGACGGACTGCATCATCTGGGCCATAGGCCGCGCGCCGCACACGGCGGGCCTGGGGCTGGATGCCGCCGGCGTGGCGGTGAACGAGCGCGGCCACATCGCCGTCGACAAGTACCAGAACACCAACGTGCCCGGCATCTATGCCGTGGGTGACGTCACCGGCCAGGTCGAGCTGACGCCGGTGGCCGTGGCCGCGGGGCGGCGCCTGGCGGAACGCCTGTTCAACCACAAGAACGACGAGCACCTGGACTACGCCAACATCCCCTCGGTGGTATTCAGCCACCCGCCCATAGGCACCGTGGGCCTGACCGAGCCCGAGGCCCGCGCGCAACATGGCGACGCGGCCGTGAAGGTCTACCAGTCCGCCTTCACCGCCATGTACACGGCGGTGACGCAGCACCGCCAGCCGGCACGCATGAAGCTGGTGTGCGTGGGGGCGGATGAGCGCATCGTCGGCATCCACGGCATAGGCCATGGCATGGACGAAATCCTTCAGGGCTTTGCGGTCGCGCTGAAGATGGGCGCGACCAAGCGCGACTTCGACGATACGGTGGCCATCCACCCGACGGCGGCAGAGGAGTTCGTGACGATGCGCTGAGCAGGCTCTGCGCTGTTTCCGTCATCCCCGCGAACGCGGCGATCCAGGAACACCGGGTCGCCCCCTACGGCAGTGGATTCCCGCCCCGGATCAAAGTCCGGGGTGACGTTCCTGCGCGGGAATGACGTCAATCGGGCAGGAAGTCCTGGCCCTCGCTCAGGGGCGCAAGCCGGTAGCTGGCCGGGGTGCGGCTCAGCTTGACCGGCGCGCCCAGGCCCTGGTAGCCCCCGGGCATGGCCACCACCATCTCGCGGTGCGCGGTGTGCGGGTGCTGGAGGGCCTGCGCCACATCCAGCACCGGCGCGGCCGGCACGCCTATGGCCATGAGCGCATCAGCCAGCTCCTGCCCGTCGCGCTGGGTGAAGGCCTGTTCCAGCAGGGGTTTGAGCACGGCGCGGTTCACCGAGCGCTGGCCGGCCGTGGCAAAGCGCGCGTCATCGGCCAGGGCGGGCTGGCCGATGTAGTCGCACAGCAGACGGAACTGCCGGTCATTGCCCACGGCCAGGAAGATGGGCGCGCCGCCGGTGTGGATCACGTCATACGGGTAGATGTTGGGATGGGCGTTGCCGGTGCGCTGCGGCACCTTGTCGCTCATGAACCAGTTGGCCGCGTGCGGGTGCAGCAGCGACAGGCCCGAGTCGTACAGCGCGGCATCGACCAGCTGGCCCAGGCCGCTCTTGGCGCGCTCGTGCAGCGCCAGCAGCACGCCGATGGCGGCATTCATGCCCGTGACCATGTCCACCACCGGCAGACCCACGCGCAGCGGGTCGCCGTCGGCGTCGCCGTTGATGCTCATGAGCCCGGCCATGGCCTGAACGGCGGCGTCGTAGCCCGGCAGCGCGCCCAGGGGGCCGTCGCAGCCAAAGCCCGTCACGCGGCACCAGATCAGCTGGGGATAGACCTCGCGCATCTGTTCATAGCCAATGCCCCACTTTTCCATGGTGCCGACCTTGAAGTTTTCCACCACCACGTCGGCCTGGGCCATGAGTTCGCGCACGCGCCGCTGGCCCTCGGCGGCCGACAGGTCGAGAAACTGGATGCGCTTGTTGCGGTTCAGGCCAAAGTAGTACGACGCCACGCCGTCACGGAACGGCGGCCCCCAGGCGCGCGTGTCGTCGCCCTGGGGCGGCTCGACCTTGAGCACGTCGGCCCCATGGTCACCGAGGATCTGGCCGCACAGCGGCCCGCCCAGGATGCGCGAGAGGTCCAGCACCTTGATGCCCGCCAGGGCGCCTGCTTTTGCCTGCATGTTCCTGCCTTTCAATCGAGTTGCACGCCCGCCTGCTTGACCACCTTGGCCCATTTGTCCACCTCGGACTTGATGAACTGCCCGAGGTAGGCAGGCGAATGATCAGGGGCCGACTCCAGCCCCTGCGCCGCAAATGTCTGCTTGACCTTGTCTGCCGCCAGCGCTCGCGTAAACGCCTGGTTGAGCAGCCTGACACGATCGGCCGGCGTGCCC
The DNA here is from genome assembly GCA_018242005.1 of Pseudomonadota bacterium. Classification (GTDB taxonomy): domain Bacteria; phylum Pseudomonadota; class Gammaproteobacteria; order Burkholderiales; family Burkholderiaceae_C; genus Alicycliphilus. The sequence goes on along the minus strand of JAFECU010000196.1, from coordinate 1,043 downwards.
TTGGGAGCAACGACGCCGAAGAACACGCTCACGTCATAGCCCTTGACGCCCTGCTCCGCAATGGTGGGAATGTCGGGCATGGCGCTGGAGCGCCGGGCCGTGGCCACGCCCAGGGCCTTGACCTTGTCGCTCTTGATGTAGGGCATGGCAGTGAGGATGTCGGTGAACGTCATGTCCACCTGACCACCCAGCAGATCGTTGAGCGCCGGGCCCGTGCCCTTGTAGGGCACATGCAGCAGCCTGGTGCCCGTGAGCTCATTGAACAGCACACCCGCCAGGTGCGACGAGGCGCCGTTGCCCGATGACGCATAGTTGAGCGTGCCGGGCTTGGCCTTTTCCTTGGCGATCAGCTCCTGCACGTTGTTCACGCCCAGGGCGGGGCGCACCACCAGGATGTTGGGCAGGTAGCCCACGTAGATGATGGGCTCGAAGCTCGTGCGCGGGTCGTACTTGAGGCCCTTGTACAGGCTGTGGTTGATGGCCAACGGCCCAGAGGTGCCGAACATGATGGTGTAGCCGTCGGGCGCGGCGCGCGCCACGGCGTCGGCACCAATGTTGCCGCCCGCGCCGGCCTTGTTGTCCACGATGACGCTCTGGCCCAGCTCCTTGGTGAGCTCGGTGGCCAGAATGCGCGCCATCGCGTCCGTGGGTCCGCCCGGCGGGAAGGGCACGACGAACATGATGGGGCGGTCGGGGAACTTGTCCTGCGCCTGGGCCTGCGCAGGCAGCGCGGCGAGCATGGCGGCGCCGGCGATCAGGCCGAGCAGATGGCGTTTGGATGGGATCATGACTTGTCTCCTGATATTGGTTTGATAGCTGCTTGCGCTTTATCCATGGGCGCCAGCACTTGTTTTTCGTGAAATCGAGTTAGAACGCCGGCATCTTGCCGACATTTCGGCGCCAGCGTCGCCGGCCCTCACCCCTGCCCTCTCCCAGAGGGAGAGGGAGTAAAAACCATCCTCTCCCGAGGACGGGGGCGCTTAGGCCAGCCAGTCCGCCGGCACGGGACTTTCCGCCAGCGGGTCACGCGGCAGCACGCGGTG
>JAFECU010000195.1 GCA_018242005.1 Pseudomonadota bacterium | reverse complement strand
CGTCAAAGGTGACACCCACAAGGACAAGACGCTCCAGCGGGAATTCACCGAACGCGAAGACGGCTCGATCGCCGAGACCCGCATCCTCACCGACAAGTTTGTTCCCGTCATCCGCGCGTGGGACATGACGCCTGGCTCCGCGACACGAGGCGAGGTGTTGACCATCCGCTGATTGTTTCTCCACCGCTGACGGTTCGCCGTCTCTCTTCCCACCACGGGGCATGCCATCGCCCCGCTGGGGGTGGTGCATGCCCCATTTTCTTTGGAGCATCACCATGTCCCTCGATCTCGAAACTACCGCTGCCGATGCCACGTCCGTCCAAGGCGAACTGCTCGACGCGGATTCTTCCCCTCTGACCCTGAGCCTTCAGGATTTCGTCGGTGAGTTCGGCGACGAACTGCTCGACGCCCTCAACAGCGCCAACCCGCCGGTCTATGCCGGCCAGCCGCAGGCGCACCGGCAACTCATCGTCGCCAGCCTCAAGCGCAAGCTGTTCCAGGCTCAGGCCGAAGTCGTCCATGCCGTCGCCGAGCTGCTGATCGATCGCAACGAACGCGCTGCGATCGTCAATGGCGAAATGGGCTGCGGCAAAACGACCGTCGGCATCGCCACGGCCGCCGTACTCAACGCCGAAGGCTACCGCCGCACCCTGGTTCTTTCGCCCCCGCATCTGGTTTACAAGTGGCGGCGCGAGATCCAGGAGACGGTAGCGGGCGCAAAGGTGTGGGTGCTCAACGGCCCCGACACCTTGGTCAAGCTCATCAAGCTGCGCGAGCAGTTGGGTGTGCAGCCCTCGGGCCAGGAGTTCTTTGTCCTTGGCCGCGTCAGGATGAGGATGGGGTTCCACTGGAAGCCTGTCTTCACCACGCGGCGTACTCGCCACGGCGACGTGGCAGCGTGCCCGGACTGCGGCACGGTCATCACCGATCTCGACGGCGAGCCGGTCAATCCGATCGAACTCGAAGCAGAGGAGTACCGCAGGAAGTGCAGCCATTGCGCCGCCCCCCTGTGGACGCTGATCCGCCCGCGCAGCCTGTCCGGCAGCGATCAGTCCTCGGCCGTTCTCAAAGCGCTGAAGCGCATCCCGACCATTGGGGAAGTCACCGCGCAGAAGCTGATGCAGAAGTTCGGCGACGGGTTCCTGGCGTCGATGCTGGGCGACAACATCCACGAGTTCATCAACTTGATGGACGGCAACGGCGAGCTGGTGTTTTCCGACCGTCAGGCCACGCGCATGGAACGTGCCATGGCCAACATGGAGTTCGGTTTTGGAGAAGGCGGCTACCAGCCGTCCGAGTTCATCAAGCGCTACCTGCCACAAGGCACGTTCGACCTGCTCATCGCCGATGAGGCCCACGAGTACAAGAACGGTGGTAGTGCCCAGGGCCAGGCGATGGGCGTACTGGCGGCGAAGGCTCGCAAGACCTTGCTGCTGACCGGAACGCTCATGGGCGGCTACGGCGACGACCTGTTCTACCTGCTGTTCCGAGCCCTCCCGGGGCGGATGATCGAAGACGGCTACCGCCCGACCACGAGCGGCAGCATGACGTCGGCCGCGATGGCGTTCATGAGGGATCACGGGATTCTTCGGGATATTTATTCCGAGAGTACCGGCACGGCGCACAAGACCGCGAAAGGCACGAAAGTCAGTGTCAGAACGGTCAAGGCCCCGGGCTTCGGCCCCAAGGGCGTGTTGCGTTGCATCCTGCCGTTCACGATCTTCCTCAAGCTCAAGGACATCGGTGGCAATGTCCTGCCGCCGTATGACGAGGAGTTCCGTGAAGTCGCGATGGACACGGCGCAAGCCGCGGCCTACCGCGATCTGGCGAGTCGGCTGACCGCAGAGCTGAAACAGGCTCTGGCGCGACGCGACACGACCTTGCTGGGCGTGGTCCTCAACGTGCTGCTGGCTTGGCCGGATTGCTGCTTCCGGTCGGAGACCGTGGTGCATCCGCGCACGCGCAACACCTTGGCGTTCGTCCCGGCTCAGTTCTCTGAGTTCGAGGTGACGCCGAAAGAGCGCGAGCTGATCGACATCTGCAAGGAAGAGAAGGCACAGGGCCGCAAGGTCCTGGCCTACACGGTCTATACCGGCACGCGCGATACGACGAGCCGGTTGAAGGTGCTGCTGGAGCAGGAAGGCTTCCGGGTGGCGGTGTTGCGCGCAAGCGTGGATGCCAGCCGCCGCGAGGACTGGATCGCCGAGCAACTGGACCGTGGCATCGACGTGCTCATCACCAACCCCGAGCTTGTGAAGACGGGATTGGACCTGTTGGACTTCCCGACGATCGTGTTCATGCAAAGCGGCTACAACGTGTACTCGCTCCAGCAGGCGGCACGCCGCTCCTGGCGTATCGGGCAGAAACAGCCCGTGCGCGTGATCTACCTCGGCTACGCCGGCTCCTCTCAGATGACCTGCCTGGAACTGATGGCCAAGAAGATCATGGTCTCGCAGTCCACCTCGGGCGACGTGCCCGAGTCCGGGCTGGATGTACTCAACCAGGACGGCGATTCCGTCGAGGTCGCTCTGGCCCGGCAACTGGTCGCCGCCTGATTCCCAAGCCATACGCCGGCCCTCGCGCCGCCGGCTTTCTCGTTCCTTCCCGCCCTGCAGCCATGCCCGTGCTCTGCGCGGGCATGGCTGCGCTTATTCTCATCCCAAGGAGTCATCGTATGAAAACCCTACGTATCGCGGCCGCGTGCCGCAACGCTTCGGGCATGGCCGACATGCCCATCTTCGACGTCACCGTGACGGATGCCGAGTATCACATCGGCGCCCACTACGACCGGGCACAGGCGCTGGCCGATGAGGCCGGCTATGAAGGCCCATTTGTCTTCTTCGACGCGACGGAACAGAGCGCCATCCTGTCGGCGGCCAACGAACTGGATCTGGTTCCCCAGGTCGTCGTGATCGACATGACCAACGGCCAGGTGCATTCGGTGTGCTGCGACGCCGGACAGATCAAGGTGATCTGCTACGACGAAAGCAACCTCGACGAAGCACCTGATGATGTCGTGACCGAGCACCCTGTCGGCGAGAACGGCGCACTCGTGCGCTGCTGGGCGCACATCCGGACCGCGGACGTCGATCCGGGCCTCATCAAGGCCCGCGACTGATCCGCGCATTCCCTGCACCATGACGGCCCTTCGGGGCCGTTTTTTTTGACCATTGATCTCCAAAGTTCGGGCTGCTCACCATCCTGGCCAATGGCCCGATGGGCATCGCGAGAGATTGCTGGGAATGACCGCCTCCCCAATGCCGCCCCGGAAAACCGGACGGGGCGTGATTCGCATTGTTTGCTGCCGCGCGCGACCCTAGCGGCGATGGTGAGGGCTCGATGTTTCAGGACGCCGAGCTATGTGCCCCTCTCCACCCTGGTTTCACCACCCCGAACGCCGCCTGATGACCGGGTTCCTTGGCCTGCTTTGGTCGGTGCTGGCTGGCGGCTGCGCGACCACCACGGCGCCGCTCGTATCCGACGGCATCGAGGAAGTCTCGGCGGCCACCGAACACGAGGCACCCGAGTTCATTCCCGTCGTGCGCTACGGCCGCTACACGTTGGTCGAGCTGGCACCGACAGCGGCACAGCGCGACTTGCTGTTGCAGACCATCGACGTGTCCATGCCCGAGGATGCCCGCGCCACTGTCGGCGATGGGCTGCGGCATGTGCTCAAGCGCAGCGGCTACGGCCTTTGCCAAACGGCACATGTGGTGATCGATCTGTACGGACTGCCGTTGCCGGTGGCGCACCTACATCTTGGCCCCATGACCTTGCGCGACGCGCTGCTGACCCTGGCCGGACCGGCCTGGGAACTGCACGCGGATGATCGGGCACGACAGGTTTGCTTCGAGCAGCCCGGCAGCGACGTTGCAGCGGCGCCGGCCCCCGAACCGCCTGCCGCCGAGGCAGTGCAGACGTTCCCGCTCGCCGGAGACCGGCAGTGAACGCCCCGCGGACTCCCCGGCGTCCGACCGCCTCCGTGGTGGCGCAGAGCCTGCTGTGGCTCTGGCTGATCTGCCTCAGCGTTTTCGTGCTCATGGGCTACCAGTCCATGAACGACCCTGCCGACCGGGAGCGGGTCGATTCCGGCCTGCAACGCCTCGAAGCGCTGGTTGCCGGCCTGGCGGAGACCACGCAGGCCCTGCAGCAGCGGCCTGCACCCGCGACGGCAGCGGGACTGCAAGAGACACGCCAGGCCCTGGAAGCCCGCATCACGAAGGTCGAGCAGGCGCAGGGTGACCGTGCGGCCGCCGCCGACCTTCAAGCACTGCGCGAAGAGGTCGAGCAGATCAAGACGCGCCAGGCAACTGCGCGTGCTACCAAACCGAACCCGCCGCGCCCGTCCAAACCCGTTGCGGCCACCCTCGTGCCACCTCCATTGCCATTCCGCGTCGTGGGTGCCGAGCTGCGCGCGGGCCAACGCAGCGTATCCGTCGCGCCGAGCGTCGGCGATTTCACCGCCGACCAGGTGCAGGTGCTGCTGCCGGGGGATGCCGTCGGCTCCTGGCGCTTGCAGGCCATCGACGGAAACGCCGCGGTGTTCCAGGCCGGTGAGCAGACTCGCCGCGTGGCGATTCCTTGAATCAGAGGGCCACGCGATGAAACGCCACGCCATCCTCCTCCTGCTGCTGTCTGCGCTGCACCTGCCGGCTTCGGCACAGCAGCCGCCCCAGCAAGCCTCCAACGTGCAGCCTGCTCGCACGAGCCAGAGCCAGATCGCGCACAGCCAGGACACACGGCTGGCGAAGGAATGGGGCCTGCGCGACGACGAGTTCGCCCGCTATCGCGAACTGATGGAGGGGCCGATCGGCGTCTATTCGCCGAACCTGGACCCGCTGTCCGTGCTGGGCATCGAGGCCCGTTCCGACGAAGAGCGGCGGCGCTACGCGGAGCTGCAGGTACAGGTCGAAGCGCGCCGCGTGGAAAAGCTGCTGGCCTACCAGCGTGCCTACGACGACGCCTGGCAGCGCCTGAACCCCGGTATGCAGCGCGTGAACCTGCCCGATGACAAGCCGGGCGCCGCCGGGCGCGGCAGTGGTCGCACGGCGGTGTTCGTCAAGGACGGCTGCGCCGCCTGCGGCCAGCTCGTGCAGCGCCTGCAATCCTCGGGAGCCGAGTTCGACCTGTACATGATCGGCAGTCGCCAGGACGACGCGCGCATCCGCGACTGGGCCAAGCGCGCGAACGTCGATCCGGCACGGGTGCGCAGCGGCACCATCACGCTCAACCATGACGGCGGCCGCTGGCTGTCGCTGGGCCTGCCCGGCGATCTGCCCGCAGTCGTGCGCGAGGTGAACGGCCAATGGCAGCGCCAGCCGTAGCGGCGGCGCTGCGCGCACTGGTGCTCGCTGCTGGCCTCCACGCCTGCGCGGCCCTTGCCCAGGAGGTTCCGCCACCGGCCTATCAGCTTGCCGCGAAGCGCGCGGGCATCCCCTCGACCGTGCTCTACGCCGTGGCCCTACAAGAAAGCGGCATCCGGCGAAACGGGCGCATCGTCCCGTGGCCCTGGTCCCTCAACGTCGCCGGCCAGTCGCGCCGCTTCGCCACCCGCGCCGAGGCCTGCTCAGGCTTGCAGCAGGCGATGCGTACCACGCCGCACACGCGCATCGACGCAGGACTGGGTCAAATCAACCTCGGCTACCACAAGCACCGCTTCACCAGCGCGTGCGACTTGCTCGATCCGTACCGCAACCTCGCTATCGCGTCCGAGATCCTGAAGGAACAGCACAGCCCGGGCGAGGACTGGCTGTTGGCGATCGGCCGCTACCACCGCCCCGCGGGTGGCGAGCCCGCAGCCCGCTATCGGCGGAGCGTTTCCCGCCACCTCGCCCGCGTGCAGGGCACGCGGCCAACCACCACGGCGCTCGCCGCGCGTCAGGAGGCTTCCCCATGACGAAACTCCATCTGGCCAACCGCACCTTGAAGGGCCTGCTCGTGCTGCTGACGGCTTTGCCGCTGGCCTCGCATGCCGGCGAGCCGCTGATCGTGGTCGAGGACCGCGGCGGCACGTCGGCGCTGCCGTACTACGAAGCCCTCAATCTCCAACCGCGTACCGATGCCCCGGTCCGACCGCCCATCCCGACGCCCCAGGTTCCCGCCACGCCCGCGGACGAAGCCGCGATGCTGCCGGTGCGCAGCGCCAAGCTCTCGCCCGGCACCGTTGCGCGGCGGGTGATTGAGGCACCGGGCCTGCGGCCATTCGTGGTCGTCGGCGACGACGAGGTTTCCCGGGCCTGGTTGCAGCGCCGTGTCGCCTCGCTGCGCGAGCGTGGCGCGGTCGGGCTGGTCGTCAATGTCGAGACCGTGCAGGCCCTCGCGCGGCTGCGCGCACTGGCGCCAGGCGTCCCGCTCGCCCCCGTGGCAGGCGACGACCTGGCCGATCGCCTGGGCCTGCGGCACTACCCGGCGCTGATCACGGCCACCGGCATCGAGCAATGAAGCCATGTCGGGGAAACTGCCGGTTGAGGTTCTGCTTCGTCCCGCGGTGGAGCTATACACCGTCGCGGCGTGTGCAGGCGCCGCGTTTCTGTGCCTGGTGGCCCCGTGGTCGCTCGCGCTGAGCCCGTCGATGGGCGTCGGCAGCGCGCTGGCGTTCGGCGCCTACGGCGCGATCCGCTACCGCGACGCCCGCACCATCCTGCGCTACCGGCGCAACATCCGCCGCCTGCCTCGCTACGTGATGACGAACAAGGACGTGCCCGTCAGCCAGCAACGCCTGTTCGTGGGCCGCGGCTTCCTGTGGGAGCAGAAGCACACCCATAGGCTGATGCAGACGTATCGGCCGGAGTTCCGCCGCTACGTGGAGCCGACACCAGCCTACCGGCTGGCGCGGCGCCTGGAGGAACGGCTGGAGTTCGCGCCGTTCCCGCTGTCTCGCCTGTCCGCGCTCACGAGTTGGGATGTGCCATTCAACCCGGTACGGCCTCTGCCGCCCGTTGGAGGACTACCGCGCCTGCACGGCATCGAACCAGACGAAGGGGACGTCAGCCTGCCGCTCGGCGAGCGCGTCGGACATTCCCTGGTCCTGGGCACCACGCGCGTGGGCAAGACGCGCCTTGCCGAGTTGTTCGTGACCCAGGACATCCGGCGCAAGAACGATGCGGGCGAGCACGAAGTCGTGATCGTCATCGACCCCAAGGGCGATGCCGATCTCCTGAAGCGGATGTACGTCGAGGCGAAGCGCGCAGGCCGCGAAGGCGAGTTCTATGTCTTCCATTTGGGCTGGCCCGACATTTCCGCGCGCTACAACGCCGTCGGCCGCTTCGGGCGCATCAGCGAAGTGGCGACCCGCGTTGCGGGGCAACTCTCGGGAGAAGGCAACAGCGCGGCGTTCCGCGAGTTCGCATGGCGCTTCGTCAACATCATCGCCCGCGCCCTGGTGGAACTGGGGCAGCGCCCGGACTACATGCTGATCCAGCGGCACGTCATCAACATCGACGCGCTGTTCATCGAGTACGCCCAGCACTACTTCGCCAAGACCGAGCCCAAGGCCTGGGAGGTGATCGTCCAGATAGAGGCGAAGCTCAACGAGAAGAACATTCCCAGGAACATGATCGGGCGCGAGAAGCGCGTCGTGGCCTTGGAGCAGTACCTGAGCCAGGCTCGCAACTACGACCCGGTGCTCGACGGACTGCGCTCGGCGGTCCGCTACGACAAGACCTACTTCGACAAGATCGTCGCTTCGCTCCTGCCCCTGTTGGAGAAGCTGACCAGCGGCAAGATCGCGCAGCTCCTGGCCCCGAACTACTCCGACCTGGCGGACCCGCGCCCGATTTTCGATTGGATGCAGGTGATCAGGAAGCGCGCCGTCGTCTATGTGGGCCTGGACGCGCTATCCGACGCCGAGGTCGCCGCAGCGGTCGGCAACTCCATGTTCTCCGACCTGGTATCGGTCGCAGGCCATATCTATAAGCACGGGATCGACGACGGTCTGCCTGATGCTTCGGCTGGCGCGCGCGTGCCGATCAACGTCCATGCGGATGAATTCAATGAACTCATGGGCGACGAATTCGTGCCGTTGATCAACAAGGGCGGTGGCGCCGGGCTGCAAGTCACCGCGTACACGCAGACCCTCTCTGACATCGAGGCCCGCATCGGCAACCGTGCGAAGGCCGGTCAGGTCATCGGGAACTTCAACAATCTGTTCATGCTTCGGGTGCGGGAGACGGCCACCGCCGAATTGCTGACCAAGCAACTGCCGAAGGTCGAGGTCTATACCACCACCATCGTCTCCGGTGCGACGGACAGCTCGGACATCCGCGGCGCGACCGACTTCACCTCGAACACGCAGGACCGCATCAGCATGTCCAGCGTGCCGATGATCGATCCATCGCATGTAGTCGGCCTGCCCAAAGGACAGTGCTTCGCGCTGCTGCAGGGCGGCCAGCTTTGGAAGGTTCGCATGCCACTGCCGGCGCCAGACCCGGACGAAGTGATGCCGGCAGACCTGCAGCAACTGGCCGGATACATGCGCCAGAGCTACAGCGAGGCCACGCAGTGGTGGGAGTTCACCAGCTCCCCGGTCTTGCAGGATGTGGCCCTGCCCAAGGATCTGCTCGACGAGGCGACAACCGAAGCGCCAGCCGCCAGCGTGGACGGCACGGCCAGCGACGAGGCAGCGCCATGAGCGACGCCGCCACCGCCACGCAGCGGGAACAGAACCGTCGGCAAGGCCTGATCGTCGGCACCATCACCTTGCCGTTTCGGTTGCTTGGTGTGCTGATCGGCTCGCTGCTGTTCTCGATCGTGATGGAGTGTGTCGGCATGCACATTTTCTGGAAGGACCAGGGCTGGCATCACTCCCGGCAGATGCTGCAGTACGAGTTGGGAAACCTGTCCAACCACTTCACGCGCAGCGTGGTCGTGCAGGAGCCAGGGCGCACCGCGCACGATCTGGTGGATACCGGCTACGAGTGGGTCTTCGTGCGCACGGGACTGCTGGAGCGCATGAGCCAGACCGCCGAACGAGCCCGCGCGCCCAGCCATGGTCAGGCCCGCAACTTCCGCTATTACATCAGCCAGGTCTATGTCTGGACCGAGAGCTATCTGATCGCAGCGGCCTTCACGACACTGACCTTCCTCGTGCGTCTGCTGGTCCTGGTGCTCACGCTACCGCTGATCTTCACGGCAGCCTTCGTCGGCTTGATCGACGGTCTCGTGCGGAGGGACGTGCGCCGCTTCGGCGCGGGCCGGGAATCCGGCTTCATCTACCACCGGGCGAAGGCGAGTCTGATGCCGCTCGCCGTGCTGCCGTGGGTGACCTACCTGGCTCTGCCGATCTCGGTGCATCCGCTGCTGATCCTGCTGCCGAGCGCCGCGTTGCTGGGACTGGCAGTAAGCCTGACGGCGGCCAGCTTCAAGAAGTACCTCTAGGCCATCAATCCGGTCGGGTGCGGGTTCCTATTGTTTGCGGCCTGAAGCCGCCCTGATCTCCACGATCAACCCATTGCTGATCACACAGGAATGGCGCGATGGTGGCTTTAACCTGGCGCGCTGCGCATCGCGGCGTGCCCATTCTCCTCGTGACGGCCCTCCTGATGGGCCAGTCGCCGACGGCCCTCTCCGAATCCCCAGCACAGCGTCAGGAACTGGCCTCCGCGCTGCGCCAGCTCGACGCGCTGGAGCGCACCGTCGCGGACAGCGCCGTGCATGCCCCCGTCAGGCCGGGCGAACGCTACCACTTCGACTACCCACGGCTTCTGGCTGACCTGGCGCGCGTGCGCGCCGGTATCCAGGCGCACCTCACGCCGTCGCGCGCCCAACCGCGCGATCCCTCGGAACTGGCCGGCGACTACCGCACCGAGCGGGCCATCGAGCCATCGCCGCCGCCGACTGCGGAGGGCAAGCCATGAACGGCGCCCAGGTCTCGGCGTTTCAAGCCAACAGCGGCATCGCGCCTTCCGCGATGGCGACCGTCCTGGTCGGCGTCGTGTTCGCGGTCCTGCTCGTCTGGGGCGTGTGGGCCATCCGAACGGCCTACGTGGGCTGGGCGGAGAACCGCCTCAACCAGCGCCAGTTCGTGGGCGTCTGCATCCGCTTCATCGCGATGTACCTCGTCCTGAGTTTCTTCCTCCTCTCCTGAACCACCTGAAAGGACTGATCATGCAAAGCCGCAACCTCTCTTCCCGTTTTACCCAGCGCGCTGCCATTGCCCTGGGCGCCTTCACGCTTCCCGCGCTCTCGTTCGCGCAGGGCCTGCCGACGATCGAGAACCCGAGCCGTGGCACGGGCAACGGCATCATGGAGACCATCCGCAACTACGGCTACGACATCGTCATGCTCGTGGCCTTGCTGGTGGTGGCCTCCATGTTCGTGGGCGTCTGCTACCACGCCTACGGGACATATGCCGAGATCCATACCGGCCGCAAGACCTGGGGCCAGTTCGGCTTGACCGTGGCGATCGGCGCCGTCCTGCTCGTGATCGGCATCTGGCTGCTCACCGAAGCCACCGGCATCCTCTGAGCGAGGACAGGCCATGTCCGAACACCAGCACGTCCGTGCGGACGGAACGGTGACGTTCCTTCCGCATCGCTTGAATCGCCACCCGGTGGTGGTGCGCGGCCTCACCGCCGACGAGCTGTGGATTTGCTGCGGCCTTTCGGGTGGCGCCGGCCTGCTGGTCGGCGCGCCACTGTCATGGGTATTCCGCACGATCGCGATCGCACCCACGTTCGTCGTCCTGGGCGTGGCCCTCGGCGTGTTCGTGGGCGGCGGCATCCTGCGTCGGCTCAAACGCGGCCGGCCCGATACCTGGCTGTATCGCCAGCTTCAGTGGCGCATTGCCACCCGCCATCCGTTGATGGCCGGCTGGGTGGGCGGCCATGTGCTGATCTCGCGCTCGGGCTTCTGGACCACACGCAGGAGCACTCGATGAGCCGTTTCAAGAACGAGATCACCCATCTGCAGGCGCACATCAAGACGCTGCGCCTTGGCGCCGGTGCGTTGGTGATCGTCGCCCTGGTCATGGGCGGCGGCTGGTGGAGCGCCCCGCGCGACCTGACCATCCATGTGCCCCCCGATCTGCGTTCCGGCAGCACAAGGAAGTGGTGGGAGGTTCCGCCCGAGTCGGTCTATGCCTTCACTTTCTACGTATTCCAGACGCTCAACCGCTGGCCCACGAACGGCGAGGAAGACTATCCGCGCAACCTGTACGCACTCTCGGCATACCTCACGCCATCCTGCCAGGCGTTCCTCAAGGCCGATTACGACTACCGCCGCAGCACGGGTGAGTTGCGGCAGCGCGTGCGCGGCATCTATGAAATCCCCGGCCGCGGCTACGGCGACGATCCCACGGCGCGCGTGCGCATCGTCTCCGATCGTGACTGGGTGGTGACGCTGGACATCAGCGCCGACGAGTACTACGGCGCCGAGCAGGTCAAGCGCGCCCTGGTGCGCTACCCCATCAAGGTCACCAAGGTGGACATCGACCCCGCCCGCAATCCGTTCGGGCTGGCGCTCGACTGCTACGACGGGACGCCTCAGCGCATCGGCACGCCCGAGCCGGCGCGCCCCGCGCCCGCCCAGGGCGGCCTGGCTCCGCAAGCGTCTCAAGGAGAAACCCCATGAAGCACCCTGTACTCGCTCTGCTGGGGCTGCTGATCGTGGTCGCGGCACCCGTTGCCCAGGCGGTGGAGATTCTGCACTGGGAACGCATGCCGCTGGCCGTGCCGCTGAAGGTCGGACAGGAGCGCATCGTGTTCATCGACAGGAACGTCCGGGTTGGCGTACCCGCGGGCGTCGGCGAGCGTCTGCGCGTACAGAGTGCGGGCGGTGCCGTGTACCTCCGTGCCAGCGAGCCGATCGAACCCACGCGGCTGCAACTGCAAGACGCGGACACCGGCGCCCTGATCCTGCTGGACATCGCAGCCGAACCCGCGAAGGACGGTGAACCTGCGCTGGAGCCCGTCCGCATCGTCGAAGGCGCAAACACGCAGGCGCGCTATGGCGACCTGTCGGACAGCGACGACGAGGCTGCGATGCGTTCCCGGGCAGGAGCGCGGTCGGCGCAACGCGAAACCCCGGTGCCGGTCGTACTGACGCGCTTCGCCGCGCAGAACCTCTATGCGCCGCTGCGCACGGTCGAACCGCTGCCTGGCGTCATGCGAGTCAACCTGCGCCGCGACCTGAACCTCGGCACGCTGATGCCGACGATGCCAGTGCGCGCGCTTGCGCTCGCCTCGTGGCGTCTGGAAGACCAGTGGGTCACCGCCGTGCGTCTCACCAACAGCAGCAGCGGCTGGATCAGTCTCGATCCGCGCGTGCTGCAAGGCGATTTCCTCACCGCGACCTTCCAGCACGATGTGCTAGGCCCACGTGGGACGCCCGAGGACACGACGGTTCTGTACCTGGTGACGCGCGGGCGCGGCCTCGCGCAGTCTCTGCTTCCCGCCATCCATCGCTTCGATCCAACCGCGCACCTCCCGCAACCGGACGCCGAGGCACCGGACAGCAAGGAGGTCCGCCATGCGCAGTAACGGCCTCCTCAAGTGGCTGATGATCCCCGTGGCCGTCCTGGTGCTGTTCGTCGGCATCCGGCTCTTCTCCGGTGGCGGGGAGACGGCGCCGACGCGGACCGACGCGAGCGCCCAGCTCACCCCCGAGGAGATGAAAGCACTGGGCATCGAGGGCGATACGCCCCGCGACACCGTGGCGACACTCGTTGCGCAGGTGAAGCAACTGCGCACCGAGCTTCAGACCGCGCTCTCGGACAACAAGTCGCAGCGCGAAGAGAACCAACGGCTGCGCCAGCGCGAGAACTCCATCGACCAGCGCATCACCTCCGCGCTGGAGGCCGAACGCTCCAATCTGCGCCGCGACCAGCAACAGTCGGCCGCCGAGCGCCAGCAGACCGAGGGGCTGCTCGCCGACCTGCAGCGACGCCTGGACAGCATCGGCGGACGCGGTGGTGGCCATGCCGATCTGCCCGTAGGCCTGGGTCTGCGCGACGGCGACGAGGCGGGCATGGAAGGCGGCACGCGCTGGGTGGAACCGGACGACGCGAAGAAGGCTGAAGGGCGCGGCTCGTCCAGCGGCAGCCTGAGCTTTCCCACGAGCTTCGGTCCGGCGCAGAGCACGCTGGAGGCAACGGCGGAATCCGTGGTGAACGCTGGCGCCCGCGCCGCAGGCGTGAAGAGCGCCAAGCCGGTCTATACCGTGCCGACCAACTCGACGCTGATGGGCTCCGTGGCGATGACGGCGCTGATCGGCCGCGTGCCGATCGACGGAACGGTCAACGATCCGTATCCGTTCAAAGTTCTTGTCGGCGCGGACAACCTGACCGCCAATGGCATCGACATCCCCGATGTAGCCGGCGCCGTGTTCTCCGGCACCGCCTCCGGCGACTGGACGCTCTCGTGCGTGCGCGGCCAGGTGCGCAGCATCACCTTCGTTTTCCACGACGGCACGATCCGCACCATTCCCGAGGACCGCGACGGCAACCAGCAGAGCGAGCAGCAGCGCGATGGGCTGGGCTGGATCAGCGATCCCTACGGCATCCCCTGCGTCAGCGGTGAGCGTCGCAGCAATGCCCAGCAGTACCTCGGCTCGCAGGCGCTGATCACCGCGGCGGGCGCCGGCGTGGCCTCGCTCATCGACAGCGACAGCGGCCAGGTCTCCTACGTGGGCGCCGATGGCTCCATCGGCAGCGTCGGCATCTCGGGCAACGAGGCGATGGGCCGCATCCTCGCCGGCGGCGTGCGCGACATGGCTGATTGGGTGAACAAGCTGTACGGCCAGGCGTTCGCCGCCGTCTATGTGCAGCCGGGCGCCAAGGTCGCCGTCCACCTCGAAAAGCCGCTCGCCATCGACTTCGATCCCGAAGGCCGCAAGGTCGATCACCGCGCAGGAGAAAGCCATGCTCTCGAACTTGACTAAGGGCCTGGCGCTGGCCCTCGCCGTCGCGGCGCTCGGCGGCTGCGCCACCAGCAAGGAAAAGCTGCTGCCCCACGGCGACAGCACGATGATGGACATCTGGCAGCAGAACGCCGGTGACGGCGGCGGTGGCGCCGGCCAGGTGGCGCGCAGGCAACTGCTCGACGCACGCCAGGGCCTGCGCCGGCCGCTGACCGAGGCCGATGTGCAGGCCGCGCCCGCCGAGCAGATGCGCTACACGCGCACCGCGCGCAACGAGGTCTATCGCCAGTTCCAGCGCCTGCCCAACCCCGATCTCGTCATGTATGTGTACCCGCACCTGGCGGGTACGGACCCCGTGCCGGTTCCGGGCTACACGACGGTCTTCCCCCTGTACCAGCGCGTGCAGTACGCCATGCCGGGCGAGCGCGTGGAGGACTACTGATGCGCTGGAAACTCCCCTGGCCGAAGCTGGCCGCATCCGGTGGTGGCGATGACGAGCAGCCGGACGGCTGGCAGCGACACGTCGATGCCTTGCGCCAGGCCGGCATCCCCGAACCTGGAACGGCTGTCCAGGGCCACAGGCCGGCGACCATGGCGGACGAGCAAGCACTGTACGACGTCGCGCCGTCGTTCGCGGAACTGCTGCCGTGGGTGGAGTTCCTGCCGCAGTCGAAGTCCATGCTACTGGAGGACGGGCAATCGGTCGCGGCGTTCTACGAGTTGGTGCCGCTGGGAACCGAGGGCCGGGAGCCCGGCTGGCTCGCGCATGCCCGCGATGCGCTCGAAAACGCGCTCCAGGACTCGTTTGACGAACTGGACGAGAACCCCTGGGTGCTACAGCTCTACGCGCAGGACGAGCCCAGCTTCGACCAGTACATGCAGACCCTGCGCGACTACGTGCAGCCGCGCGCCCGTGGCACGGCCTTCACCGAGTTCTACCTTCGCTTCTTCGGCCACCACCTGCGCGCGGTGGCCAAGCCCGGAGGCCTGTTCGAGGACACGGTGGTCACGCGGCTGCGCTGGCGCGGCCAGACGCGGCGCGTGCGCATGGTGGTCTATCGCCGGGCCACCGGCCAGGCGAACCGCCGCGGACAGACCCCCGAGCAGATGCTGAACATCGTCTGCGACCGCCTGTGCGGCGGGCTGGCGAACGCCGGCATCCAGGCCCGGCGCATGGGCGCGGCCGACGTTCACAACTGGCTGCTGCGGTGGTTCAACCCACGTCCCACGATGCTCGGGTCCGATGCTGAGGATCGGGAACGCTTCTATGCGCTGGCCCGCTATCCCGACGAGGTGGAGGAAGGCGAGATCGAACTGGCGAGCGGGCGGGATTTCAGCCAACGGCTGTTCTTCGGCCAGCCTCGATCCGATGCCGGGCACGGCACCTGGTACTTCGATGGCATGCCGCATCGCGTGCTGGTAACCGACCGGCTGCGCATGCCGCCCGGTACGGGGCACCTGACCGGCGAAACCCGCAAGGGCGATGCAATCAACACGCTGTTCGACCAGATGCCCGAGGACACGACCATGTGTCTGACGATGGTGGCGACGCCCCAGGACATCCTCGAATCGCACCTCAACCACCTCGCGAAGAAGGCCGTCGGGGAAACGCTGGCATCGGAGCAGACGCTGAAGGATGTGCAGGAGGCCCGCTCGCTCATTGGCAGTGCGCACAAGCTCTATCGAGGCACCTTGGTCTTCTACTTGCGCGGACGCGACGAAGCCGAACTCGACCGGCGCGGCCTGGATCTCGCCAACGTGATGCTCAACGCGGGCCTGCAGCCCGTGCGCGAGGACGATGAAGTTGCACCATTGAACAGCTACCTGCGCTGGCTGCCGTGCAGCTACAACCCAGCGCAGGATCGGCGGAACTGGTTCACCCAACTGATGTTCGCCCAGCATGTGGCAAATCTCTCCCCGACCTGGGGCCGCAGCCAGGGCACCGGCCATCCGGGCAACACCTTCTTCAATCGCGGCGGCGGCCCGATCACTTTCGACCCGCTCAACCGCCTGGACCGGCAGATGAACGCTCATCTGTTCCTGTTCGGCCCCACCGGCTCCGGCAAGAGCGCCACGCTCAATAACCTGCTGAACCAGGTCACGGCCATCTACCGGCCGCGGCTGTTCATCGTGGAAGCAGGCAACAGCTTCGGTCTGTTCAGCGACTTCGCCCGGCGCCTTGGCCTCACCGTGAATCGGGTGAAGCTGGCTCCAGGGTCGGGCATCAGCCTCGCGCCATTCGCAGACGCGCGCCGGCTGATCGAAACACCGAGCGACGTGCAAACCCTCGACGCCGATGCGCTGGACGAGGACCTGCCGCCGGACGCCTCGGCGATGGAGGCCGACGAGCAGCGCGACGTGCTGGGCGAACTGGAGATCACGGCGCGCCTGATGATCACTGGTGGCGAAGACAAGGAAGAGGCTCGGATGACACGAGCCGATCGCTCGCTGATCCGCCAGTGCATCCTCGATGCGGCCGAACGCTGCGTTGCCGAGAAGCGCACGGTGCTGACGCGCGACGTGCGCAATGCGCTGCGTGCCCGCGGCCAGGATTCGACGTTGCCTGAGATGCGGCGCGTGCGGCTGCTGGAAATGGCGGATGCAATGGACATGTTCTGTCAAGGGACGGACGGCGAGATGTTCGACCGCGACGGCACACCGTGGCCCGAGGCCGACATCACGCTGGTCGATCTGGCGACCTATGCTCGCGAGGGCTACAACGCGCAGCTATCGATCGCGTACATCAGCCTCATCAGCACGGTCAACAACATTGCCGAACGCGATCAGTTCCTGGGGCGGCCAATCATCAACGTGACCGATGAAGGTCACATCATCACGAAAAATCCGCTGCTCGCGCCCTACGTCGTGAAGATCACGAAAATGTGGCGCAAGTTGGGGGCCTGGTTCTGGCTCGCCACACAAAATATCGACGACCTGCCGCGCGCCGCGGAGCCCATGCTCAACATGATCGAGTGGTGGATCTGCCTGTCGATGCCGCCAGACGAGGTGGAGAAGATCGCGCGGTTCCGCGAACTTTCGCCAGCGCAGAAGGCGCTGATGCTGTCGGCACGCAAAGAGGCCGGCAAGTTCACCGAGGGCGTCATCCTCTCCAAGAGCATGGAAGTGCTTTTCCGGGCTGTGCCTCCAAGTCTCTTCTTGGCGTTGGCGCAAACCGAACCCGAGGAGAAGGCCGACCGTTACCAGCTCATGCAGCAGTACGGCTGCACCGAACTGGAAGCGGCTTTCAAGGTGGCCGAGAAGATCGACCAGGCACGCGGCATCGAGTCGCCGGCCCTGGAATTGGCGTAAGCCGGAGACCGTCATGGAACAGAATCGTCCCTCCATTCCTATCCAGGTGCAGGCGTTCCGTCGTCGGCGCCCGCGGCCTCGCTGGCCTTGGGCCGTCGCCGCTGGGTTGGGCGCCCTGCTGCTGATCTGGCTCGTGCTCCGGCCGCCAGGTGAGTCCTCGCCGCAGCCTGCCTCCACGGTCGCCAGCACAGGAACTGACGGGCCGCCGTGGTTGATGGGAAGCTCGGAGAGCCGTTTCACGCTTACGTTCTATGCCGACCTGGAATGCCCGTTCTGCAAAGAGTACTTTCCGCAGCTCAAGCGGTGGGTCGGGAACAACGCCGACGTGGCCCTGCAATGGCACCACCTGCCGCTGGCCGCGCACGAGCCGGCCGCGTTGGCCGAGGCACGCCTGACCGAGTGCGCCGCCGAAGCGGGCGGGCATGCCGCGTTCTGGCAAGCCGTCGAGTGGGTCTATGCCCACACGCGCAGCGACGGTCAGGGCCTGCCCGATGGCCTTCGCTATCCCGAATCGACGCCGGCCATCGAACAGTGCTTGGCAACCGAGCGGGCCGATACGGTCATCCGCGCCCAGGCCGTGGAAGCCACCAAGAGCGGCGTGACCGCCACGCCGTCGCTGCGCCTGCACGATCGCCAGACCGGCCAGGCGATTCTGCTGCAGGGGCCGATCGAGGGCGATGCCTTGCTGTCGGCCATGGACATGCTCGCGACCGACGACACGGCCGACGTACCCAGCACCGGGACTCCAGCCGACGCTTCCGAAGCGCCAAGGTAGCCCGTCGCCCGTAGGGCTTCGGCTCCGTCACTTCATCGGTTGCTGCGGAGGCCTCGGCCTCCGCTTCTTCATTGGCGCAAGACAAGCAGGTATGCGGGCAGTCCGCGATGCGCATTGTTTGTTGGGACAGCACCGGGTTCGCGTTTGACTACGGCCCTGATCCACTTCCGGGGCACGCGACATGCCAGCATCCATTTCCAGGTTCGCATCGGGCTGGCGAACCCTCGTCCTGGCCTTTGCGCTGCCGGCTTCTCTTGCCATCCTCGGCCCGGCCGCCTTCGCCGCCGACGTGCTGGTCGTCACCGACAGCCATCACCCAGTCAAGACCATGGGCGGCGAACGGCTGATCGAGTTGGACGCAGCGCCCCGGATCGAAGCTGAGCTTTCTGCGGAACTGCCTGCCGACCCCAAACAGGCGACGGCCATCGTCAAGCGCCGGCTCGGCAGCGGCGGTGCCGACCTCCAGCGTCGCATCGCTTCCGCTTACCAGGGCGTCACCGACGCATGGAGCCTGGGCATCACCAGCATCCCGGCCGTCGTGGTTGACCTGCGCTACGTGGTCTATGGCGAGCCGGACGTGGCTCGCGCCGTCGCGCGCATCGAACAGCATCGGAGGACCGAACCGTGATCCGCCCATTCGATCTTCTGCGCCGTCTGCGCGGGGTAGTCGCCTCCGTTCTGCTGCTCGGCGCCACGAGCAGCTACGCCGTGAATACCGCGAGCATCGTAGGTTCGGTGGCGTCGCCAGACTGCCTTGAGTACCGCGTGGTAGGCATCTGCTACTGGCTCTTCTGCACGTGGACGGGCTGCACGGTGCGCACCTCCGTCAAGGTGCGCCACTACATCCCCGATGCGGTGGTGTCGTCGTACTCGAACACCGGCGAGAACCCCTGGGTTGAGGTGCGCGCCATGAGCACGCCCAATCCTTCGGCCCAGGCCGGCGGGGACGGAACCACGAACGAAGACCACGAAAACAATCTCGCGAAGTTCAAGAACGCGGACGTCATCGGTCACCCCGGCGTGGAGGTGTTCAACCAGTTCGTCTCGTCTTCCGGCTACTTCTGCGAAGGCGCGGGCACGGCATTCATGCCGTATCTGCTCAGCACTCTGGATACGCTGGCCTGGCGCTACAACGTGCCCGAGATGGCCTACCCGGAAGCGCTGATTCCGGGCATGCGCGAGGTCGGCGGGCGTACCACCCTGAACCTCTGGGGCAATGTGTATCCCCGCGGCGGTTTCCTGCACCAGACCGACGACCACAAGGCCGGCGCCGTGGTGGCCCAGCGCGCGGGCGATGTCGTCACGCGCCGCGGGCAGATCCACGTCTATCAACCGCTACTCGCCAACTCCAGCGACGGCTACTGGCCGGCCGGCGCGCTGATGGAGGGCGATGCCTCGACCGGCAAGTGGCAGGAACTCACGCCAGTCCTGTCCTCGTCCTGCTCGGTTTTCCCGCGCACCGGCTTCCTGACCCAGGCCCAGCAGGGCGACTACGCCTGGGCGCTGTGGCGGCCGTATTCGTGCTGCGAGCGCCGGGGCCAGGTGTTCCTCGGCAGTGTCGATTTCAATTGAGGGTACGGCGATGAAGCGTCCTGAACTGATGAACCTTTCGACCAAGGCGCGCCGCCTGCTGCGCCCGACCACACTGGCCGGCGCGCTTGCTCTGGGCTGCGGGCTCGCGTGGGCGCAGACCGGCTTCCAGACCAGCGGCCCCGTCATCGGTGATGAGGTGATGTACTCCATCGGTGGCGGCAGTGCGGTGTCGATGGGACGTGCGGCCGGCATGCGCTCGATCGGCGTCGGCGTGGGCTGGAACAGCAACCTCATCTGCGGCGACATGAGCATCCAGACCACGCTGCGCAATCAGCTCAACGGCATCACGAACGGCTTCCAACAGATCATGGGCAACGTGATCCAGAGCGCGACGAGTGCCGTGGCGTCCCTGCCTGCGCTGATCATTCAACGCGCCGATCCGGGCCTCTACAACCTGCTCACCAACGGCGTGCTGCAAGCGCGGATGGACTTCGACCGCTCCAAGCTGACGTGCCGCGCCATGGCCGAGAGGATGGCCGACATGGCGGGCGGACAGTTGGGCTGGAGCCAGATGGCCGAAGGCATGGCCTTGCGCGATGCCGTGTCGAGCACGGATGCCGTTTCGGCGATCGAGCAGGCCGAGACGCGCCGCGGCAACGACGGCGTGCCCTGGGTCGGCGGCAGCAATGCCGGCGGCGCTGGCCAGCCCGCGATCCGGGTGGTCGGCGATGTCACCCGCGCGGGCTACAACCTGGTCAACGGCCGCGGCGTGACGGATACGTCCTCCATCACGCCCGCCAGTTGTGCGAGCCTGTCCTGCCAGACCTGGACCTCGCCGCAGCAAGCGATCGAATGGGCGACGCGGGTTCTCGGCGAGCAGGAGCAGCGCACCTGCGATTCCTGCACCAAGACCGAGACGGTGCCCGGCGTCGGACTGACGCCGCTGATCCAGGAGGAATACGAGACGAAGCTGGAAGCCTTGCAGGAGCTGATCTCGGGAACGCGCAACACGACGTTCGAGAACCTGCGTGCAGCCGGCAGCACCTCACTGCCCATCACGCGCGGCGTCATCGAGGCGCTGCGCGACGAGCCGGACCAGGACCTGCTGGCGCGGCGCCTGGCGTCCGAGGTCGCGCTGTCGTCGGTTCTGGAGAAGGCATTGCTTCTCCAGCGGACCCTGCTGACCGGCAAGAAGGAACCCAACGTCGCGGCGAACCAGTTGGCGGTCGAGGCAGTGAACCACGAGAGCGACACCCTCGATCAGGAAATCCGCAACCTCAAGACCGAGTTGGAACTGCGTCGTGAGCTGGCCAACAACTCGCCCATGGCCATCATCCAGCGTCACAGCACGCGCGCGGCTGGATCGCGCGGCATCTACGAGGGCGATCCGGTGCCCGACCGTCTCGACCAGTTGCAGAAGGGCAATCCGGGGAGTCGGCCATGAGCGCGACCTGGCTGCGTCCGCGCTGGCTGTTCAGCCGGCGCGCCGCGAAGGCACTGCTGTGGACGGTGGCAATCGCCGCCGCGGCCGTGGGCGCCAACGTCGCCGGCATCTACCTGGTCGGCAGTGTTGCCGGCTGGGAACGGTGGCTGGCGGCCGCGGCTGGCTACTTCCTGCTGTGGCGGCTGTGCCTGTACGGGGCGACGGCCTACGGATGGTTGTGGATGCGCCGCCGGCTGCTGGCGCGCGAGACCGACGCGCAGGCGCGTCGCCGCCTGGTGCGCAGCGAGATCGCCGGTGCCGTCGCCATCGTGGCGCTGGAGGCCAGCCTGCTGTTGCAGGGCTGATAGGAGATTCGGGTCATGACGCTTTTCACGACCGACTACCTGGAGTACTACCTGACGCTGGTGTCCTGGATCGTCAATAACGGCATCTGGGCCGTGCTGGTATCCAGCGGGGTATTCGCGCTGCCTTTCGTCGCCGTCATCGTGCAGGAGTGGCTGAAGGCCCGTGCGGAAGGCGCCGACGAAGGCAACAAGGGCGTGCTTTCGGCGGCGCGCATCGAGAACCGGGTGTTCGTCGCCATCGTGGTGGTGATGTTCGCCGGAATTCCGTTCATCGACGTGGACCTCAGCACCATCCAATACGACAGCTCGCGCTCGGCCCAGTGCCAGGTCAGCGTGCCGCAGCCCACGGACACCGGCTGGTCGCAGTCGTTCAGCACGCTCAACAACCAGTCGGCGAAGGTGCCGGTATGGTGGGGTTTCATGCACGCGCTTTCGCGCGCCGTCACGGGCGCCTCGGTTGCCGCGATTCCGTGTGGAACAGACCTGCGGCAGATGCGCATGGAGATTGACTCTACCCGCATTGACGACCCGGTGCTGGCGCAGGAGGTGGCGGATTTCTCGCGCGACTGCTACGGACCGGCGCGCGCCAAGCTGTTCATGCAGCGCCCGGATCTCGATGAGCAGCAGATGCACGACGTCACTTGGATCGGATCGAGGTTTTTCACGGACACGGGTGGCTACTACGACACGTACCGTTCCAGCACGCCGCGCGATGACTGGCCCTACGACAGTAACCGCGACGCGGGGCTGGCGCAGGTGGCCAGCGGTGGAGGCTATCCGACCTGCAGGCAGTGGTGGGCCGATGGCAGCAACGGCCTGCGGGCGCGGCTGCTGGGCCAGGTGGACCCCAGCCTGTTGAATCGCCTGGCGGGCTGGGCCGGATTCTTGACCCGGGCCGAGGTGGACGACTCGGTGATCCGCGTCATCGCGTCACCACGGCAGCAGAAATTAAACCAGGGCAGCGTCTATACCGACTACGGCGGCCAGATCGACAAGACGCTGCCGAACATCGTGACGCGGGCCACGGGCGATGTTGGGATGGCAGTCGGCGCCATTGCCGCGTTTCCCGCCATGGACGTCGTTCGACAGGCCCTGCCGATGGTGCTTGCCTTGCTCAAGATGGCGCTGGTCATCTGCATCCCGCTCGTGTTGGTCGTTGGCACCTATGACCTGAAGACGGTCATCACCGTCAGCGTTGTGCAGTTCGCGCTGTTCTTCACGGACTTCTGGTTCCAGCTCGCACGCTGGGTCGATTCGACGATCTTGGATGCGCTTTATGGCTGGGGGTTCGGCTGGAACCGGCCGCACACGAACTTCGACCCGCTGGTGGGATTGAACAATGCCTTCGGCGACATGCTCCTGATGTTCGTCATGGGCACGATGTTCCTGGTCCTGCCGGGATTCTGGCTGGCGAGCCTCACCTGGGTTGGGATTCGTGCCGGGCACGTCATCCAGGGGCTTTCCGATGGCAGCAAGAGCGCCGGCCAAGCTGGCGGCAAGGGCGCCGGGGCGCTCACCGGAGGCAAGCTGAAGTAGCACGAGGCCGATCAGTCGTCGTTGTACAACTCGTGCGACGTGTCGTTGTACAGATTGGGATCGTAGCCCGGCGTCTTGCGCAGCTCGGTGAGGTCGGTGAAAGGCCACTCATCTTCATCCGAGGTATTGGCAGCAGCAGCCCATCCCGCCGCCGCCAAGGCCAGCAACACGAGTGCGATCCAAAAAGCAACGTAGAGCAGTAGTCCCAGCGCAGCCAGCTTGATCCCCCACAGCAGCGCGGTGGCCCCAGCCACCGGCATCCCCTTGGATGCCAACCAGTTCGACACCCGCCGTTCGCCCCGCGCGTAGGCGCGCCATCCACGACCGAAGCTGCGGCCGA
This sequence comes from Pseudomonadota bacterium, assembly GCA_018242005.1. GTDB lineage: Bacteria > Pseudomonadota > Gammaproteobacteria > Burkholderiales > Burkholderiaceae_C > Alicycliphilus. The sequence goes on along the minus strand of JAFECU010000195.1, from coordinate 925 downwards.
GGCGTTCTGCGGTGCTGATACGAGTCGCCGTGTTCATGGTCGTCTCCTGCTACATGAGGAATTGCCTACTCCAGTTTGTTCCAATCCTGCTTGCTTGCCTGCACCAGCGCGTTCCAATCGTCTGGCGGATTTCCGCGCCCGAGCATTTTCTCGAACACGACATACGGGTCCGATTTGCTACCCGAAGACCGCAGGGTCTGTTCATCGTTGACCCAGGCGTACACGATGACCTTCGCCTTCGAGTCGTACCGGAAGAACAGCCGGTATCGTCTTCCGAGCTTGGCCCGCCGCCAGTGGCGGTAGGCAGATCCCATCGTGTTGCCCTGACGATATTCGTCGCGCGCCGGATCGCCCGGCACCACGTCTTGCATCAACTGGATCAAGGTCCGGAAGAACTTGACATTGGCGTTGGACTCAAAGCCCTCCGGGTCGTTCTCCTGCGCGCGTAGCACGGCTGCGCGCAGCTTCATCATCTGCTCAATCAGGTTGTCGTGGAATAGCAGTGTCCAGCCATGCTGCTGCATCAGATTTCCACGTCCTCATCGAAGTCATCGCCCAAGGCCACCTTGTGACCCGCATGTTCCAGCATCGTGCGAGCCAGCTCCTCAGGCAGACCACGGATGTTCCGGCCAGCTTCGATATCACGGGCAAGCAGGTTCAGGAACGCCCCGATAGCGGGGTCTTCGTGCTCGGCATCGGCACGTGTAACGACGACTTCGCCGTCACGCAGGTCGAAGGCGACCTTGCCGCCGGTATCCACCCCCAGCGCCTGCCGGATGGACTTGGGCAGCGTGATTTGGCCCTTGGAAGTCAGTGTGGCAACTTCATGAATGACAGACATGGTGGCTCTCCTGAAAGCGATGCCTGTATCGTAAGGAAAATCCCTTACTTCGTCAAGGTAAGCTCCCATCGCGTCCTCCCGAGT
>JAFECU010000194.1 GCA_018242005.1 Pseudomonadota bacterium | reverse complement strand
TCCCCCGTGGGGGAGAGGGCAGGGGTGAGGGGGCGAGTCGGCACAGCGCCCGCAAGCCACCCTCACCCCCGCCCTCTCCCGCCAGCGGGAGAGGGAGCCCAGACAAGGACACACACCATGACAAAGAAAATCACCCTGCACGACATGACGCTGCGCGACGGCATGCACCCCAAGCGCCACCTCATGACCCTCGAGCAGATGAAATCCGTGGCCCAGGGGCTGGACGCCGCCGGCATGCCGCTCATCGAAGTCACCCACGGCGACGGCCTGGGCGGCGCTTCAGTCAACTACGGCTTTCCCGCGCACAGCGACGAGGAATACCTGGGCGCCGTCATCCCGCTCATGAAGCAGGCCAAGGTCTCGGCCCTGCTGCTGCCCGGCATAGGCACCGTGGACCACCTGAAGATGGCCCATGAGCTCGGCGTACACACCATCCGCGTGGCCACGCATTGCACCGAGGCTGATGTGAGCGAGCAGCACATCACACAAGCGCGCAAGCTCGACATGGACACCGTGGGCTTCCTGATGATGGCGCACATGAACAGTGCCGAAGGCCTGGTGAAACAAGCCAAGCTCATGGAAGGCTACGGCGCCAACTGCATCTACGTGACCGACTCGGCCGGCTACCTGCTGCCCGAGCAGGTCAAGGAGCGTATCGCCGCCGTGCGTGCAGCGCTCAAGCCCGAGACGGAACTGGGCTTTCACGGCCACCACAACCTGGCCATGGGCGTGGCCAACAGCGTGGCGGCCATCGAAGCCGGAGCCAACCGCATCGACGCGGCCGCGGCCGGCCTGGGCGCGGGCGCAGGCAACACGCCCATGGAGGTGCTCGTCGCCGTGCTCGACCGCATGGGCATTCAAACCGGCGTGGATGTCTGGAAGATCCAGGACGTGGCCGAGGACCTGGTCGTGCCGCTGATGGACTTCCCCATCCGCATCGACCGCGATGCGCTGACCCTGGGCTACGCCGGGGTGTACGGCAGCTTCCTGCTGTTTGCCAAGCGCGCCGAGGCCAAATACGGCGTGCCCGCGCGCGAGCTGCTGCTGGAGCTGGGCCGGCGCGGCATGGTCGGCGGCCAGGAGGACATGATCGAGGACACGGCCATCACCATGGCGCGTGCGCGTGGGCTCAAGGTGGCCTGAAGCCGACTTTGAGTTCTGAGGGCGCCGGGGCGGCATGCTGCCCCGGCGCTTTTTTTTGCTCCAAGCAGCGAGCCGTCATTCGCGCATGCGGTGATCCACAGTAACCCGTATCGACGGCCTGGATGGCGCCAGGATCCCCGCATGCGCGGAGATGACGGGTTGGGCGCACGTCGCGCGCCATGCGCGGACGAATCAATGGATATCGCGACCTGAGCCCCATTTTGGGGTTCCAACGAGGGACGGAGAGCAGCCGTCACGCACGATAGGCAGCAGGCCCGCAAAAGGGAAGCCGTCGCCCTGGCAAGTGCCAGAGTCCATGGGCAGACCGCGCTCCCAGGTCAGCCCCGCACAATGCATCAAACACTATTCATTTGATAGCTGTTGGCACTCTCCTGAAAAGCGCAGAGGCCGAAAAGGACCTGAGATCACGCGATCTGCGGCCGGCGCACGGGGCGCAGCCAGTGCGCGGCGATCGGCACGCACGATGACAGCAGCGCGAGCAGCAGCACCTGGCCATGGCCGCCGTCGGCGCCCATGAGCCTGCCCGCCAGGCCGGGGCCGACCATGGAGCCCAGGGCGAAGGCCGCGGGCACCAGCACCACGGCGCGGCCGCTGGCGTCGCTGCGGGCGATGTGGGCGGTCTGCAGCACGCAACCGCAGGTGAACGCAAATTCCCACAGCCAGGCGCCGGCCGCATAGGGCACAAACCCTTGGGCCGTGGCCAGCAGGGCGATGCCGCCCGTCAGGCCGGCAAGCGTCAGCGCCCAGGCGATGCCGGCCGCGACGCGTGCGCCCAGCGCGGCGACGAAGAAGGCTGCCACGCTGCCCAGGAGTTTGAGCACGGCAAACACCAGGCCCATCTCGCCCGCGCCCACCTTGAGGCTTGCGCCTATGCGTTCCAGAAAGGCCCAGAGGCCGATGTTGCCGACCAGGAACAGCCAGAACACGGCCAGCGCCATCCATGCCGCCGCGGGCATGCGTCCCTGGGGCGGCGTGGTGGTGCCGGTAGGATCGGCCGCCGGGCGCGGGCCGCTGGGCACGCCCCAGGCCGACAGGCCCAGCAGCACCACCAGCGCCGCCAGCGCCAAGGCGGCGCCCGGGTAGCGGTAATGCGCAATCACCAGCGGCGGCAGCGCGAACAGCGCCGCGGCGGTGACGGAGAGCTCCACGCCCTGGCGCACGCCGAAGGCGCGTTCCTTGTGCGGCAGCTCGACCAGCACGCGCATCCCCAGGCAGGTCATCGTCGAGGCGAAGAAGCCAATCGCCGCCCACATGACATACATGGCCTGCAGTGCCTGCACCTGCGCACTCAGCGCAAAGCAGGCGGCCGTGGCGCCGGCGCTGATGGCGGTGAGCCAGCGCCAGTTGAGCCGGTTCATCCAGATGGGCGCGCCCAGCGTGCCCAGCAGGTAGCCGGCAAAGCAGACCGAGCCCAGCAGGCCCACGTCGGCGGGCGCCAGGCCAAAGCTGTCGGCCAGGCTGCCCAGCAGCACCGGAAGGGTGTTGAACGGCAGGCCGCCGATGGTGGAGGCCAGGCTGGCCGCCAGCATGAGCGTGACCAGGGAACGTGGGGTGGTGGCTGCGCTCATGCGTGGGGCCTTATGGTTCTGTGATGCGGGTGCAGGGCATCGGCTCCGGTCATCCCCGCGAAGGCGGGGATCCAGGAGCCACCTGGATAGTCGTTGGGGCACTGCCGTAGATCCCCGCCTTCGCGGGGATGACGGTTGGCGTGCGGGCATGCGATGGCTTGGCGAGGCCGCCGCAGCGCGCGCACCGCATGCGGATTACATGTAGAGCATGACCAGGTCGTTGATGACCGATGGTCTGTCCTGGCCGACGACGTGGATGTTGATCTCCATCGTCACCTGGGTGCCGCTCTTGACCTGCTCCACGGACTTGACGCGGCAGCGCGCACGGATGCGGCAGCCCGAGGGCACGGGCGAGGGAAAGCGCAGCCGGTCCGAGCCGTAGTTGACGATGTTGTTGTAGCCCGTGACCTCGAAGGCCATGGGCAGCTTGAGGCGGCTCATCAGCACCTGCACCAGCGCGCCGTGGGCTATCGTGGTGCCGAAGGGGCTTTCGCGGCGCGCGCGCTCGGGGTCGGTGTGTATCCAGTAGTCGTCGCCCGACAGGGCCGCGAACTGGTCGATCAATTCCTGCGTGACGACGATGTCGTTGGACCAGTCGGAATAGTCGTCCGACACCAGTGCGCGCATGGCCTCTAGATTCTTGCAGTCGATTTGGGGCAGGTTTTGCGCGGGCGCGGCGGGTGCCTCGGGCTCGGCCGCTGGTTCGCCTTCGGCGGAGATGACGTCCGAGTGGTTGGACTCCACGGGCGTGAAGCGCAGCAGCGTGGCGCTGCCGGGGCGCTCGTCAAACACCGGGCGCAGGCGCTGGCCCACGCGCAGCTGTTCGGGCGTGACGCCCACCAGCGTGGTGTTGATGTGTACGCCCTCGTCGAGCTCGACCACGGCCAGCAGCTGCGGCATCTCGTCGGTGAACTCGGGCATGGTGGGCACGCGCGCCACGGTGTAGGTATAGAGATGACCTTCGCCGTTCACCTTGCGCCACGCCAGCTGGCGCGAGCCGCACGTAGGGCAGTGCGTGCGCGGAAAGAACAGCCAGTGGCCCTGGCCGCACTGCTGCAGCCGTACCTCGTGCGCCTGCAGGCCGGCCCAGTAGGGGGCGGAGATTTCGGTGGGGTGGGGCAGGGGTTTGTTCCAGGCCATGTTCAGGCTCCCTTCAGAATCAATGCGCCTTGTTCGCTCATCACGCCGCCCGTGCCCGAGACATAGGCCAGGTCGTGGCGCGCGAGCTGACGGGCGCCCGCGCGGCCCTGGATCTGCTGCATGGCCTCGATGACCTGCGTCATGCCGCCGGCGCTGCCGGTCTGGCCAAAGCTGAGCTGTCCGCCGTGGGTGTTCATGGGGAAGTTGCCCTTGAAGGTGAAGTCGTGCTCGCGCACGAAGTCCAGGCCCTTGCCCTTCTCGGCAAAGCCCGCGTCTTCGAGCGTCAGCAGCACGGTGATGGTGTAGCAGTCGTAGATCTGCGCCATGTGCATGTCGCGCGGCGACAGTCCCGCCATCGCGAAGGCCTTGCGCGAGGCTGGGCCGATCGGCGTGGCCAGCATGTCGGCGGCGTAGGTGGGCGACTTGGTCTGCACATGCTCGCCGCAGCCCACGATCTGCACCGGGCGGTGTTTGCAGGACTTGGCCTTGTCGGCGCGCGTGACCACCATGGCGCCGCCACCGGCCACGGGCATGACGATCTCCAGCATGCGCAGCGGTTCGGCCACCATGCGCGAGTTGAGCACGTCGTCCACCGTGATGGGCTGGCCGTAGAACATGGCGCCGGGGTTGTGGCAGGCGTTGAAGCGCTGGTCCACGGCAATGCGCGCCAGCGCCGCGGCGTCGTAGCCGTGCAGGGCGGCGTAGCGCTGCGCGATCATGGCGTAGCCGGTGTTCTGCGCCATGTGGCCGTAGGGCAGGTCCATCTCGGCCTCGGGCGCGCCAAAGCGCGTGCTGTGGCCGCCAAAGCGCGATGCCTTCATCACCTCGGCCATGTGGTCGTCATGCTCGGACATGGGCGTCATGCGCGCGGGGATGACGCAGACCACGGTGTCGCACAGGCCCAGTTCGATGGCGGCGGCAGCGCGCCAGACCATACCCACCGAGCTGGCGCCCCCTAAGTCCACGACCTCGGCAAAGTTCAGCGCGACGCCCAGGTATTCCCCCGCCATGGCGGGCACGAAGCTGCTGGCCTCGTGGAAATGCGGGCCGCTGGTGATCAGGCCATCGACGTCGGAGAGTGACAGGCCGGCGTCATCAAGTGCTTGCAGCGCCAGGTCGGCCACCTGCTCCAGGTGGAACATGCGCGGCGCGCTGCTGTACTTTTCAGGTTTGTATTGCGCGGCGCCTACCAGCGCCGCCTTGCCTTGGAGTCCCATGCCAAATCCTCTGAGTGTGGATGTTGGCAGCCATTTTCAGCAAGGATGTGTTCGCTTCCATCGTCAAAGCGGACTAGGGCCTGTTAACGCTATGCAAGAGGTCCCCGTGCATAGCGTTAACAGGCCCTAGTCGCCAGACGGTAGCCCGGGAGGATTCTTACCAGCGCAGCTGGCTGATGCTCCAGCGTCCGGTTTGAGTCTGTTCGTCATTGGCCTGCGGGGGTGTCACAAAGCCATTCGCGATGCAGTCATACAGTCGTTCGCCAGTCGCGCCTAGCCACGATACGAACACAACCAAGGCGATGAGTTTGGTCAGGAACATTGCTGTGACTCCTAGAAGTTGGGCGCTTCCACGCCGCCGTCCACACCCAGAATTTTTCCAGTGATCCAGCCCGCGGCAGGCGAGGCCAGGAACAGGGCCGCCGCAGCAATATCCTCGGGCTGGCCCAGGCGGGCCAGCGGCGTGCTGCCAATCATGCGCTCCTTGCGTTCGGGCGTCAAAAAGGGCGCCAGTGCGTCGGTCATGATGGTGCCGGGTTCGATGGCGTTGATGCGCACATGTGGGCCGAAGTCCTGCGCCAGGTTGCGCGTGAGCTGGTTCAGCGCGGCCTTGGCTGCACCGTAGGCGCTGAAATGCTTTTGCGCGTAACGCGCCGCCACCGAGCTGATGTTGACCACCGCACCAGAGCCTGCGGCACGCATGGCGGGGGCACATTTCTGGATCATCAGATAGGCTGGTGTCACGTTCCACACCAGCGCAGCGCTGAAGTCGGCGCCGCCCATCTTGAGCGGGTGGTTGGGGCCGGCGCCGCCGGCATTGTTGATGAGGATGGTGAGCTTGCCGAGCTCTGCCACCGTGCGGGCCACCAGGCGGTCCATGGTGGCCTCGTCGCTGATGTCGCCGGCCACGGTGATTGCGCGCCGGCCGAGGGCGGTGATCTCCTGCGCCACGGCGTCCAGGTCGGCCTGGGTGCGCGCCGTCAGGGCCACGTCGGCGCCTGCCCGTGCCAGGGCCAGGGCGCAGGCCTTGCCGATGCCTTTGCCGGCGCCGGTGACGATGGCCACCTGGCCCGAGAGAGAGAACAGGGGATGTGCCATAGATATTGCTTTCGTTCGTTGTGCGGGACGTTTGTCAGGGAGTCAGGCCGGTGCGCAGCATCTGCTCGAACTGCGCGGTGTAGGGCGGCAACATGCCCCATTCGCGGCGCGGGTCGTGCGAGCCGGCGCTGTACACCGCGCGCTGGTGGCTGAACTCCAGAAAGCCCTCGCGGCCGTGGTAGTGGCCCATGCCCGAGGCACCCACGCCGCCAAACGGCGCGTCGTGCAGCGCAGGGTGCATGGCCACGTCGTTGATCGATACACCGCCCGAGAGCGTGTGGTCGAGCACCCACTGCTGCTCGGCGGCGTCCTGGCCGAAGTAGTACAGCGCGAGCGGCCGTTCGCCCTGGTTGATCTCCTGCACGGCGTCGGCCATCTGCTCGAAGGTGCGCAGCACCATGGCCGGGCCAAAGATCTCGTGTTGCGTGATCTCGCTGCCGGCTTTGGGGTTGATCACCAGGCGCAGCGGCATCTTGCGCTGGCCCGCCCCCTCGGCGCTGGGCCAGTCGCCCGCCATGACCACGCGCGCGCCGCGTGCGCCTGCGTCGGCCACATAGGATTCGACACGGGCAAAGTGATGGGCGTTGACGACGGGTGTGACGTCGGCGTTGGTGGCCAGATCGGGGTAAAGACTGCCATAGAACTCCTGCAGTGCGGCAATCAGGGGCTCGAGCTGCGTGCGGTGCACCCACACGGTGTCGGGTGAGACACACAGCTGGCCGGAGTTCTGACTCTTGCCGACGGCAATGCGCTCGGCGGCATTGCGGATGTCGGCGCTCTGGCCGATCAGCACGGGCGACTTGCCGCCCAGTTCCAGCGTCACCGGCACGAGGTTTTTGGCGGCGGCCTCCATGACCTTCTTGCCAACGGTGGTCGAGCCGGTGAACACCAGGTGGTTCCAGGGCTGGGCAGAAAAGTCGGCGGCCACCGTGGCGTCACCCGTGACCACTGCCACCACGGAAGGGTCCAGGCAGTCGCGCGCGGCGGTGGCCAGCGCCTCGGCCGTGCGCGGGGCTACCTCGGACGGCTTGAGCACCGCGCGGTTGCCCGCCGCCAGCACGCTGGCCAGGGGCGAGAGAAGGGTGAACACCGGTGCGTTCCAGGTGCCGATGATGCCGACCACCCCCTTTGGTTGATACCGCACCCAGGCGGTGGCGCCAAAGTTGTCGAACGGGGCCACGGACGGGCGAGCGTCGTCGCCCATCCAGCCCTCCAGGTGGTCGCGTGCGTGCTTGAGCGAGGCCAGCGAACCGAGGATGTCGTTCATCAGGGAAAACACGGGGGGGCGGCCGCCAAAGTCCTCGCCAATGGCAGCGCACAGGGCATCCGTGTGCTTGAGCAGCATGTCGATCACGCCCTGCAGGCGCTGCCGGCGCACGCTGGCCGGAACGGGGCCCTCGCCGCGGAAGGCGGCTTGCTGGGTGGCCAGATACTGTGCCGCGGTGGAGGAGGCAAGGGTCATCGAGAGGGTCTCCGTTGAGTGATTTGCTGCCACGTTATCGTAGGGATCCGGTGGATCCATCGTCCAAAAAGACGATGCCAGGGAAGACCCCTGCCGGGACCATTGCGCCATGCCAATTTCCTCCCCACCCTCCGTGACCTGGCGCACGCACCTGAGTCTGCTGCTGTTGGCGCTGGTCTATATTTTTTCGTACATCGATCGGCAGGTCATCGCCGTGCTGATTGAGCCGATCAAGCACGAGTTTGGTGCCACAGATACGCAGATGGGCCTGCTCACGGGCCTTGCATTCGGCCTGCTGTACGCCGTGCTGGGCGTGCCCGTGGGCAAGTTGGCCGACCGTTACAGCCGACGCAACATCGTGGCCATCTGCTGCGGTCTGTGGAGCCTGGCAACCCTCGCGTGCGGCGTGGCGGCACAGTTCTGGCAGCTGCTGCTGGCGCGCATGTCGGTGGCGGTGGGTGAGGCGGGCGGCATGGCGCCATCGATCTCGGCTGTTTCCGACCTCTATCCCAAGGAGCGGCGCTCCCTGGTTATCAGCCTGTTCATGATGGGGCCGCATTTCGGCGTGCTCATCGGCCTGGCCTTGGGCGCCTGGATAGCGCAGCAATATGGCTGGCGCCACACCTTTGCCGCGTTTGGCATACCAGGCATGGCGCTGGCACTGCTGGTGTGGTGGTGGGTGAAGGAGCCCAGGCGCGGTGCGTTCGACGGCGCCCCGGCACCGGCCGCAAGCGCCGTGCACGAGTCGCTGTGGCAGGAGGTGGTGCGTCTGCTGCGAGTGACGGCCTTTCGCCGCCTGGCCCTGGCCTGTGGCCTGGCTGGGCTTACGGGCTATGGGTACGGGGTGTGGATTCCCAGCTTCCTGGTGCGCACCCATGGCCTGAGCCTGGCGCATGCAGGCCTGCTGTTCGGCGTGGCCAGTGGCGTGGGTGCCGTGTTCGGTGCTCTGTTCTCGGGTTGGCTGTGTGACCGCCTGGTGCGCCGCAGCGAGCGCTGGCAGCTCGGCTTGCCCACTCTCGGGATGCTGCTGGCCCTGCCTTGTGCACTGGGCTTCATCCTGTGGCCCGAGGGAGGGCACTGGATGCTCGGCAGCCTGCGTGTGCCCCACGCCCTGCTGTTTGCGCCCCTGTTCGCCTTTTTTGCCAGCTGGTGGCCATCGCTTTCCTACAGCGCGGTCAGCCAGATGGTGAGTGCTTCCGAGCGTGCCGTGGCGGTGGCCTTGCTGAACTTCTTCGTGACCCTGTTCGGCAGTGGTTTTGGCCCACTGGTGACCGGGGTGCTGAGCGACATGCTGCTGCCCAGCCTGGGCGAGGGTGCCTTGCGCTGGGCGCTGGTGGGCCTCATGAGCCTGATGCTCCCGGGCGCGCTCTGGATGTGGGGCGCCGTCGGCCCCTACGTTCTGCGGCGCAGGTCCCTGGCGGCGGGTTCTGCGGTTGCGGCTTGATGGGTGAAAGGATAGGTGGTGGCTAGCTCTCCCGTAGTGATGATTACCGGCGCCAGCCGGGGTATTGGCGCGGCGACGGCACTGGCATTTGGGCGGGCCGGTTGGCGTGTGGCCGTTACCGCACGTACGCTGGTCGAGGGCCAGGCCCTGGGTCACCAGCTGCGGCGCCCCGACGGTAGTGCGCTCGCGGGTAGCCTGGCGACCACGGCACAGGCCGTGCGTGAGGCGGGGGCCGAGGTATTTGCCCATGCAATGGACTTGATGGACAAGGCCTCGCTCGATTGCGCCCTGGACGCCGTGCTTGCGCATTTCGGCCGCGTGGACCTGCTCATCAACAACGCCGTTTACCAGGACCGCGAGATGAACGCCCTGCTGCTGGACCTGGACGATGGCATGCTCGAGCGCACCCTGCAGGGCAATGTACTGGCGCCGTTCCACCTTACGCGTCGCCTGCTTCCCCGGCTGCTGGAGCAGGGGGGAGGTCAGATCGTCAATGTCTGTTCGGGAGCGGGCCAGTATGACCCGCCGCTGCCGGCCGACCAGGGCGGCTGGGGCTATGCCTATGGTGCGTCCAAGGCGGGACTGATTCGTCTGGCGGGCTGCATCAACCGCGAACTTGGCAAACAAGGCCTGCGCGCCTACAGCGTGAACCCGGGTGTGGTCTCGACCGAGGCCGTCACCGCGACGCTGGGCGACGGCGGAATGCTGGCGCAGCGCTATGGCGCCGTGACGCCCGAGGCCATCGCCCAATCGCTGCTGTGGCTGGCCACCGACCCGACAGCGCCTGCCTATGCCAAGGGCAAGGGCATGCTGGAACTGCAGCAGATCGCGCGTGAGCAGGGCTTTGCGCCGGCTGCGCCCGGTCCATCGTCCAAATAGGGTATGCGAAATGCCTATTTGACGCGGAAGATCACCCTACCTTTCCATTCACAAGGAGACAGTTGATATGGCAACCACGAAAGACTATCGCCTGGGCGAGTTCACGTTCCCGCGCGGCTGGTTCATGATCGCCGAGTCCACCGAGCTCGACACCTACAAGCCTCTGGCGGTGCGCTTTTTTGGCAAGGACTTTGCGCTCTACCGCGGGCGCGCCTCGGGCCGTGTGATCCTGCTGGACGCCTATTGCCCGCACATGAAGACCCACCTGGCGGCACCCAACACGACGAGCTACGTGGTGATCGACGGCCAGGGCACGAACATCGACGGCGATGGTTTGCGCTGCCCCTACCATGCCTGGCGCTTCGGCCCCGACGGCAAGTGCGACGACATCCCCTACCACCAGGGTGCCATCCCGGCATCGGCCTGCGTCAAGAGCTGGACCGTGGTCGAGAGCCTGGGTGCCGTCTGGGTCTGGCACGACCCCGAGGGAGGTGACCCGGAATGGGAGCATCCCAGTCTGCCGATCTGGGAGGATCCGGCCTGGGTGCACCCCAAGTGGGATCACCTGGGCATGCTGAATCAGCACCCGCAGGAAGTCGTGGACAACATCGGCGACTACGGCCACCTGAGCCCCATCCACGGCTCCACGGTCGCGCGCTATGAGAACGAATTCAAGGGCATCCATGCCATCCAGCGCCAGTGCGGTGGCCACCGCACGCTGGTCAACGAGAGCGGCGTGAGCCCGGACCTGCACACCATCACCTCCTACCAGGGCCCAGGACTGCTGACGTCGCACCTGACCGGCATGGAGGAGTCCTACATGCTGATCGCCCACACACCGGTGGATGATGGCACCATGAAGGTATGGCACTGCGTGGTGGTCAAGTCGCCCAGCGGCGCCGCCGTGGCCACCAAGACAGACCAGATCGCGGCTGCGCAGTTCCAGAACACCGTGCTGCAGTCCTTCCTGCAGGACATGGAGGTGTGGAATCACAAGGCGCCTTGCCTCAATGGCCTGTTCATCCCCAGCGACGGTGCCTTCATGAAGGCCCGCATCTGGTACAAGCAGTTCTACAACCCGCGCGCCAAGAAGCAGGAATACCTGGACCAGTGCGAGGGCGTGTACGTGCCCAAGGGTGCCACGGCCTATACGCAGGCAGGCTGATTTTTTTGCGTTATTCCATTTCTAAATCACCCGTGTCGTTGTTGCTTCGCCTTGTCGTGCTGCAGCACTGTCTACGGCTTCGCGCCTAGACACGAATGATTTGGAAACGGAATCAGGCAGGGGCTACGGGTTTGCCAAAGGCCTTGC
>JAFECU010000193.1 GCA_018242005.1 Pseudomonadota bacterium | reverse complement strand
TTGTATAGGATCGCGATATCGCCCAGTGTTCGTCCCGGCTTGGAGGCTAAGGCCGCCGGAATGATCTGCGCGACGGCGTGCGCAGCCTGGTCCGCCGTACCACCCGGGCGCAGGACAAATTCGATGGTCGTTTGTCGCGCAGGATCGCTCGCTTGATAGCCTCGGGCTTCTCCAAGCGCCATCTCTGACGCAGTCACGATCCCTGCACCAGAACGGTAATTTAATTGAAGCTGGACAGGCTCAATGTCTCTGCGAGCCGCCAATTCCATGAGCAACGCGCCATCAGCCCCCGTAAATCCATATATCGACTGATCCGCATCCCCGACAGCGAAAAGTCGGACACCCCCGTCGAAGGCAAGGCGTTTGACGATGCGATGCAGTGCTACACCTAAATCCTGGTACTCATCCACCGCGAGCACGGGGAATTTTGCCTGAACCAGAGGTAGTACCCAGTCGTGCTCGGCGATCAAACGTTGGCCGAAGACAACCATGTCATCGTAGTCAATCAGCCCCTCGTCGCGCAGAGCGGCCTCGTAGGTCTCGGCCCAGGCAGCGAGTTCCTCCTCGCTACGCCAAGCGACGCTATTTCGATTGAGCACGGAACGGCGATGCCGTCCGAGGTCAATAACTTTGTACGGATGGTTCTGGCCGAAAAGCGCATCTCCAGTTTGCTTCAACAACCGATCACTGACTCGTTGAGTGGCCACCGAAAGTGGGAAAGATATGGGCAGGCCGGCCAGGCGTCCATACGGCATCAAGAGATGACGCAGACAGAACCCAAGGACCGTACCAATGAAAAGATTAGGTGCCTGCTGAAGTCCCAAGCTTTCAATTCGGCGAGCGAGTTCGCGAGCGCACTCCTGACTATAAGTGATGCACGCAACGCCACGAGGGGCCTCGACGTCTTCGGCTAGGATGCGGGCGAGCTTTAGGACGAGTGTCTTGGTCTTACCGCTCCCGGGACCGGCGAGTACCACACAATGTCCTTGAGAGTTGTAGGCTGCCAACTGACCCGGATTCCCAGCCAGTTCGGCAGCCTGAGCCAAGTAGGCTGTGCTGACACTACGCGATGGCGTCACGGATATGCTCCAGAGCGGAACGAATGTAAGCCGGACAAACGTCCTGTGACACCGACGGTGCAAGTGCCTGCGCAAACCTCCCCTTTCCGATCCTCTCGATCAATCTGAGCAGCCAGTCTTCATCAACCTGATCAGGATCGTCCACCCACTGCTGCAAGGCATTCAGAGTTTCTCTCCTTAATCGCGGCAGTTCCTCCCGAATTACCTCCTGCATGTCCTGCGCCAGTCCACCTGCAAATAGTTCGGGCTCCAACGTGTTCTCGTTGACGAAGTATCCGTACTGCTCGGCAAGCTCGATCACTTCATCCGCATCCAAGTTTTCGTGATCGACACCGCCCTCAATCACGTCAAGGACATTGATAAGCCGCCTGCGAACCAATGGATGATTACCATTGGTTGGATCCCGGTCCGTCAGGATCACATGGGGAATGTTGAGTCCTTCAGGGCCCAGTAGCTTCACATACGGGGTGAAGTTAGTCCCCCCCACCGAGCACACAGTGATTCCAAGCATATCGAGGGGAATATCGAGTACCTCGGCAAACGCGGGAACGATGAAGCGCTCGGCGTCGCCTTCGACCAGAATCACCCCCCGAGAAAAGAAAATCTCGCCGCGAGTGACGTCAATGTAACGTTGAAGATCCTCTTCATCCCGCTGCGTGAAAGGTGCGTTTGCTGTCGAGACCGCGACAGTCTTGCCTTCCGCTGTGTCATGGCGCAGCAGAACAATAGATCTGATCGGCGCAACGCTTGCGATATGTGGCGAGTGGGTTGTGAGGATTGTCGTAAGCGGTGGCTGTTCCTCACCATCTTCCGCCCCCGTGCCAAGGAAGTAACGATAGATTAGACGCTGCACGTGCGGGTGCAGGTGCGCTTCGGGCTCCTCGACTACGAAGAAGGTGTGGTCGCGCTCTCCATCGGAAACGAGGCGGTCCAGTTCGAGACTCTTCAGCGCCAGGAAGATCAGGTTCGCGGTTCCCAAACTGGCATCGCCGACTCCGCGTACGCCGTTGTCGATCAGCAGCCGCAGGCTGCGCAGCAACGCGTCGACTCTAGTTGGTGCAAGTCCGAGCGATACCGGAACGGCATGTTGCCCCCCAGCGATGGCGATCAGCCGTTCGCTGATCCGTTCTGCTGTCGCTACCACTTCCTCGTGTCCAGCCAGCTCTCGCTGTGCTTGGTCGACCTGATCCTGAATCTCCTCACGGGCGTCATCATCCAACGACGCGGCAAGATCCTCAATGAGCGGCCTCAATGGCGAATTGCGCCAGCTCGCAAGGTCCTTCTCAGCGTCACGCAGGGCTACCTGAACATCTATTGGCAACATCCGGCGGAGTGCGCCGCCGATACGCATGTCGGGATCGTCGCCACCGAAGATCACATACTCATAGTCCTTCAACGATTCCGGAGCGCGCCCCAGGCCCGCCTTAGGCTGGAAGCGGTAGGTGAGTCGGGCCACCATGGGTGGGCCAGGATCAATCACGCAATCGTTGAGGTGAGCCATCAGTCGGGGATCGTTTGTGAAGTCCGTTAGATCCACAGAGACCTCAATGGTCGCACCAACCTTGTCTTCGCCAAGTCCGTCCCAGAAATGTTCAAGCCCCAGTTGTCGATCGCGCTCAGACAAGCCCGGATCAAGGATCAACTGCAGGCCGCGAATGAAATTGCTCTTGCCAACCTTGTTCTCTCCCACGATGACGATACTTTCCCCCGTCTCGACATCAACATCCGAGAAATTGGCGAAATTGATCAACCTGACCCGAGAAACCCTCATTTACGCCCCCGTCCACTGGTGTTTTAACAAATAGTAGCAGTCAAGCGGCCGGCCTCCATCCGCCGACCGCGACCGAGCTTTTCCGTTACGGCCCCCTCAAGGCCGCTTTTGTTCGACTAGACCGCTGCCGGTAAATCGGACGCAGCGTGGTTCGCATTGTTTGCTGCTGCCCCGGGTCTTAGCGGCGATGGTGAGGGCTCGATGTTTCAGGACGCCGAGCTTATGTGCCCCTCTCCACCTTGGTTTCACCATCCCGAACGCCGCCTGCTGGCTGGAGTCCTCGGCCTGCTCTGGTCGGTGCTGGCTGGCGGCTGCGCTACGACGACTGCGCCGCCCGCACCTGATGCCATCGAGGAAGTCTCGGCCGCGCCCGAACCCGAGGCGCCCGAGTACATCCCCGTCGTGCGCTACGGTCGCTACACGCTGGTCGAGCTGGCACCCAGAGCGGCGCAGCGCGACCTGCTGTTGCAGACCATCGACGTGTCCATGCCCGAAGATGCCCGTGCCACCGTCGGCGATGGGCTGCGGCATGTGCTCAAGCGTAGCGGTTACAGCCTGTGCCAGACGGCACACGCGGTAATCGAGCTGTACGCGCTGCCGCTGCCGGCGGCGCACCTGCACCTCGGCCCCATGACCTTGCGCGATGCGCTGCTCACGCTGGCTGGCCCGGCCTGGGAACTGCACGCGGATGACCGCGCACGGCAAATCTGCTTCGAACGGCCCGCCGACAGCGCGGTCATCGAACCCGCATCCGAGCCACCCGCCGCCGAGGCGGTGCAGACGTTCCCGCTGGAGCCTTCGGTTTCGGGAGGCCAGCCATGAGCTCCCCACAGTCTGCCCGGCGCCCGGGCGCCGTCGTGGTGGTGCAGAGCCTTCTGTGGCTCTGGTTGGTCTTCCTCAGCGTCTTGGTGGCCCTGGGCTACCAGGCCCTCAGCGACCAGGCCGACCAGGAGCGGCTGGATTCCCGCCTGCAACGCCTGGAAGTGCAGGCAACTGGCTTGGCCGAGACGATCGAGGCCATCCAGCAGCGCCCGGCCGTCGCGACGGACGCTGACCTCAAAGACACCCGCCAGATCCTGGAAGCACGCGCGGCCCAGGTCGAGAAATCTCTCAGTGGCTACGCAGCGGCCGACGACCTCCAGGCGCTTCGCGCGGAGGTCGAGCAGATCAAGGCGCGCCAAGCCGCCGCACGTGCCACCGCACCCGCCCAGCGGCGCGCATCGCGCACGTCCGCCGCCTCCAAGACCGAGCTGTCGCCGCTGTCATTCCGCGTCGTCGGCGCCGAACTGCGCGCCGGCCAGCGCAGCGTGTCCGTCGCGCCGAGCACCGGGGACTTCACGCCCGCCCAACTTCAGGTGCTGCTGCCCGGGGATGCGGTCGGCCCGTGGCGCCTGCAGGCGATCGAGGGCAACACCGCAGTGTTCCAGGCCGGCAACCACACCCGCCGCGTGGCGATTCCCTGACCGGAGCACCCCATGAAGCCGTCGATCCTCCTTTTCGCGGTCCTGGTGGCGTCGTCGCAATGGCCCGCCTGGGCGCAGCAGCCCGCAACGACCCCGGCGCGCAACGCACAGAGCCAGGAGCGCCCGCTGGCCGCCCGCGTGCTGGACGACCGGGTGGCAACCGAATGGGGCTTGCAGCCACAAGAATGGGCACGCTACCGCGAGCTGATGGATGGGCCGCTGGGTATCTACTCGCCCAACCTGGACCCGCTGTCCGCCCTGGGCATCGAAGCTCGCACGGACGAAGAACGGCGCCGCTATGCGGAACTGCAGGTGCAGGTGGAAGCGCGCCGCGTCGAGAAGCTGCTCGCCTACCAGCGCGCCTACGACGAGGCCTGGCAGCGCCTGAATCCGGGGATGCAGCGCGTGAACCTGCCCGACGACAAGCCGGGCGCCGGCACATCCAGCAGTCCCTTGCGCGGCAGCGGCCGCATGGCGGTGTTCGTCAAGGACGGCTGCGCAGCCTGCGGACAGCTCGTGCAGCGCCTGCAATCCTCGGGCGCGGAGTTCGACCTGTACATGGTGGGCAGCCGCCAGGATGACGCGCGCATCCGCGACTGGGCCAAGCGCGCGCAGATCGACCCGGCGCGCGTGCGCGCCGGCAGCATCACGCTCAACCACGACGGCGGCCGCTGGCTGTCGCTGGGCCTGCCCGGCGACTTGCCCGCAGTCGTGCGCGAGGTGAACGGCCAATGGCAGCGCCAGCCGTAGTCGCCACCTCTGTTTCGCAGTTCTTGCGCGCACTGGTGCTCGCCGCTGGCCTGTACACCTGCACGGGCCATGCCCAGGAGGTT
>JAFECU010000192.1 GCA_018242005.1 Pseudomonadota bacterium | reverse complement strand
GCCTCAAGGCCGGTCTCGGCCCGGTGCTCGACAGCCGCTGGCTCACCGAGCCGGTGTTTGTGATCGGCACCGACGAGGCATCCATGGCCTGGCTCGCACGCCACGCCGATGCACTGCGCCGCCTCGGCGCCAGCGGTGTGGTGCTGGCGGCGCAGGACGCCACGGCTTTCAAGCGCGTGCAGCAGCTGGCCAACGAGCACAGCCTGACCATCACGCATGGCCCGGATCGCTGGCTGGAACAGCGCCTGATCTCTCAGGGAGCGGCAGTGCTGCCGCTGCTGATCCTGCTCGACGGCCATGCAACCCAGGAGCCCACCCCATGAAGAACCACGCCGTCCTGGAGGGCCTGCTGCGCCCGCCCATCGAGCTCTACAGCGCCGGCGTGTCCGCGGGCGTGGCCGTGGTCGCCGCGGCGGCGCCCTGGGCCTTGATGATGCCGCCTGTCCTGGGCTGGGGCGCCGCCGCCATTGCCGGTGGCTTTGCCTGGGTACGCACGCGCCAGGCTCTGGAAGTCATGCACTACCAGCATGGCATGAAGTTCTACAAGGTCACGCGCGTGGCGCCCTCCAAGCTGCCGGTGAGCCAGGAACTGCTGTACCTGGGCCAGGGCTTTGAGTGGACGCAGCAGCACACGCAGCGCAAGCGCGATGCGATACAGGTGGACGCCAAGCCCTTCGTGCGGCCAGGACGGCTGGAACAGTCTCTGCGCCGTCGCGGCGCCGCATGGCAGGAGGCGGCAGGCCAGCCCGAGGCCCGGCCTATGGTGCGCGCCCTGGGGGCGCTGGCCGGTGTGGACAGCTGGCTGAACCCGTTTCGCGCCTATCCCGACCTGGGCGGTTCGCCCATCCTGCACGGCGTGGGCGCCCCGCAGGAGGTTCCGGTGGCCCTGCGCCAGTCGGCGCGCACCGGCCACATGATCGTCATGGGCACGACGCGCGTGGGCAAGACGCGGCTGCTGGAGATGCTGGCGACGCAGGACATACACGCGGGCAAGGTGACCATCGTCATCGACCCCAAGGGCGATGCCGACCTGATGCTGCGCATGTATGCCGAGGCCAAGCGTGCCGGGCGCCTGGATCGCTTCTACCTGTTCCACCTGGGCTACCCGGATATTTCTGCGCGCTACAACGGCATCGGCAATTTCGCGCGCATTACCGAAGTGGCCACGCGGGCCACCAACGCCCTGCCCTCGTCGGGCAACTCGGCCGCGTTCAAGGAGTTTTCCTGGCGCTTTTCCAACATCGTCGCCCAGGCCCAGGTGGCCCTGGGCCGGGTGCCGACCTATGAGTCGCTGCTCAAGGACGTGACCGGCATCGATGGCCTGTTCCTGGACTACGCCACCATGGTGTTCGAGGGTCTTGCGGCCCAGGGGCGCTTTCCCGACTGGCAGGAGCGCGTGACCATGCTGCAGGCCCAGATCGGCGTCAAGGGCGGCATCCCGGTGCCGCGCAGCCTGCAGGACAGGCCGGCCGAGCTGGTGGCCATGTTCCTGTGGATCAAGGAAACCCGGCTCGATGACAAGGTGCTCACCGGCCTGGCCGCGGCCTTCAGCTACGAGCGCAGTTTCTACGAGAAGATCATCGCCAGCCTCGGCCCCTTCCTGGAAAAACTCACCACGGGCGCCGTGGGCAAGCTCATCAGCCCGGACTATTTCGATCCCGAGGACAAGCGCCCGATCTTCGACTGGATGACCGTGATGCGCCAGGGCGGCATCGTCTATGTGGGCCTGGATGCGCTCTCGGACGCCGTGGTGTCCTCGGCCGTGGGTAACTCCATGCTGGCCGACCTGGTGAGCGTGGGCGGCAAGCTCTACAAGAGCGGGCTTGATCCCCATGATCCCGAGGGCAAGCTCAAGCTGCCCGAGGTCTGCTGCCATTTCGATGAGGTCAACGAGATTGCCGGCCCGGAGTTCGTGCCCATGGTGAACAAGCTGGGCGGCTCGGGGTTCCGGATCACGGCCTACACCCAGTCCATGTTCGACATCGAGGCCAGGGTCGGGGACAGGGCCAAGGCCGGCCAGATTCTGGACAACTTCAACCACCTGGTGATGCTGCGCGTGCGCAGCGTGACCACGGCGAATCTGCTGGCCGAACAGGTGCCGCAGGTGGACGTGGTGCATCTGACGCCCATGTCGGGCGTCACCGACACGGCGGCGCAGGGCACGGGCGTGGATTTCACCAGCCGCAACGACGACATCGTCACCAAGACCAAGGCGCCCATGATCGAGGCCGCCGACATCCCGGAGCTGCCCCAGGGCCAGGCCTTTGCGCTGCTGGAGGGTAACCGGCGCTACAAGATCCGCATCCCGCTGGCGGATTCGCGCGGCGACCCGTTCGTGCCCGACTCGCTCAAGAAGGTGGCCTCGGACATGAAGCAGCGCTATCGCACGAGCGAGCAATGGGCCAGGGAAACCGACTGGCTCGGGCAGACCGGCGGCTGGCTGGCCGGCCAACCCCTGGGCGATGCCGGTATCGGCGTGATCGACACCACCCTGGCCGATGCCGATGAGGCCGGTGCCCGGCCCAGGGCCGGCGACGATGGCCCGTCCGGGGCGCTGGGCGATTCGGGCGTGCTCGGCCAGATCATGGAGCGTTCCGCATGACGCCGCGCCCCACCCAAGGCGGCGCTCCGGTGCGCGCCCGCACCCGTGGCCCGGTCGAGCTGACGCTGGAAGTGGCGTTCGGCCTGATCTTCGTCTCGCTGTTTGCCTGGTTCATCGGCGTCATGATCGAACTCGCCGGGCATTACGTTCTGTGGAAGGAAGAAGGCGCCCTGGCGCATTCGCAGCGCATCGTGGCGCAGGACATGGGCTACATCGCCGCGGCGCCGCGCAGCCTGCTGATCGACGACACCGAAGGCTTCGCCCACCGGCTCAACGGCTGGGCCGCCTGGCCCTATGAGCGCCTGGGGGTGCTGGCCTGGTACGGCCGCACGCATGCGCCGGGCCAGGAGCCGGCGGCGCCTGCCAGCCAACGCAAGGCGTCGGCGCCACAGCAGCTCGGTCTGGGCCTGCAAAGCGCCACGCGCTCCATCGGCAAGACCGCCAGCTACTGGGCTGTCGTTTCCATGCATGTGGCGCAGGACGTGCTGCTGCGCCTGTCGGTGGCCCTGTTCGCCCTGCCCGCATTCGCGTTGGCCTGCATCGTCGGCATCGTCGATGGCCTGGTGCGCCGCGACCTGCGCCGCTGGCAGGGCGGGCGCGAAAGCTCCTTTGTCTATCACCACGCCAAGCGCTACACGGCCTGGGCGCTGACGGGCGGCTTTGGCCTGTACCTGACCTGGCCCTTCGGCGGCTTCAACCCGGCCTACATGGTGCTGGTGTTCACCGTGCTCGTGGCCGCCACCCTCTCCACCACGGTGGGGAGTTTCAAGAAATACGTCTGACGCAACCAGATTTCCAGCAAGGAGAACCCACCATGTCCCAAGCGATTCCTACCAACGCAGGCCAGCCCGGCGCCAGTGCCGCTGCCCGAGTGCGCCGCGCCTGGCTGCTGGCCCTGTTCGTGGCCGCGGGCCTGGCCGCGCAGGGCGCGCAGGCCGGCGACGATGACAGCGAGCGCGAGAACCTGGCGCGCATCGCGCACGAGATCGCTCGCCTGCAGGCACAGGTGTCCGCCGCCGCCCAGGACGCGCCGACAGGGCAGCGCGTGAAGTTCCGCTACGACTGGCTGCAGCGCGACCTGCAGATGCTGCGCGAGGGCGTGGAGCGCCACGCCGATGCTGCGCGCCAGCCGCGTCCCGTGCCGCCGCTGCGCGGCGACTACCGCCAGTGATGGCACGCGGAGACAACACATGAACGCAGCCATGCGCAGTGCATTCCAGTCGGGATCGGGCATCGATCCCCTGGTGCTCAAGTCCACGCTGGGCCTGATCGCGGTGGCGCTCATCCTCGTGGTCGCCAGCTGGTTCGTGGTGCAGCTCATCGACGCCTACCGCGACGACAGGCTGACCACGGGCGACATGGTTCTTGGTTCGGTGCGATTGCTGATCCTGGTCGCGCTGGTTGTGTTCGTCATCGTTTGAGGGAGGACAGCCGCAGCAGACCCAACACCAAAGCATCAAACACCACAGATCCCGACTTCGCTTTCGCAACCCTCCCACTTCCAAGGAGAACCTCTCGTGAAACAGCTCTCTCTCAAAAATCTCGCTGCCCGCGCCCGGAACAAGTCCGCCCGCCTGATGCTGGCGCCCGCCGTGGCCCTGCTGTGCAGCCCGGCCTTCGCCGCCCTGCCGACCATGCCCACTCCCGGCTCGGCCATCGGCGGCGGCACCGTCGCCAGCGGCGACTGGCTGGGCGCCATGGGCGCCTGGTTCAAGGCCGGCGTGACCATTCTCGGCCTGGTGCTGGCCGCGCTGGGCTTCATCTACGTGGTCATGGGCGCGCTGGGCAAGTGGCGCGCCTACTCC
Organism: Pseudomonadota bacterium; assembly: GCA_018242005.1. Taxonomy (GTDB): domain Bacteria; phylum Pseudomonadota; class Gammaproteobacteria; order Burkholderiales; family Burkholderiaceae_C; genus Alicycliphilus. The sequence continues at coordinate 2,151 of JAFECU010000192.1, read as the reverse complement.
ATGGGCCGTGCGGAAATCGCCGACCTCAAGGAGTATTTCATCATGGCCGCCGTGCTCGGCGTGTTCCTGGTGATCATGGTCACCTACTCGCTGCAGATCCTGACCTGACCGGCCCGACCTCAGGGATCAAGCCATGAGCACCCGCACCCGCTCCCAGGCCGCAGCCGATATCGAGGCCGTGCGCCACAAGGCGCCGGTCACCGATCGCGTGAACGTCGAGCCCTCCATCCTCAACGGCATGAACATGCCCGAGGCCCAGGTCATAGGCGCGGTGTCGCTCGTGGTGTTCCTGATCATCGGCGGCCTGGTCTTCTCGGCCACCCGACTGTGGCAGGTCTGGCTGCTGCTGTCGCTGATCGGGCCGACCCTGGCGCTGTGGTTCGGCTCGCTGTACCTGGCGCGCATCAAGCGCGGCCGGCCCGACGCCTACTACACCCAGGCCATCCACCTGTGGCTGGCCCAGCGCAGCCTCGTCAAGCCCAGGTTCATCACCTATCAAGGCTGGTGGTCACTGGGTCGCTCGCTCGATCTGTCACTCGCCAGTCCTCTCGAACCACCCCAGGAATCGACCAAGCCATGAGCAGCAAGCAACAACTCGATGCGCTCGCCGCCGAGCGCTCCCACAACGCCACGCTGCGCAAGATGATCCTGCTGGTGGCCCTGCTCGGTGGCGTCGGCATGTACATCGCGCATTCCCTGCCAAAGTCCATCGACCTGCATGTGGCGACCGACATGAAGGCCGGCGATACCGTGCATTTCCAGGGCGGCCAGGCCGTGGTGCCGGACGTGAATGTGTATGGCTTCGCCTACTACATCTGGCAGCAGATCAACCGCTGGCAGGCCGATGGCGCCACGGACTACGGCGCGCAGATATTCCGCTTCCAGGCCTACGTGACGCCGAGCTGCCGGGCGCAGCTCGAAGCCGACCTGGACAGCCGCTACCAGGCCGGCGAGCTCCGCGCCCGCACGCGCCAGATGACGGAAATCCCCGGTCTGGGCTACGCCGCCAACCGGGTGCTGCCCGATGGCCAGGCCGCCTGGACGGTGCTGCTGGACATGCAGCTGATGGAGGCCTTCAGGGGCCAGCCCGTCAAGGATGCCTTCATCCGCTACCCGATCCGTGTGGTGCGCTATGACGTGGACAGGGAACGCAATCCCTGGCGCCTGGCCATCGACTGCTATGGCAGCCACAGGCCCGAACGGCTTGATGTACGCGACGTACAGGACGCCAGCAGCGGCAAGACCGAGGCCAGCCTCCCCTCCATCGTGACGCCGCCCGCGCTGCCACGCACCACGGGCGATGCCGTCGATCCCCACGCCACGCCCACGGCCACGCCCCTGCAGCACAGCGCTGCAACGGCGCAGTGATCCCGATCCCGCGAGGAAACACCACCATGACCCGTACTGCTTCAAAGCCCAGGCAAGTCCCGGCCCTGGCATGTGCCGTGCTGCTGTCCTGCGCCACTGGCGCCTGGGCGCAGGAGGTATCCGTTGCCACACTGCAGAACGTGCCTGCCGACATGATCGAGCCGGCGCCCGCCGCGCAGCCTGGTGCCATCGACCTGGGACAGAGCCTCACGTCCCCTGGCTCGCCAGGCACCGGCGCCGGCGCCGCCACGGGCGCCGCCAGCCGTGCGGCCAGCGCGGCACGCAAGAGCGACATGCGTACCCGCCGCCCCCCGGCGACTGCGGCCAGCGCCCGCGCCGGCATCGAGCGCGCCGTGTTCGAGCGCCAGCCCATCGCGGTGCCGCTGCCCGTGGGACGCGAGCGCCTCATCACGCTGCCGGCCCCGGCGGCGCTGCATGTGCCCAGCGACATGGCCAGGGTGGCGCGCATCGAGATCATCGACCGCACCATCTATGCCACGGCCCTGGTGCCGTTCACGCCCATTCGCATCGTGGCCGAGCTGATCGACACCGGCCAGCAGCTGCCGATGGACATGGTGGCCGACAAGAGCACGGCAGATGCGCAGGCCGAGCTGGAGGTGTTCGTCGTTGATCCCGCGAACCCGCGCGCAGCCAAGGCCGGCGCCGCGGCCGACGACAGCAGCGATGCCGCACCCGAGCAGCCTGCCGCCGACATGGTGGAGCTGACCCGCCATGCGGCACGCCAGCTGTATGCACCGCGGCGCCTGGCCTGGACGCAGACCG
>JAFECU010000191.1 GCA_018242005.1 Pseudomonadota bacterium | reverse complement strand
TCTACCACAGGTTTTAAAGTCCCGTCAAACTTGAAGGTCTTTCAACCTCCCCGCCAATCCCATCAGCCGCCGCTTTCGCAAACAGCCGCCGTGATCAGCGAAGCCTTGAATCATACATCGGTTTTTAACCCTCTTGCAACTCAAGGTGGGAAATTTTTATCTCTCCCGCCGCTGCAATCGCCGTCCTTGGCGGTTGGTGCATTGCAGCGAAGCCCGAAGTATAGCTCGGGTTTTCCCTTAAAAAAGTCTTTGGAGCAACTTTTTCCCTCGCAGCTCTTTTGGCGCCCACAAAGGCGGCCTTGGGGGCGCGGTCGATAATTCCAGCCATGGCACTAATTACTTTGTTGAGCGCCCACTTGGCGTTCGGGCATGTGGCCCTGCTCGACCATGCGGATTTTTCGCTGGAGCCGGCCGAACGCGTGGGCTTGATCGGGCGCAACGGCGCCGGCAAGTCATCGCTGTTGAAGATTCTGGGCGGCCTGGCCAAACCAGACGATGGCACGCTCAGTGTGCAGCAGAGCCTGCGCATCACTTACGTGGCGCAGGAGCCGGATCTTGCGCCCGGCGACACGGTGTTTCAGGCCGCGTCCCGCGGTCTGTCGCGGGCGATCGCGCTGCGCGAGCAATATCTGTCCGGTGGCTCGGGGCTGGATCTCGATGCGCTGCAATCGCAGATTGAGGCCTGGGATGCCTGGAACTGGGAGCAGCGCGTGGAGGAAACGCTGCAGCGCCTGCACCTCGACCCTCAGGCGCTGGTGGGAGCGCTCTCCGGCGGGACGAAGAAGCGCGTGGCGCTGGCCCAGGCCCTGGTGGCCAGGCCCGATGTACTGCTGCTGGACGAGCCCACCAACCATCTGGACCTGGATTCCATTGAGTGGCTGGAGGAGTTGCTGATCGCCTTCAAGGGCAGCGTTGTCACCATCACCCACGACCGCAGCTTTCTCGACCGCATCGCCACGCGCATCGTGGAGCTCGACCGCGGGCAGCTGCGCTCCTACCCCGGCAACTTCGCCCGGTACCTCATACAAAAGGAGGAGCAGCTGGCACAGGAGGCCGTCATCAACGCCCGTGCCGACAAGCTGCTGGCACAGGAAGAGGTCTGGATCCGCAAGGGCGTCGAAGCGCGGCGCACGCGCAGCCAGAGCCGCATAGGTCGACTGGAGGCCCTGCGCGCCAACCGCGCGGCGCGGCGCGAGGCCCTGGGCAGTGTGAGAATGGACATTGCCTCGGGCAGCCAGGGCGGCTACCAGGGCAAGATCGTCGCCGAGCTCTCGCATGTCTCCAAGGCCTTTGGCAACAAGGCCATAGTGCGGGACTTCAGCGCCACCCTCCTGCGCGGCGACAAGGTGGGATTGATCGGGCCCAACGGCGCGGGCAAGACCACGCTGCTCAAATTGATCCTGGGCGAGCTGGAGCCCGACAGTGGCAGCGTGCGCCGCGGCAACAACCTGCAGGTGGCGTATTTCGACCAGATGCGCAACGCCATCGACCTCGATGCCACGCTGGAGGACTTCATCAGCCCGGGCAGCGAGTGGATTGAGATCGGCAACCAGCGCAAGCATGTCAAGAGCTACCTCGGCGACTTTTTATTCTCGCCCGCGCGAGCGCATTCACCCGTGCGCTCGCTCTCCGGCGGCGAACGCAACCGCCTGCTGCTGGCCAGGCTGTTTGCGCGCCCGGCGAATGTGCTGGTGTTGGACGAACCAACCAACGACCTGGACATAGATACGCTGGATCTGCTGGAGGAGCTGCTGCAGGGCTATGACGGCACGGTGTTCCTGGTGAGCCATGACCGCACCTTTCTTGACAACGTGGTCACCAGCACCATTGCCAGCGAGGGCGACGGAGTTTGGCGCGAGTACGAGGGTGGCGTGCAGGACTGGCTGACACAGTCGCGCCGCAGTCGGGATCTGGCGGCAACCGCGCAGACAGCAAACAAGAGCACAAACAAAACCGAGTCCAAACCTGCGCCAGACAAGCGTGAGCAGCTACAAAAACGCAAGCTCAGCTACAAGGAACAGCGCGAGCTGGAACGGCTACCGGGTCAGATCGACGCGCTGGAGGCCGAGCAACAGGCCATCCGCGGCGAGCTCGAAGATGGCAGCCTGTATGCCCGCGACGGGGCACGTGCCGCGGCGCTGCACCAGCGCGACGGCGAGATCGAGGATCTGCTGATGCAGGCGCTGGAGCGCTGGTCCGAACTGTCGGCCTGACGAACCGTGAACCGGCTGCCGCTCAGATGCGATGGTGCAGCCGTTCCGCGGAGGCGCGCAGCCGCGCGATCAGTGCCGGCGCGATCTGCGTGAGCGGCAATACCTCGTCGGCCGCACCGTGGGCAATGGCCTCGCGTGGCATGCCGAAGACGATGCAGCTGGCCTCGTCCTGCACATAGTTGTAGCTGCCCGCATCCTTCATCTCGCGCATGGCGGCCGCGCCGTCAGCTCCCATGCCGGTGAGCATGATGCCGTAGGCATTGCGCCCCACCACGGCCGCGGCCGACTTGAACAGCACCTCCACCGATGGCTTGTGCCGGTTCACGGGTGGAGCATCATCGACCACGGCCACGTAGTTGGCGCCGCTGCGCGCAATCGAGAACTGCTTGCCGCCCGGCGCGATGTAGGCATGGCCCGGCAGGATGCGCTCGCCATTGGCCGCCTCCTTCACCGTGATCTGGCACAGGCTGTTGAGTCGCGTCGCAAAGCTGGTGGTGAAACCCGGCGGCATATGCTGGGTGATGACGATGGCCGGCGAATCGGCCGGCATGTGCACCAGCACCTCACGAATGGCCTCGGTGCCGCCGGTAGAGGCACCTATGCAGATGAGCTTTTCGGTGGACAGGCGGCCCAGCGCTGCAGATGCGGCCTGCGGCGGCGCGGCCGCCGGTGCGCCACTCTCCGGGTGCACGATGGCGCTGGCACTGCGCACCGGCACGCGACGCACATGGGCCGTGGCCGCCACGCGGATCTTGTCCACGATCTGCGCGGCCAGTTCGTTCAGGCCACCGGCCAGCCCAACGCGTGGCTTGGCCACGAAATCGACGGCGCCCAGTTCCAGCGCCTTCATGGTCACCTCGGCGCCACGCTCGGTCAGCGTGGAGATCATCACCACCGGCATGGGCCGCAGGCGCATCAGGCGCCCGAGGAAGTCGATACCGTCCATGCGTGGCATCTCCACGTCCAGCGTGATCACGTCCGGGTTCTGCTCGCGGATCATCTCGCGCGCAATCAGCGGGTCGTTGGCCGTGCCTATGCACTCCATGTCCGGCTGCCGGTTGATGATTTCCGACAGCAGGCTGCGCACCAGCGCCGAGTCGTCCACCACAATCGCCCTGATCTTGCCACTCATACCCTCTAGTCCTTGTTGTGCCTTGTCGACTGTCAGAAAAGATCAACCGAGCCGCCGCTGGTGGCCCGCACCACCGTGGCCGCATTGCCGCGCAGCTCCTGGGTCAGCGACTCAGGATGGGTATGCGCCAGCCGCTTGACCATGGCCTTGCCCGTCACCGGAAAGAACACCACCTTGCGCGGATGAATGTCGAGCACGTCCTCCGAGACCACGGGGATGCGTTCGGTCGCCAGGTAGTCCTGTACGAAGCGCGTGTTGCGCTCGCCCACGTTCAGGGTGGTGAAGTTGTGCATGACCTGTGCGCCACCAAAGATCTTGGCCTGCAGGGTTTCTCGGCGCGCGCCCAGCTTCATCATCTCGTTGATCAATAGCTCCATGGCATAGGAGCCGTAGCGCCCCGAGATGTCGGCGCTATCGCCCTCGGGCAGCATGAAATGGTTCATGCCGCCCACGCGCATGCGGCTGTCCCACAGGCAGGCGGCAATGCACGAACCCAGCACCGTCATGATGGTCAGCTGTTCACGCGCGACGAAGTATTCGCCCGGCAGCACCTTCACGGCGTTGTGCTGGAAATGATGATCGAAAAAGAAAAACGAGGCCTCGCCCGGCCTGCGTGTCTGGGCCTTGAGCTGCTGCAGCGAGGGCTCTAGCGCCGCCGGCGCCTCCTGGCCCAGGGGCGCGATGCGTGGCACGCGCCTGCGCTCGGCGAGGGCGCCCGGTGGCGGCGCGTCATGTCTTGGTGGCATGTGGTGGCCCCTCACAGGCGCTCGTAGACTGTCTTGCCGCGCAGCGCAAAAAGGTCGCGGGCATCGCTGAAGTTTTCCGCATGGCCCACGAACAACAAGCCTCCGGGCTTGAGCACGCGGTGCATGCGTTCGAGCACGCGCCGCTGTGTGGGGGCGTCGAAGTAGATCATCACATTGCGGCAGAACACCGCGTCGAAGGGCTCGCGAAACGGCCAGTCGTCGCGCACCAGGTTGACGCTCAGAAACTCGATGGCGCGGCGCAGTTCCGGGCGCACACGCGCCAGGCCGGCATTGACGCCCTTGCCGCGCATGAAGAAGCGCTGCAGCCGATCCTGGCTCAGGCCCTTGAGGCCATCGAGCCGGTACACCCCCCTGGCCGCCGTGGCCAGCACGCGCGAGTCAATGTCGCTGGCCGTCAGCTTGAACTGGGACTGGGGACTGAGCGACTCCAGCGCCGTCATGACGATGGAATAAGGCTCCTCGCCGGTAGAGGCGGCATTGCACCAGACGCTCCAGGGCCCCGCGGGACGCGTGCGCAGCAGTGCGGACAGGACTTCGAAATGGTGCTGCTCGCGAAAAAAGGCCGTCAGGTTGGTGGTGAGGGCGTTGACGAATTCCTGCCACTCGGGCCCGTCGCCGCTCTCCAGCCACCCCAGGTAGCCGTGAAAGCTCGAATGCCCGGTCTCGCGCAGACGACGCGAGAGCCGGCTGTAGACCATGGCATGCTTGCCCTCATGCAGGCTGATGCCGGCGCGCTGGTAGATCAGGGAGCGCACGCGCGAGAAATCCGCCTGAGTCCAGGCAAACTCGCGCCCTTCGTCCCCCGCGTCCGCGGCCATGCCGGATGCCGGCTGGGCCTCCGCCGCGCGCACAGGCACGCCGCGCCCGACCGGTCGGGGCAAGGTGTAGGCGTGCATCACAGTCCGGCCGTCGCCAGTCCCATGTCGGCGCCCGCCATCAGGCGTTCGATGTCAAGCAGGATGAGCATGCGCTCGCCCACGGAGCCCAGGCCGCGTATGCACTGGGTGTCGATGCTGCTCTCGATGTCCGGCGCCGAGCGCAGCTGCTCGGGCGCCAGCTCCATGACGTCGCTGACCGAGTCCACGACGATGCCGACCACGCGCTCGCGCAGGTTCAGGATAATGACCACCGTCAGGCTGCTGTACTCGACCTGAGTGCAGGAAAAGCGCATGCGCATGTCCACGATGGGGACGATGGTGCCGCGCAAATTGATCACACCCTTGATGAAGGCCGGCGCATGGGCGATGCGCGTGGGTACCTCGTAGCCTCGAATCTCCTGCACCTTGAGGATGTCTATGCCGTACTCCTCCTGGCCCAGGCGAAAGGTCAGGTATTCCCTGGCGCCGGCCGCCACAACCTCTATGCCCTTGTCCACCATGTTCATGCGCTCACTCCTCGTTGCTCTGCGTTGCTCACATCAATGGCGCGCGCGGCGCACCAGCGCGCCCGTGTCCAGGATCAGGGCCACCGTGCCATCGCCCAGGATGGTGGCGCCCGACACGTTGGGCACCTTGCGGTAATTGGTCTCCAGGTTCTTCACCACCACCTGGTGCTGGCCCAGCAGCTCATCGACCAGCACCGCCACGCGGCTGCCGTCGGCCTCCACCACGACCATGATGGTGCTGCCGCCGGCCTTGGGGCGCGGCACGTCGAAGATGCGCTCCAGCGACATCACCGGCATGTATTCATCGCGCACCTTCACCAGCTGCGAGCCCTGGGCGACCGTGTTCACCTCGTCCGGATTGACCTGGAACGACTCCACCACCGACGACAGCGGCAGGATGTAGACCTCGTCGGCCACGCCCACCGACATGCCGTCCATGATGGCCAGGGTGAGCGGCAGCCGCACCGACACGCGCATTCCATAACCCTCGGCGGAGTCGATCTCCACCGAGCCGCCCAGCGAGGTGATGTTGCGCTTGACCACGTCCATGCCGACGCCGCGGCCCGACACGTCGGTGACCACCTCGGCCGTGGAAAAGCCGGGCGCGAAGATCAGGTTCCAGACCTCACCGTCAGGCATGCTGTCAGAAACGTCCAGGCCGCGTTCGCGCGCCTTCCTGAGAATCTTCTCGCGCGACATGCCCTTGCCGTCGTCGCGCACCTCGATGACGATGGAGCCGCCCTGGTGCGAGGCCGAGAGGGTCAGCGTGCCATGCTCGGTCTTGCCGGCCGCCAGACGGTCGGCCGGCGGCTCAATGCCGTGGTCCAGGCTGTTGCGCACCAGGTGGGTCAGGGGGTCGGTGATCTTTTCCACCAGGCTCTTGTCGAGTTCCGTCGCCTCGCCCTGGGTGACGAAATCCACCTTCTTGCCCAGCTTGCCCGCCAGGTCGCGCAGCATGCGCGGGAATCGGTTGAAGACGATGGACATGGGAATCATGCGGATCGACATCACCGATTCCTGCAGATCGCGCGTGTTGCGGTCCAGGTCCGCCAGGCCGGCCAGCAGCTGCTGGTGCTGGCCCGCATCGAGGCCGCGGCTGTTCTGCGCCAGCATGGCCTGAGTGATGACCAGCTCGCCCACCAGGTTGATGAGCTGGTCCACCTTGTTCACGGCCACACGGATCGTGGACGACTCTATGGCTGCCTGGCTCGTCGCCTTGGATTCGGCCGGCGCGCGGGCGACCGCCGGGCGGGCGGCGGGAGCAGCCAGGGCCGCTGCGGCCACCTCATCGGCGGGCACGCCTGGGGCGCCGGCAAAGAAGCCATAGGGCTCGGCCGAGGTGGGCGCCGGCTCGGCCCGGGGCGCGGGCGCCGGGGCGCCGGCCGTACGGATGACCACCTGCTCCTTGGCGACATGAAACGCGAACAGGTCCAGCAGGTCCTCGTCGGTAGAGGCGGTCTGCACGGCAAAGCGGCGCATGCCGGGTCGCTCATCAGGCAGATCCCCGATCTGCCCCAGGCCCGGAATGTCGCGGAACAGCTCCTTGATCGCCTCGGCCAGGGCCGGCTGGTCCAGCGGGCCGATATGAATTTCGAGCTCCCGCGGGCCACCCGAGGCCGCCGGCGACGGCTTGGGCTCGGGCTCGGGTAGCGGCGCGACCGACGGGGCCGCGATGGCGGGAGCCGGCGCATCCGGCACGCCGCCCGCGGCCAGCGCGCTGATGCGGCGCACCAGGTCCTGGGTGGACAGCGCCTCGTCCTGGCCGCCCGCCTGATGGCGCGCCAGCAGGCTGCGCGATGCATCGGCCGACTCCAGCAGCACGTCCACCATGGGCGGGATGATGGTCAGCTCGTGGCGGCGCAGCCGGTCCAGCAGCGACTCCATGTGGTGCGTCAGCTCAGCCACGTCGGCAAAGCCGAAGGTGGCCGCGCCGCCCTTGATGGAGTGGGCACAGCGGAAGATGCCGTTGAGCTCCTCGTCATTGGCGGCATCAAGATCCAGGTTCAGCAGCATCTGCTCCATCTGGTCCAGGTTCTCGGCGGCCTCCTCGAAGAAGATTTGATAGAACTGCGTCAGGTCGAAATCCGCGCCTGCGCTCTCTTGGTGGGTGTCCGCCATGATGTCGGCTTTCTGTGAACT
>JAFECU010000190.1 GCA_018242005.1 Pseudomonadota bacterium | reverse complement strand
TCGATCACTTCATCGTCACGCCGATGCAGGTATTGAGCCTGGCCGAGCAAGGCTTGGTCTAAGCCTCAACCCGGAACCCACCCACGGATGGGTTCCCACAGCGTCAGGCCTGCACATAGGCAGAGCAGGGCGCTGTGGGAAACCATCCCTCCAACCGAAAGATGGTTTTGCGCTGTGTTCAGCCTTGTAAACACAGCCGGTCGCCATGGCGATCGAGGCATTCGTCATTTCATCAACCCGGACGGGCTGGCCCCTGCGGGTCTCCTGTCCACCACCTGTTCAAGGAGGTGTTTTATGGCACTTGCACTGTGCATGCCGGCCTATACTGGCCCCATGCAAAAGCCCTATCTCATTCACGCCGAATGGGACGACGAGGCGGGCGTTTGGGTGGCAACCTCGGACGATGTTCCGGGTCTTGCCACCGAAAGCGCCTCACTCGAAGCCCTGGCAGAGAAGCTCCAGCACCTGGTGCCTGAGCTGCTCGAAGCCAATGGCGTAGCGATGGATGATGCGGTTACCTATGAGCTGATGGCGCGTCGCTGGGGCATCACTTCACGCGCTCTCCATTGAGTCCATGGGCGCCAGCCTCACACCGGATCTGATCCGGCTGTTGCGCGCTGCCGGCTGTCGTTTCGAGCGTCCTGGCAAGGGCGATCACGACATCTGGTACTCGCCACATACCGGGACTCGCTTCCCGGTTGACCACAAGATCAAGTCTCGCCACACCGCCAACGCGGTGCTCAAGCAGGCAGGCTTGCCCAAGTCGTTCTGACCTGCCCGCTCGCGGCGCTTCGGCGCTGCACGGGCCTTCCTTTCTTTCAACCCTCGGGGTGTTCCTGCCCCGAACGGGTGCGGGCATCCCACTTTTCTTTGGAGACAACCATGTCCGCTTCTATGAACGCGTCTTCTGCATTCGGGCGTCCGCTGTTTGAGCTCGGCAGCATCTGCATGACCGAAGGCGTCTGCGACCTCGTCGGAAACGGGCTGCTCAGGCCCGCCCCCTTAGTGCTCCGGCATGTCTCGGGCGACTGGGGCGAGATGGACGCCGAGGATTGCGCGACCAACAACCGTGCCGTCAAGCATGGCGGTCGCATCATGTCGTCCTACCAGATCAACGCCACTACCAAGATCTGGATCATCACCGAATGGGATCGTTCGGTGACTACCTTGCTGCTCCCATCTGAGTATTGAGTCTTTCTACCACCAACCCATGCGGGGCCAGACATCCCGCGTGGGGTGTTGTCTCCGCTTGTTCAAACCAGGAGATCAACATGAAGAAATTTGAAGTCAGCTACACCTTGCCCTACCGTCATGACGTGACCGTAGGGATCTCTGCCAACAGCGCCGAGGAAGCGATTCGCATCGCCGATGCGGCAGCCACAGACGGCTCACTTTGGGACGACAGCGAGGAGATGCCATTGCTCTGTGACGATTTCGAAGAAGTCGATGACGGCGTGCTGGAGTTCGAGGCGATCGAAATCGAAGGTGACTTCGTTCCTCGTTTTTCAGTCGTGGAGCTGCGGCGCAAGCGCATGGCCATCAAAGCCTGCGAGGCACTGATTGCGGCCTACGAAGAAGGTGAGGCCACGGGCGGAAGCATTGCGTGGGAAGGGCTTGATGAAGCCTTTCGCCTGGCCCTTGAAGTCGTCGGCTTCAATACTGAGGCCGCCCCCGTCTTCGATTGACGGATCACTGAAGTTCCAGTTTTTTCAACCCGGACGGGGCGACTCCCCGTCAGGGGTGTCTCCTGTCCACAACCCAAGGAGAACCCCCATGGCTTTGATCTTCCAGCGCCTGGCGCGCAATTTCATCAAGAACGGCTACTTCCCGACCGACGGGGAGACCCTGAGCCGCATCCTCCCCATGCTCATGCCCGATCTGTCGGGCGGTGTGCCATGTGAGGGGCGGACGATCCGCATGCTCGATCCGTGTTGCGGCGAGGGCGCTGCCCTGGCTGACCTGTGTCAGGGCCTGTGCAACAGCTGGCCCCACGGGCCATTCATCGAAACCTACGGTGTCGAGTTTGACCAGGAACGTGCCTGGCATGCCAAGACCATCGTGCAGAGCGTGATCCATTCGGACATCCATGACGTGGTGATCAAGCCGAGAACAGTGGGCCTGCTGTTCCTGAATCCGCCCTATGGGTTTGGATTGAAGGACAACGCCACTGGAGCCGTGGCTTCGGACACCAACGAGCGGGCCGAACGGCTGGAGCGCACTTTTCTGAAGAGAACCGCACCGCTGTTGATGATCGGTGGGGTGTTGGTGTACATCATTCCGCACTACGCCCTGGACGATGAAATCCGCACCTACCTGGCGCGCAATTTCACCGACCTGCGGTTTTTCATGGCACCCGAGCAGCAGTTCAAGCAATGCGTCATCGTGGGAACCAAGTGCAAGCCTGGGCACCCCCGAAAGGACGTGCTGGACATGCTGACACGCGCCCAGGCCGGCGAGCTGAACGACCAGGAGCTGCCCAGGCAGTGGACGCAGGAGCGCTATGTGGTTCCATCGGTGGCCTATGGCTCGGAGTTCGACTTCCGTGCCATCCGTCTTGATGGGCCGCAGCTCGCGCAAGAGCTCGACCGGTGGCAAAACAGCCTGTTGTGGACGGGGTTCGACACCACGTTCAGCCAGGCCAAGTCGGAGCACCGCAGGCCCCTGCGCGATATGACCAAGTGGCACCTGGCCCTGGCGCTTGCCGCCGGACAGGTCACCGGCCGCATCGAGAGCAAGGACGGCCGTGTGTTTCTGATCAAGGGCGACACCTTCAAAAAGAAGGAGCGCACGGTGGCCACCCAGGTCGATGACAACGGCAACGTGACGGAGACCATCACCATGCTCGACAGGTTTGTGCCTGTGATCAACGCGATCGACTTCACGCCGGGCGACCGGCTGGGGCAGATCGTGAAGATCAGTTGACCGGCACCAAAGAGGGCTTGCACAATGCAGGCTCCAGGAACTCATCGCAGATGAGTTCCCTGAGTGGCCCTTGACCTTGGCCCTTCAGGGAAACCTTCTGCATCAAACCATGGAACGGTTTCAAGGCGCGCTCAACTCTGAAAGCGCGCCAGGCCAGTGCAAGCTGGCCGGGTATCCATCTTCATCAACCCCGTGGGGCCATCCCCCACCAGGGCGTGGCTGCTCTTGAAAGGAGCCATATCGTGGTGAGCACGCTATTTGGCGATCTCGTGCAGAGCTTGAGAGAAGCTGGCCAGATCAAGCGAGGCGAAGCCGAGGCTTCGCGCCGCTTCACGATGAGTTCTCTGGATGTCAAGAAGGTGCGCGAGCGCACTGGCTTGTCTCAGGGTGACTTTGCCAGCCTCATGCATGTCAGCATCAAGACACTTCATGACTGGGAGCAACAGAGACGAACCCCAACGGGGCCGGCCTCGGCACTGCTGAAAATCGTGTCTCAGGAGCCGATGCTGGCGATGAGCGCTTTGCAACGCTGATTCATCCCCCCCTCTTGGAGGGGTTCCCCAAATGGCTTGCACCAGGCCATTTCGGGA
>JAFECU010000018.1 GCA_018242005.1 Pseudomonadota bacterium | reverse complement strand
TCGCTGATCGCGCTGGAGGCCGCGGCCCGCCTGGGCGCGCGCGCCAGCCATCTGGTGCTGGTGGGTACGGCGTTTCCGATGAAGGTGTCGCCGGCACTCATCGAATCGGCTCTGAATGAGCCGGAAAAGGCGCTGCACATGGTGAACGTGTTTTCGCGCAGCACCCTGGCGCCACCAATGGGCACGGGCCAATGGGTCTATGGCGCGGCATGGCCCTGGGCCGGCGCGTGCTGCGCAGCAACCCGCCCTGCCCTCGCCAAACTGCCTCGCGCCACTGCCGGACTCCGGATCAACGTGACGGGTCGCATGCAGACTTTCGAGTCGAGTGGGACAATCTCCACCGCGTGAGCGCCATGAACAACACATCCTCACCCCCCATCGCACCCACGGTGGACGGCACGCGCTACCGCGTGCTGGGCGCCATCAGTTTCTCGCACTTTCTCAACGACATGATCCAGTCGTTGATCCTGGCGATCTACCCCATGCTCAAGGGCGAGTTCAGCCTGAGCTTCATGCAGATCGGGCTGATCACGCTGACCTATCAGATCACCGCCTCGCTGCTGCAGCCACTGGTGGGTCTCTACACCGACCGGCACCCGCGCCCGCACTCGCTGGCGCTGGGCATGGGCTTCACGCTGTCGGGGCTGCTGCTGCTGTCGGTGGCGCCCAGCTTTGGCGTGGTGCTGATCGCCGCGGCCCTGGTGGGCACGGGCTCGTCGGTGTTTCACCCCGAATCCTCGCGCATCGCACGGCTCGCCTCGGGCGGGCAGCATGGCCTCGCGCAATCGATCTTCCAGGTGGGCGGCAACACCGGCAGCGCCGTCGGCCCGCTGCTGGCGGCGGCCATCGTGATGCCGCACGGGCAGGGCGCGATCGCCTGGTTCGCGCTGGCGGCGCTGCTGGCCATCACGGTGCTCTGGCAGATAGGCAACTGGTACCAGCGCAACCACCTGGGCGCCGCGCGGGCCAAAAAAAAGGTCGTGGCCGTGGCGGGCCCCGTGCCGCCGCATGTCGTGAGGCGCGCCATCGCGGTGCTGCTGGTGCTGATTTTTTCCAAGTATTTCTACCTCACCAGCCTGACCAGCTACTACACCTTCTACCTGATCACGCGTTTCCACCTGTCGGTGCAGGCGGCACAGGTGCACCTGTTCGTGTTCCTGTTCGCGGTCGCGGCCGGCACGTTGATCGGCGGGCCGATCGG
>JAFECU010000189.1 GCA_018242005.1 Pseudomonadota bacterium | reverse complement strand
CGAACACGCCGAAGTCGGTGATGGACTTGATCGGGCCCTTGACGCGGTCGCCGCGCTTGGTGTTCTGTGCGAACTCTTGCCAGGGGTTGGCGCGGCACTGCTTCATGCCCAGGGAGATGCGGCGCTTGTCTTCGTCGATCTCGAGCACCATGACCTCGACCTCGTCACCCAGGGACACGAGCTTGTTGGGAGCGATGTTCTTGTTGGTCCAGTCCATTTCGGAGACGTGCACCAGGCCTTCGATGCCGGGCTCGAGCTCGACGAACGCGCCGTAGTCGGCGATGTTGGTGACCTTGCCGAACAGGCGCGTGCCCGAGGGATAGCGGCGCGAGACGCCCATCCAGGGGTCGTCGCCCATCTGCTTCAAGCCCAGGCTGACGCGGTTCTTCTCGGTGTCGAACTTAAGAATCTTGGCCGTGATTTCCTGGCCGGCGGTGACCACCTCGGAGGGGTGGCGCACCCGGCGCCAGGCCATGTCGGTGATGTGCAGCAGGCCGTCGATGCCGCCCAGGTCGACGAAGGCACCGTATTCGGTGATGTTCTTGACCACGCCGTTGACGATGGCGCCTTCCTTCAGCGTTTCCATCAGCTTGGCGCGCTCTTCGCCCATCGAGGCCTCAACGACGGCGCGGCGGCTCAGCACCACGTTGTTGCGCTTGCGGTCGAGCTTGATGACCTTGAATTCCAGGGTCTTGTTCTCGTAGGGGGTCAGATCCTTGACGGGGCGCGTGTCGATCAGCGAGCCGGGCAGGAAGGCGCGGATGCCGTTGACCAGCACCGTCAGGCCGCCCTTGACCTTGCCGCTGGTGGTGCCGGTGACGAATTCGCCGGATTCCAGGGCCTTTTCCAGCGACAGCCAGGAGGCCAGGCGCTTGGCGGTGTCGCGGCTCAGGATGGTGTCGCCATAGCCGTTTTCGATGGAGCCGATGGCCACGGACACGAAGTCGCCCACTTGGACTTCGATCTCGCCCTGGTCGTTCTTGAACTCGTCGATCGGCACGTAGGCTTCGGACTTGAGGCCAGCGTTCACGACGACAAAGTTGTGCTCAACGCGAACGACTTCGGCGGTGATGACCTCGCCGGGGCGCATTTCGGTGCGTTGCAGCGATTCTTCAAACAGGGCGGCAAAAGATTCGGACATGTGTTTCCTTGCCCGCAAACAGGTTTCCGGCAGCACCATTGCCACCGTTTCTAGGACTGCCTGCGGAGGGGTTGCGGTGTGACACCGCGGGTCAGGGTTGCAAAACCGCCAGGCCGATGCGCTGTCGGGGCGCGGAGGGAGCCTTGGCGGGCCTCAAAAACCGCTCTTCGGCTTTCAGCCAAAAGGGCGGCGCTCCTGCCACCAGTCAAGCACCTGCGCCACGGCTTCGGTTTCCGTGAGCGCCGAGCTCTCGAGCAGCAAGGCGTCCTGCGCGGGCTTGAGCGGTGCGACGGTGCGGGACTGATCCCGCGCGTCGCGCGCCTCAAGGTCTGCGCGAAGGTCGAAGATATTAGCCGAAATTCCCTTGGAAATCAATTGTTTGTAGCGCCGCTCTGCACGGCATTCGGCGCTTGCGGTCAGAAAGACCTTGAGCGGCGCGGTCGGAAAGATCACCGTGCCCATGTCGCGCCCGTCGGCCACCAGGCCGGGCAAGCGGCGAAAACCGTGCTGCAGTGCAATCAGCGCCTGGCGCACCGTCGGCAGGGCGGACACGCGCGAGGCGTTCATGCCGGCCTCTTCGGTGCGGATGGCGTCGCTCACGTCGTCCGATCCCAGCCAGATCTGGCCGCCTTCGAAGCGCACGGGCAGCTTGCGCGCGAGCGCGGCGATATGCGCCTCGGACGCCGGCTCGATGGCAAGGCCTGCGCGCTGGGCCGCCAGCGCCGTGACGCGGTAGAGCGCACCCGAATCGAGGAAGTGATAGCCGAGGCGCCGGGCCACTGCCGAGGCCACCGTGCCCTTGCCCGAGGCCGTGGGGCCGTCGATGCAGATCACGGGAACCTGGGCCGCGTCGGCACGGGCGACCGCAAACAGCGTCTCGAAATAATCGGGAAAGGTCTTGGCCACGCATTTCGGGTCTTCGATGCGCACTGGCAGGCCCGCGGGGTTGAAGGCCGCGAGCGAGAAGCACATGGCCACGCGGTGGTCGTCGTAGGTGTGGATGCGGGCGGCACGCCAGTCCGCGCGGCTCGCCGGTGGCGTGATGCACAGGTAGTCCGCACCTTCTTCGACCTGCGCGCCGAGTTTGCGCAGCTCGGCCGCCATGGCGGCGAGGCGGTCGGTTTCCTTCACACGCCAGCTGGCGATATTGCGCAGCACCGTCGTGCCCTCGGCGTAGAGCGCCATCACGGCCAGCGTCATGGCCGCATCGGGGATGTGGTTGCAGTCGAGGTCTATGGCCTTGAGGGGCCAGGCGCCGCGCTGGATGTGCAGCCAGTTGGGGCCGCCCTCGATGTGTGCGCCCATGGCACGTGCGGCGTCGACGAAGCGGATGTCGCCCTGGATGGAGTCCAGGCCCACGCCCAGGACTCTGATGCCTTTTTCGCCTTCGGGGTTTGCTGCAATTGCGCCAAGAGCTATGAAATAACTAGCTGAAGAAGCGTCTGCCTCAACATGGATGCTGCCCGGCGACTGGTAGCGGCTGCCCGCCGGGATGGTGAAGCGCTGCCAGTCGTCGTGCCGCACGGCGATGCCAAAGCGCGCGAGCAGCTCCAGGGTGATGTGGATGTAGGGCCTGGAGATCAGCTCGCCGACAACCTCAATCACCACGTCCCGCTCGGCGACCAGCGGCAGCGCCATCAAGAGGGCGGTGAGGAACTGGCTGGACACGTCGCCGCGTACGCGGATCGGCTCGGCCAGCTCCAGCACCGGCAGGCCCGCGGCATGGGCTATGCGCAGCGGCGGGTAGCCGTCGTTGCCCAGGTAGTCAATTTGGCAGCCGAGCTGGCGCAGCGCATCGACCAGGTCGCCTATGGGGCGCTCGTGCATGCGCGGCACGCCCGACAGCTCAAACTCACCACCCAGCAGTGCGAGCGCGGCGGTCAGCGGGCGCATGGCCGTTCCGGCATTGCCCATGAAGAGCCTGGCGGGCGAGCGTGGCGCGCTGCCCCCCAGGCCGGTGATGCGCACCGGGCCGTCCGCCGCCTCATCGACCGTGCAGCCAAGCTGGCGCAGGGCGTCGAGCATCACGCGTGTGTCGTCCGAGGCCAGCAGGTCGTGCACCTCGGTCGTGCCCTGGCTCAGGGCGGCGAGCAGCAGCACGCGGTTGGAGATGCTCTTGGAGCCGGGCAGCTGCACGCTGCCGCCGGCACCGGTCAGGGGCGGCAGGTCGAGAAATTCGGTGGAAAACATCAGGCGTCCTTGGGGCCGCGCTGCGCACCCATGCGCCAGTGGGCACGGGTGTGGCTGGCCAGGGTGATCAGGTCTTCGAGCGGCTGGTCGCTGCTCGCAAGCATGGCGTCCTCGAGCCCCTGCAGCGCCTGCTTGAACAGCTGCGACTGGGCCAGCACCTCGTCCTTGTTGGCGCGCAGGATGTCGCGCCACATCTTGGGGTCGCTCGCGGCGATGCGCGTGAAGTCGCGAAAGCCCGGCCCGGCCAGTGCCAGCAGCGCATCGGCCTGGGGCTGGGCGTTGATGCTGGCCAGCATGGCAAAGGCCAGCAGGTGGGGCAGGTGGCTGACGGCGGCAAACGCCGCGTCATGCGACTCGGGCGACATGCTCGAGACGCGCGCGCCCAGCTTTGTCCACAGCTCCTCGGCGCGGCGCAGCTGGGCCGTGAGCGTGCGCTCGGTGGGCGTGAGGATGACCTGGCGGCCGTGGTAGAGGTCGGCCTCGGCGTGCTCCACACCCGAGACCTCGCGCCCGGTGATGGGGTGCGCCGGCACGAACGAGCCCAGCTGGCCCTGCAGCGCGCTGCGTGCGGCCTGCACCACGTCGGCCTTGGTCGAGCCCACGTCCATCACCAGCACCTGCGGCGTGATCAGGTGCTTGATGGCCTTGAGTGTGGATTCCGTGGCCGCCACGGGCACGGCCAGCAGCACGATGTCGGCGCCGGCCGCTGCCAGCAGGGCCGAGGGCGCCTCCACGTCGATCACGCCCAGCTGGCGTGCGCGCTCCGTCGTCGAGGGCGATTTGCTGTAGCCCACCACGCGCTGCACCAGGCCGGCCTTCTTCATGGCCAGCGCGAACGATCCGCCCATCAGGCCGCAGCCGATCAAGCCAAGTTGCTCAAACATGGCTTATCCAGAGACAGGGTAGGTTCCGAGCACCTTGTAGAAGGCGCACAGCTGCTGCAGCTCGGCCAGGGCGGCGGCGACGTTTTCCTGCGCCGGGTGACCCTCGATGTCGATGTAGAAGTAGTACTCCCACTGGCCCGTGCGCGCGGGGCGCGACTCGAAGCGCGTCATGGAAACGCCGTATTTCTTCAGCGGCACCAGCAGGTCGTGCACGGCGCCCGGGCGGTTGGGCACCGAGATGATGAGGCTGGTGCAGTCCTTGGCCGATGGTGCCGGCGTGGCCAGCGTGTGCGGCAGGCAGATGATGGCAAAGCGTGTGCGGTTGTAGGCCTCGTCCTGGATGGCATGGGCCACCACGTGCAGGCCGAACTGCTGGCCCGCGCGTTCGCTGGCAATGCCGGCCCAGGCTGGGTTGGTGGCGGCCAGGCGCGCGCCTTCGGCGTTGCTCGATACCGGGCGGCGCTCGGCATGGGGCAGGTGCTTGGCGAGCCAGCCCTGGCATTGCGCCAGCGCCTGCGGGTGCGCCAGCACGGCCTCTATGCCTTCGGCGGAGTTGAGCTGGCGCAGCAGGTTGTGGCGCACGAGCAGGCTGACTTCGCCCACGATGTGGCAGGGCGTGTGCAGGAACATGTCCAGCGAACGCGTGACCACGCCCTCATTGGAGTTCTCGACGCCCACCACGCCGTACTGCGCGCTGCCCGCGGCCGTGGCGTGGAAGACCTCGTCGAAGTTGGCGCAGTACATCAGGTCGGCCGCGCCGCCGAAGTATTCGATGGCGGCCTGCTCGCAGAACGTGCCCTCGGGGCCGAGCACGGCCACGCGCTGGGGCGATTCCAGCGCCAGGCAGGCCGACATGATCTCGCGCCAGATGGCGGCCACATGCGCGCCCTTGAGCGGGCCGGGGTTGGCCGACTGGATTTTCTCGATCACCTGGGCCACGCGGTCGGGGCGGAAGAAGGGCGTGCCCTCGCGCTTTTTCAGCTCGCCGACCTGCTCGGCCACGCGGGCGCGCTGGTTGACGAGTTCGAGCAGCTGGTGATCGAGCGAGTCGATCTGCATGCGCAGATCGGCCAGCGCGGGGCTGGCCTGTGGGGTGGTGCTCATGGGTTTGTCTGCCATTATTTTGATAGCTGCTATCGTTGCCCCACCTTCGTATTTATTATGAAATCCATACGAATGTTTTGAATGGCAAGCGCTGGCAGCTCATTTTTCAGGAGTGCTCAGCCGCCGGCGCGCTCGAAGTCGCGCATGTAGTCCACCAGCGCCTGCACGCCCGCCAGAGGCATGGCGTTGTAGATGCTGGCGCGCATGCCGCCCACGGACTTGTGGCCCTTGAGCTGCAGCAGGCCGCGCTCCCTGGCGCCGGCAAGAAAGGCGTCGTTGCGCGACTCGTCGGCCAGGAAGAACGGCACGTTCATGCGCGAGCGGCAGTTGGCCGCCACCTTGTTCACGTAGAAGGGCGAGGCGTCGATGAAGTCGTACAGCAGCCGCGCCTTGGCGATGTTGCGCGCCTGCATGGCGGCCACGCCGGTCAGCTCTCCGGCACCGGCGCCTTCGCGCTGGCGCAGCAGCCACTGGAAGGTCAGGCCCGCCATGTAGATGCCCCAGGTCGGCGGGGTGTTGTACATGGAGTGGTTATCGGCCACGGTTTTGTAGTCAAACGCGCTGGGGCAGGCGGGCAGGGCGTGACCCAGCAGGTCTTCGCGCACGATGACCAGGGTCAGGCCGGCAGGGCCGATGTTCTTCTGCGCGCCGCCGAAGGCCAGGCCGACGCCCCTCCAGTCGAACGGGCGCGAGGCCACATGCGACGAAAAGTCCACCACCAGCGGCGCATCTGAGCCCAGGGCCTTGAGGTCGGGCAGCTCGTGGAATTCGATGCCGTGGATGGTCTCGTTGCTGCAGACATGCACGTAGCTTGCGCCGCGGCTCAGTTGCCATGATGCGGGGGCGGGCAGGGTGGTGAAGCCGTCGCCCTCGCTGGACGCGGCGGTGTGCACCTCGGCGGCGTACTTCTGCGCTTCCTTGCGTGACTTCTGGCTCCAGCTGCCGGTGACGACGAAGTCCACCGTGCCCGCGCGCGAGAGGTTCAGCGGCACGATGGCGTTCTCGGCCAGGCCGCCGCCCTGCATGAACAGGATCTTGTACTCGGGCGGCACGGACAGCAGCGCGCGCAGGTCGCGTTCGGCCTGCTCGTAGATGGCAATGAACTCCTTGCCCCGATGGCTCATTTCCATGACGCCCATGCCGCTGCCGTGCCAGTCGAGCATCTCGTTGGCTGCCTGCTGCAGCACTTCTTCAGGGATGGCGGCCGGACCGGCCGAGAAGTTGTAGGGGCGAATCATGGTTTTCAGCAAAATGAGCTTCTCGCGCTTATCCGATAAGCGTGAGAAGCTATCGTTTTTGAGGTATCAACCTTCGGTGGGCGGTGTGTCCGTGTCGGCGCCGCTGACGTCATTGGCGTCGTTTTCCACGATGCGCTGCAAGCCACCCAGCTTGGCACCCTCGTCCAGGTTGATGAGCGTCACGCCCTGCGTGGCGCGGCCGAGCTCGCGGATCTCGGCCACACGCGTGCGCACCAGCACGCCGGTGTCGGTGATCAGCATGATCTCGTCCTCGGCATGCACCAGCGTGGCGGCGACCACCTTGCCGTTGCGCTCGGACTGCTGGATGGCGATCATGCCCTTGGTGCCGCGGCCGTGGCGCGTGTACTCGGTGATGTTGGTGCGCTTGCCGTAGCCGTTTTCGGTGGCGGTGAGCACGCTTTGTTCTTCGTCCTCGGCCACCAGCATGGCGATCACGCTCTGGCCGTCTTCGAGTGCCATGCCTTTGACGCCACGGGCGTTGCGGCCCATGGGGCGCACGTCGTTCTCGTCAAAGCGCACGGCCTTGCCGCCGTCGGAAAACAGCATCACATCGTGCTGGCCGTCCGTCAGCGCCGCACCGATGAGGAAGTCGCCCTCGTCCAGGCCCACGGCGATGATGCCGGCCTTGCGCGGGTTGGAGAACTCATCGAGCGCCGTCTTCTTCACCGTGCCCATGCTGGTGGCCATGAAGACATAGCGGTCGGCGGGGAAGCTGCGCATGTCGCCCGTGAGGGGCAGCACGACGTTGATCTTCTCGCCCTCCTGCAGCGGGAACATGTTGACGATGGGGCGGCCCCGCGAGTTGCGCGAGCCTGCCGGCACCTCCCAGACCTTGAGCCAGTACAGCCGCCCGCGGTTGGAGAAGCACAGGATGTAGTCGTGCGTGTTGGCGATGAAGAGCTGGTCGATCCAGTCGTCTTCCTTGGTCGCCGTGGCCTGCTTGCCGCGCCCGCCGCGCTTTTGCGCGCGGTATTCGCTCAGGGGCTGGCTCTTGATGTAGCCGGTGTGGCTGAGCGTCACCACCATGTCGGTGGGCGTGATGAGGTCTTCGGTGGAGAGGTCCTGCGCGCTGTGCTCGATGGTGCTGCGGCGTGCGCCCAGCTTATGTTGGCCGAACTCCTGGCGCACGGCGGTCAGCTCTTCGCCGATGATGATGGAGACGCGCTCGGGCTTGGCCAGGATGTCCAGCAGGTCTTCGATGACCGCCATGACCTCCTTGTATTCGGCGACGATCTTGTCCTGCTCCAGCCCGGTCAGGCGCTGCAGGCGCATCTGCAGAATCTCCTGCGCCTGCGTGTCCGACAGGCGGTACAGGCCACCATCCTGCATGCCGTATTCGCGCTCCAGGCCCTCGGGACGGTAGTCGTCGGCGTTGACCACGGCGCCGTCTTCGCGGGTACGCGTGAGCATCTCGCGCACGAGTGCACTGTCCCACGAACGCGCCATCAGCTCGGCCTTGGCCACTGGCGGCGTGGGCGATTCGCGGATGATGCGGATGAATTCGTCGATGTTGGCCAGCGCCACGGCCAGGCCTTCGAGCACGTGGCCGCGGTCGCGCGCCTTGCGCAGCTCGAACACCGTGCGGCGCGTGACCACTTCGCGGCGGTGGCCGATGAAGACCTCGATCAGGTCCTTCAAGTTGCACAGCTTGGGCTGGCCATCGACCAGCGCCACCATGTTCATGCCGAAGGTGTCCTGAAGCTGCGTCTGCTTGTACAGGTTGTTGAGCACCACCTCGGGCACTTCGCCGCGCTTCAATTCAATCACCAGGCGCATGCCGGACTTGTCCGACTCGTCCTGGATGTGGCTGATGCCTTCGAGCTTCTTCTCGTGCACCAGCTCGGCCATGCGCTCCTGCAGTGTCTTCTTGTTGACCTGGTAGGGCAGCTCGTCAACGATGATGGCCTGGCGCTGACCGCGGTCGATGTCCTCGAAGTGCACCTTGGCGCGCATCACCACGCGGCCCCGGCCCGTGCGGTAGCCGTCCTTGACGCCGGTGATGCCGTAGATGATGCCGGCGGTGGGGAAGTCGGGCGCCGGGATGATCTCCATCAGCTCGTCGATGGAGGCATCGGGGTGGCGCAGCAGGTGCAGGCAGGCGTCCACCACCTCATTCAAATTGTGTGGCGGAATGTTGGTTGCCATGCCCACGGCAATGCCGGCGCTGCCGTTGACCAGCAGGTTGGGCAGGCGGCTTGGGAGCACCAGGGGCTCCTTTTCGCTGCCGTCGTAGTTGGGGCCGAAGTCCACCGTCTCCTTGTCGATGTCGGCCAGCATCTCGTGGGCGATCTTCGACAGGCGGATTTCCGTGTAACGCATGGCGGCGGCGTTGTCGCCATCGACCGAGCCGAAGTTGCCCTGACCATCGACCAGCATGTGGCGCAGCGAAAAATCCTGCGCCATGCGCACGATGGTGTCGTACACCGCGCTGTCGCCGTGCGGGTGGTACTTACCGATCACGTCACCGACGATACGCGCCGACTTCTTGTACGGCCGGTTCCAGTCGTTGTTCAACTCGTGCATGGCGTAGAGCACGCGCCTGTGCACCGGCTTCAAGCCGTCGCGCGCATCGGGCAGGGCGCGGCCCACGATCACGCTCATGGCGTAATCCAGATAGCTGCGCCGCATCTCTTCTTCCAGACTGATGGGCAGGGTTTCTTTGGCGAACTGGGTCATGAGGAAGGTCGAGGAGGCGACGGGAAACGATCATTTTAGGCGCAACGGCTTGTCGCGGCTGAGCAACACATCCTGGGGATTGCGCTTTTGTCCTACTGTTTGCGCTACTCCAAAGACGACTTTGCGTTGTTACGTATGGCACAATGAATTCAACGTTTTTGGTGATGGTCACTGACGACGTCCCCGATTCGCAGCGCGGCTGCGGCTTTTTCCCCAAGAGGAGAACCATGAAGAAACTGAACAAATTGGCGATGTTGTTGGCCTCTGCCGTGATTGCAACCTCGGCAGGCGCCCAAGTGAAGGCTGCTGACGGCGGCAAGGTCATCGACAATTGGCAAAACGGCACCGGCGAGCTGGTCTGGAAGAACGGCACGAACGAACTGTGCTGGCGCGACGCCAACTGGACGCCGGCCACCGCTGCCGAAGGCTGTGATGGCGCGCTGGTGAAGGCTGCTCCCGCTCCTGCCCCCGCTCCTGCTCCGGCCGCTGCCGCTCCTGCAGCACCCAAGCCCGCTCCCGCCGTTGCCAGCAAGGTGACCTATGCGGCAGACGCCTTCTTCGACTTCGACAAGGCTGTGCTCAAGCCCGAAGGCAAGGCCAAGCTGGACGACCTGGTCTCCAAGGTCAAGGGCATCAACCTGGAAGTGATCATTGCTGTCGGCCATACCGACTCGATCGGCTCTGACGCTTACAACCAGAAGCTGTCGGTGCGCCGCGCCGAAGCCGTGAAGGCCTACTTGGTGTCCAAGGGCATCGAGAAGAACCGCGTGTACACCGAAGGCAAGGGCAAGAAGCAGCCTATCGCCTCGAACGCTACCCGCGAAGGCCGCGCAAAGAACCGCCGCGTGGAAATCGAAGTGGTCGGCACCCGCGCCAACTGATCTTCCATCGGTTCAAAAAAGGCCCCGGTTACGGGGCCTTTTTTTATGGCTTGGGCATCTCCAGTGGGACAATGAGCACATGAGTGAATCCGTCAACGCCGACCCGGCAGAGTTGGCCAA
Organism: Pseudomonadota bacterium; assembly: GCA_018242005.1. GTDB lineage: Bacteria > Pseudomonadota > Gammaproteobacteria > Burkholderiales > Burkholderiaceae_C > Alicycliphilus. Next base: position 1,581 of record JAFECU010000189.1, on the reverse strand, counting down.
ATTTTCTGAACTGGCGCATCGCTGGTGGGATCCCGATAGCGAGTTTCGTCCCCTGCACCAGATCAATCCACTGCGACTCGACTGGATCAACCAACTGTCCCCGCTAGAGGGACAAAACGTCCTTGATGTAGGCTGCGGAGGCGGGATTCTGTCGGACTCCATGGCGCGCAAAGGTGCCGAGGTGACAGGCATAGACTTGGCGAGCAAGGCATTGCGCGTGGCGCGTCTGCACGCCCTGGAGGCTCAAACACCGCGTGTTCAGTATCGTGAAATCAGTGCCGAAGAGTTGGCAGAGCAGTCGCCGGAGGCATTCGATACCGTGACCTGCATGGAAATGCTGGAGCATGTTCCCGATCCGCGGTCCGTGGTGAGGGCCTGCGCGCGACTTGTCAAGCCCGGTGGCTGGGTATTCTTTTCAACCATCAATCGCAACGCCAAGGCATTTGCTCTGGCCATCGTCGGGGCCGAGTACCTGCTGAAAATTTTGCCGCAGGGCACGCATGAATATGCCAAGTTCATTCGACCCAGTGAATTGGCTGCGGCGTGTCGCCATGCAGGACTTGAGCTGCTGCACATGCGCGGCATGCAGTACAACCCCTTGACAGGACGCTATTGGTTGAGTGGGGACACCGACGTGAACTACCTGTTTGCCACGCGCCGTCTTGCCAAATGAACATGAATACGAACGCGTTTCGCGCTGTGCGTGCGGTTCTGTTTGATCTGGATGGAACACTGATTGACAGTGCTCCTGATCTAGGTGCAGCAGCCGACAAGCTGCGTACCGATCGAGGCATGGACCCACTACCGTTGCAGAGCTACCGTCCAATGGCCGGTGCAGGCGCTCGTGGAATGCTTTCGGTGGCCTTCGGCATCGCACCAGACCATCCGGATTTCCCGGATTTGAGGGACGAATTTTTTACCAATTACGAGCGCCGCATCCATGATCAGACCAGTGTCTTCGCCGGCATACCGGAGGTTGTGGGGACACTGACAGAGCGATCGCTGAAATGGGGTGTCGTGACCAACAAGGTGACGCGTTTCACCTCACTCATCGCACAGCGGGTGGCGCTATTTGAGAGTGCCGGCGTCATCATCAGCGGTGACAGCACGCCATACACAAAACCCCATCCTGCGCCGCTGTTGGAGGCCCTGTCGCAACTGGGCTGTGCTGCGCATGAGTGCATCTATGTGGGTGATGATCCGCGGGACATCGCGGCCGGGCATGCCGCCGGCATGGGCACGGTGGCTGCACTCTATGGCTACCTGGGCGCGGGTGCGCCGCCGACGCAGTGGGGCGCCGATGCGATGATAGAAACCCCACTGGACCTCTTGAGTTTGCTGGGATTGGACTAAAATACGTCTCCAAGGGGCTGTCCCGGTTTCGACGTGGGTTCGGAATTGGCGCGGTGCATGTCGAGCTTGAGTGATGCTCGTAAATCTCCATTCAACAAAGTAACTGCAAACGACGAACGTTTCGCACTCGCCGCTTAAATCCGGCGAGCCTTGCAACAGCACGCTGGTGGGCTGGGCAAGGGGGTAGCAATACCTCCCGGCTGCAAGGGAATCAACATCAGCTGGCTG
>JAFECU010000188.1 GCA_018242005.1 Pseudomonadota bacterium | reverse complement strand
TTTCTGCCCATGCACTGGGGCGACGAGGCCCTGGGCGGCGCCAGCAGCACCGGCCGGCGCCTGGCCGGGGTCAACGCCCTGACCAGCGGCGCGCGCTGCCCTGAGGCGCTGCAGCCCGAGCTCAAGCACGCGGCCATCAAGGTGCTCAAGGCCGAGTTGCCCTGGGGCCTGTGGGCCCAGGCCTGGCTGCCGCTGGCCCAGGTGCAGCGCGTGCGCCAGCAGCTCGAGGCGCTGATGGACGAGTTCCCCTTTGCGAGCTGCAGCCTGTTCGGCGGCGCCGAGGTCGGCAGCGGCGTGCAACTGCGCGCGGCCGCGCACCAGGCCGTCGACGAGGCGCTGATCGAGCGCATCGCCGGCCTGCTGGGCCTGCAGGGCGCGGGGCTGCTGGCCTACCGCGACGCGCGACGCGGCCAGTGGCGGCGCGCGCGCCTGGAGCCCGCGGGCAAGGGACTGCAGCTGCACGCCATGCTGCTGGCCGGCGATGTGAGCGCCCAGGCCTGGATCGCCCCGCTGCTGCAAGACAGGCTGGACGCCCAGCCGCTGCGCCGCGCCCTGCTGCAGCCCGGCGCCCAGCCGCCGCAGCCGCTCGCGCCCCGCGGCGCCACCGTCTGCGCCTGCGAGGGCGTGGGCGAGAACGCCATCACCGGCCTGCTCAAGGCCTGCGCGGGCGACGCGCCCACGCGCCTGGTGCGCCTGAAGGAGGAGCTGCGCTGCGGCACGCAATGCGGCTCCTGCGTGCCGCAGCTGCAGCGCATGGTGCAGGCCAGCATGGCATGAAGCAACACCCCCTGGGCCGCTATGCGGCGGGGCGGCCCTTGCACAGCCGCCCTGGCCTGGTCCGCGCCAATTGCCTGGGCTGAGGGTGATGCACAACGCGATGAATCACTCAGTTGCCAAGACCTTCCCCTGTTCCTTAACCTGACGGAGACACACCATGGCGGGATTTCGCTCCTTTCTCAAAGCCGGCCACACACCCACGCTGCTGGCGGCCTTTGTCTACTTCACCTACTGCTGCGGCGTCTGGGTGTCCAACGGTGCCATGGCGCCGTTCATCCAGGAGTCGCTGCAGCTCACCCCCGCGCAGGTGGGGCTGATGCTCTCGGTTCCCATCTTTGCTGGTGCGTTGATGCGCTTTCCGCTGGGCGTGCTGGCGCAGTACATCGGGCGCAAGAACGCAACCCTGGTGGAAATGAGCGGTATCGCCATCGCCCTGCTCTACGGCTATTTTGTCGTCGAGACCTTCAACGACCTGCTGGCCATGGGCGTGCTGCTGGGCGTGGCCGGGGCCAGCTTTGGCGTGGCGCTGTCGCTGGGTTCGGGCTCGTTCCCCCCGCGCTACAAAGGCCTGGCCATGGGGCTGGTGGGCGCGGGCAATGTGGGCACCTCGGTGGCAGCCCTGCTGGCGCCCCTGCTAGCGCAGCTGTGGGGCTGGAAAGCGGTCTACGGCCTCACCGCCCTGGGCCTGCTGCTGCCCATCACCGTGATGCTGACGCTGGCGCGCGAGCCCGAGGACGTGGCGCCGCACGCCTCGCTGCGCGAGCACATCGCCTGCCTGTTCGAGCTCGACGGCTGGGCCTTTAGCGCCATCTACGCCGTCACCTTCGGCGGCTTCATCGGCCTGGTCACGTTTTTACCGACCTACTACTACGACCAGTTCGGCGTGAGCAAGGTGCAGGCCGGGCAGCTGACCATGCTCGTCGCGTTCATGGGCGCGGCGCTGCGCATCGTGGGCGGCTGGCTGTCGGACCACTGGGGCGGCATCAACACCCTGACCGTGGTGCTCGTCACCGTCGGCCTGAGCCTGCTCGGCTGCAGCCTCACCCAGACCTCGCTGCTGGGGACCACGGCGCTACTGCTGCTGTGCTTTGCCGCCCTGGGCGCGGGCAACGGCGCACTATTCCAGCTGGTGCCGCTGCGCTGGCCGCAGAGCACGGCCGTGGCCGGCTCCATGATCGGCGAGATCGGCGCCCTGGGCGGCGGCCTGGTGCCCGCCACCATGGGCCTGTCGCGCCAATACCTGGGCAGCTACCTGTGGGGCTTCATCGCCCTGGCCGTGCTGGCCGTGACCATGCTGGCCGTGCTGCGCCTGCTGCAGCCGCGCTGGACACGCAGCTGGAGCCGCGCCGGTGGGCGGGCGCTCGTCCCCCAGGGATCACCCGCCGGCTGACGTGCCGGGCGTCATGCGCTCGCCGCCCTTCACAGGCAGGTCAACGACCGCTATGGCGAGCCCCGCGGCTGCAGCGGTGCTGCGCGACGGCGCCGACCCGGTCCCGCACCGAGCCATAGAGGCAGCCCGCAAGCCATAGACCGACAGTTTCCTAGGCGCGCACGCGTGCCGGCGGGAAGTGAACGGCGAACACCGAACCCTGGCCGAGCACGCTGGAGATTTCCAGCATGGCCCCATGGCGCTGTACCACGTGCTTGACGATGGCCAGGCCCAGGCCCGTGCCGCCAGTGTCGCGCGAGCGGCTGCGGTCCACGCGATAGAAGCGCTCGGTGATGCGCGGCAGATGCTCGGGCGCGAGTCCAGGGCCGGTGTCGCGCACCGCAAAGCGCGCGCCGCCCTCGGCCAGCACCTCCCAGGTCACGGTGATGCAGCCGCCCGCCGGCGTGTAGCGCACGGCATTGCCCACCAGGTTGGCCAGAGCGCTTTGCAGCTCCGACGCAATGCCCGCCACCTGGCCTGCCGCCCGCGCCTGCACGGGGCCGGGAAAGCTGATCTGGTGCGGGCGTGCCTGCCCGCGCGTGAGCATGGCCGAGAGCGCGCGCGCCTCCTCCTCGCAGTGGCTCAGCAGGGCGGACACCGGCACCCAGTCGCTCATGCCCGGCGGGGGGCTGCCTTCCAGACGCGACAGCGTCAGCAGGTCCTGCACCAGGTGCTGCATGCGCGCGGCCTGTTGCGCCATCAGACCCAGGTAGCGCGCGCGCTCGTCTTCCTTGAGCGGCAGGGTCTGCAGGGTTTCGACAAAGCCGACCAGCACCGTGAGCGGCGTGCGTATCTCGTGCGAGACATTGGCCACGAAGTCGCGCCGCATGGCCTCGGCCTGCTCCAGCGCGGTGATGTCGCGCGACAGCATGAGGCGGCGGCCGTCGCCATAGGGGTGCAGTTGTACCGACAGCGTGACGGGGTGCGTGGCGCTGCTTTCGCGCCCCGGCAGCTGCACGCCATGCGAATAGTCGCCCGCAACGAGGTAGCTGCTGAAGGCGGGCTCGCGCAGCAGGTTGCCTATGGACTGCATGCGATCGCGCTCGGTGTGCAGGCCGAAATGCTGCGCCGCCGTCTGGTTGCACCATTCGATATGGCCCCGGGCATCGAGCAGGATGACGCCATTGGGCGAGGCCTGCAGCGCCTCCAGAAACTCCTGCAGGCGCGCATCGCTGGCGGCCACCTGCTGCTCGCGCTGGCGCAGCAGGCGGCGCATGCGGTCGCAGGCCTCGCCCCACAGGCCGTGCAGCGCCGGAGCGCTGGCCGCATCGCCCTCCTGGCGCAACCAGCGCAGCACGCTCAAGCCCACCCAGGTCTCCCAGGCCCAGCACAGCCAGGACGCCAGCACCACGCCCGCCGCCAGGCCCCAGGGGCCGGCAACCCGCCAGCCGGCCGCCAGTCCCAGCAACTGGACGCACAGATAGATCGTAAAGCGCCAAAGCATGCCGTGCCTACCGCAATAATGTGGAATAAATTGGGATAGACGCCAATGCCATCAATTGCTGGCAGCTATCATTTTTTTGTTTATCCCTGACCGGTGAAGCGATAGCCCGCGCCGCGCACCGTCTCCAGCATGCAGCTCGCCTCGCCCAGCGCCTCGCGCAGGCGCTTGACATGCACGTCCACCGTGCGCTCCTCGATGTACACATGGTCGCCCCAGATCTTGTCGAGCAGCTGGGCCCGGCTGTGCACGCGCTCGGCATGTTTCATCAGGTAGTGCAGCAGCTTGAATTCCGTGGGCCCGAGCTTTAGCGGCTGGCCCTGGAAGCTCACGCGGTGAGCGGCAGCGTCCAGGCTCAGAGCGCCGATGGCAATGCTGTCGGCCACCTGTTCGGGTGCGCGCCGGCGCAGCACGGCACGTATGCGCGCGAGCAGCTCCTGGGTGGAAAAGGGCTTGGTGATGTAGTCGTCGGCACCGGCGTCCAGCCCGGCCACCTTGTCGGGCTCGTCGCCACGCGCCGTCAGCATGAGGATGGGCACGCCCTTGGTGCGTGCGGCGGCGCGCCATTTGCGCGCCAGCTGCAGGCCGCTCATGCCCGGCAGCATCCAGTCGAGCAGGATCACATCGGGCAGTACGGCGTCGAGCTCGCGCTGGGCGGATTCGCCATCCCCGGCCCAGACGGGCGTAAAGCCGTTGTGGCGCAGGTTGACGGCGATGAGTTCGGCAATCGGGGCTTCGTCCTCGACGATGAGGACCTGTGGAAATGGCTTCATTGCACTACCGACTCGATGTCTTGCAGGGCGGTGTGGCGCACGTCCTTGCCGGCCACAAGGTAGATGATGAGTTCGGCCACATTCTTGGAATGGTCGCCGATGCGCTCTATGGCCTTGGCCAGGAACAGCAGGTCCAGGCTGGGCGAGATGGTGCGTGGGTCTTCCATCATGTAGGTAATGAGCTTGCGCACGAAGCCGTCGAACTCACGGTCGATCAGGTCGTCCTCCTTGAGGATGTCCAGCGCCGCGCGGGTATCGAGGCGCGCGAAGGCATCGAGCGCCTTGCGCAGCAGGCCGGAGGCCAGGTCGGCCGCCACGCGCAGATCGCTGGACGGCAGAGACCGCGCCACGCCGCTTTCGATGATGGAGCGCACCATGCGCGCCATGCGTGTGGCCTCGTCGCCCATGCGCTCGAGATTGGCCGTGGCCTTGGAGAACGCCATGAGCAGGCGCAGGTCGCGCGCCGTGGGCTGGCGCCGCGCAATGATGGTGGTCAGTTCGTGGTCGATCTCGACCTCCATCTGGTTGACGCGGTTTTCTATGGACTCGACCTGGACAACCGCCTCCAGGCTGAACTGCGACAGGGCGGCAATGGCCTGGCGGATCTGCGCCTCGACCAGACCGCCAAGCTCCATGACGCGGGTCGAAACCTGGTTGAGCTCGCTGTCGAATTGGGAAGAGAGGTGTTTGTCGTTCATGTGCTTGTCCCGTTAACCAAAGCGCCCCGTGATGTAGTCCTCGGTCTCCTTGCGCTGGGGCTTGAAGAACATCTGCTCGGTGGCGCCGAACTCCATCAGCTCACCGAGGTACATATAGGCCGTGTAGTCGCTGCAGCGCGCCGCCTGCTGCATGTTGTGCGTGACGATGACCACCGTGTAGTCGCTCTTCAACTCGGCAATCAGCTCCTCGATCTTGGCGGTGGAAATGGGGTCCAGCGCCGAGCAGGGCTCGTCGAGCAGCAGCACCTCGGGCTTGATGGCGATGCCGCGCGCAATGCACAGGCGCTGCTGCTGGCCGCCTGACAGACCAGAGCCGCTCTGGTGCAGCTTGTCCTTGACCTCGGTCCACAGCGCGGCCTTGCGCAGAGCCCATTCCACGCGTTCGTCCATGTCGGTGGCATTCAGGCGCTCGAACAGCTTCACGCCAAAGGCGATGTTGTCGTAGATCGACATGGGGAACGGCGTGGGCTTCTGAAACACCATGCCGACCTTGGCACGGATCAGTGCCACATCCTGGCGGCTGGCGAGCAGGTCGTCGCCATCGAGCAGGATCCGCCCTTGGGCACGCTGCTCCGGGTAGAGCTCGAACATGCGGTTGAAGGTGCGCAACAGCGTCGATTTGCCGCAGCCCGAGGGGCCGATGAAGGCCGTGACCTGGTGGGCGGGGATGTCGAGGTTGATGCCCTTCAAGGCATGGAACTTGCCGTAGTAGAAGTTCAGGTCGCGCACCGTGAGCTTGGGCCGCGCGGCGGCGGATTGTTGGCTGGGAGGCATGGACGTCTGTTGCGTGGAGAAAGTCATTTTTGGCGCGTGAGCACGCGGGCCAGGATGTTGAGGCCGAGCACCGCCAGCGTGATGAGAAACACGCCGGCCCAGGCCAGGCGCTGCCAGTTCTCGTAGGGACTCATGGCGAACTTAAAGATTGTCACTGGCAGGCTGGCCATGGGCTTGGTGATGTCGGCATTCCAGAACTGGTTGTTGAGCGCGGTGAACAGCAGCGGCGCCGTCTCGCCGGCGATGCGCGCCACGGCCAGAAGCACGCCGGTGATGACGCCGGCACGCGCCGCGCGCAGCGTCACCAGGCTGATCACCTTCCACTTGGGCGTACCCAGCGCATAGGCGGCTTCACGCAGGCCCGCGGGCACCAGCAGCAGCATGTTCTCGGTGGTGCGTATCACCACGGGTATGACGATCAGCGCCAGCGCCACCACGCCCGCCAGGCCGGAGAAGCTGTGCATGCGCACCACCACCACGCCGTAGACGAACAGGCCGATCACGATGCTGGGCGCGGACAGCAGGATGTCGTTGACGAAGCGGGTGCTCGACGCGAGCCAGCCGCGCCGGTCGTATTCGGCCAGATACACGCCCGCCATCACGCCGATGGGGGTGCCAACGAAGGTCGCCAGCAGCACCATGACCAGCGAGCCCCATAGGGCGTTGGCGAGGCCGCCCTCCTCGTTGGGCGCGGGCGTCATCTCGGTGAACAGCGTCAACGACAGGCCGGACAGGCCCAGTCGCAGCGTTTCCCACAGGATCCAGATCAGCCAGAACACGCCAAAGAACATGGCGGCGAGCGACAGCGTCAGTGCCACCCGGTTCAGGCGCTTGCGCTGGTGGTACCTGGCAGCACGCAGGCTGGCGCTCGCCTCGGCCTGGATCAGCGACCTGGAGGTACTCATGACCGTGCTCCCTCGGCGCGCTGCAGGCGGCCCAGCATGAGCTTGGAGCAGGCCAGCACGATGAAGGTGATGAAGAACAGGGCCAGGCCCAGGTAGATCAGCGACGCCTGGTGCAGGCCCTCGCCCGCCTCGGCGAATTCGTTGGCCAGCGCCGAGGTGATGCTGTTGGCGGCCTCGAAGATCGAGAACGAATTGAGCTGATTCATGTTGCCGATCACGAAGGTGACGGCCATGGTCTCGCCCAGGGCGCGGCCCAGGCCGAGCATGATGCCGCCGAACACGCCGGTCTTGGTGAAGGGCAGCACCACCTTCCACATCACCTCCCAGGTGGTGGCGCCCAGGCCGTAGGCCGATTCCTTGAGCATGGGCGGAGTAACCTCGAACACGTCACGCATCACCGACGAGATGAACGGGATGATCATGATGGCCAGGATCAGGCCGGCCGAGAAAATGCCTATGCCCACCGGCGGGCCCGAGAAGAACGCGCCCAGGTACGGAACCCGGCCGAAGATGGCCTGCAGCGGCTGCTGCACGTAGGTGGCCAGCAGCGGGCCGAACACCATCAGGCCCCACATGCCGTACACGATGGAGGGCACGGCGGCCAGCAGTTCCACGGCCGTGCCCAGGGGGCGCTTGAGCCACGCGGGCGAGAGCTCGGTGAGGAACAGAGCGATGCCAAAGCTCACCGGCACCGCAATCACCAAGGCGATGAAGGAGGTTGCCAACGTGCCATAGACCATGACCAGACCGCCGTAGCGGTTCTGCACGGGGTCCCATTGGCTGGAATAGAAAAAGCCCAGGCCGTATTCACTAATCGCCGGCCAGGCACCCACGCACAACGATGCCATGATGGCCAACAGCAGGCCCAGCGTGAGCAGAGCGGCCGCGCGCGCGAGCAGCGCGAACAGCCGATCGGCCATGGCGCTGGGCAGCAGCGGCCGGTGCGACGGCGGCTCGGCACGCGCCGCGCGTACGCCCTGGCCCGGCGCGGCGGAGGATGGTATGGGCAAGGTGCTTGGCACGGGGTCTCAGGCTCGGTTGGTTGGAGAAATGCCGCCGCAGAGGGCGGCTCGCCGATGAACTAGTTGACCGCTACCGGTTTGCCGGCGCCGTCCTTGATATCACCCCAGGCCTTGTAGATCAGCTTCTTCACACCGTCGGGCATGGGCACGTAGTCCAGGTCGTCGGCGGTCTTGTCGCCGTTTTTGTAGGCCCACTCAAAGAACTTCAGCACCGTGGCGGCCTGCACAGGCTTGTCCTGGTTCTTGTGCATCAGGATGTAGGTGGCGGTAGTGATGGGCCAGGAAGCATCACCCGGCTTGTTGTTCAGCACCTGGTAGAACGACCTGGCCCAGTCGGCGCCGGCTGCTGCGGCCTTGAAGTTGTCGTCGCCGGGACTGACGAACTTGCCGGCAGCATTCTGCATCTGCACATAGGTCATCTTGTTCTGCTTGACGTAAGCGTACTCCACGTAGCCGATGGAGTTGGGCAGGCGGCCCACGAAGGCGGCCACGCCCTCGTTGCCCTTGCCGCCCGCGCCCGTGGGCCAATTCACGGCCGTGCCCTCGCCCACCTTGGACTTCCACTCGGGGTTCACCTGGCTCAGATAGTTGGTGAAGGCGTTGGTGGTGCCCGAACCGTCGGCGCGGCGCACCGGGGCGATGGCCGCGTCGGGCAGCTTCACGCCGGGGTTGAGCGCGGCGATGGCGGGGTCGTTCCACCTGGCGATCTTGCCCAGGTAGATGTCGCCGAGCACGGCGCCGGAGAGCCTGAGCTCGCCGGGCTTGACGCCGGCGATGTTGACCACCGGGATCACGCCGCCGACCACGGTGGGAAATTGCAGCAAGCCCTTCTTGGCCAGTTCCTCATCGGTCAGCGGCGCATCGGATGCGCCGAAGTCCACGGTCCTGGCGTCGATCTGCTTGATGCCGGCACTGGAACCCACGGACTGGTAGTTGATCTTTGCGCCCGTGGCCTTGTGGTAGTCGGCGGCCCATTTGGCGTACAGCGGTGCGGGGAAGCTGGCGCCGGCGCCGGTCGCCTCCTGCTGCGCAAGGGCGCAGGAGAAGCCACCCATGGCCACCACACCAGACACCAGAACCCGAATCGCGGAGAGTTTCATGAAAGAGACCTCTTGGTTGAAAAAAACTCGATGCCGCCACTCTAGGAGCCGTTTGTGACATCGGCGTGACAGGCATGGGCCGGCGTCGCACCCGACCCTCGGCCCGCGTGCGACCCTGTCACACAACGGTCACGGAGGCCGCGCGGTCTCCCGCGGACTCGAACCGTGGGTAACAAGCCGGCGCCCATCAGGGGGCGCCATACCGCGCCGCGTGCCCCGCATAGGGGCAAGCAGCCATCTCCCGCCACACCATGCTGCCCAGGGCCTGTCATCAAACGACTCCCCCTCGCGGCGTCGGGCTGAACTGCCGCGGCCTCTTGCGCACCGCCGGGGCCATGGCGGCAGTTGCCAAGGAGGCGCGCACGGTCCCCAAGGCACAGATCGCGGACATGACGACCCGGCATCCGGACGTTGTCCGGGTGGCGTGCGACGGCGTCGCGGGCGCCACTGCAGCGCTGCAAGCGGGAAACGCCTCCATGGCCCAGGTGGATCCCTGCCTGCACCGACGGGGCAACGACGTAGGCGATCGACCTTTTCCACGCCTGCCTGATGGCTTACCAGGGGCGCAGATTCATCAATAACCAGGTCACGCAAGGCCTGCTTACGGCCGATGGTCGCATCGCAGCTTGAAATGGCGGCGTCGTGGCTGTGCCGTTCAGCCAATGCCGTTCACATCGCGAGGCGAACCTGCGTGAACGGATAGCGAGCAGGCAGCTTCTTCACGGCGCGGGGGCACTGTTGCGCCTTCGCTGTTCTGGCGGCAACTGCGCGGTCATGCGCTGGCGCAGTCAGAGCACGCTTTTGGGCAGCAGCCCCGGGCTGATGCTCGCCAGAGCGGCCCACTCATAGCGCACGAAGTGGAGGCCAGCATAGCGCTCAGGTCCGCCGGTGGCATTCCCTGGTGCTTGGAAACATCTGCCATCTCCGGGCGGATCAGGCCCAGGCAACTCCTGTTTGTGGACCGGCGCGAGCGACGCTCTTCGCCGCTCGCCAAGTCCATCAGCCTTGCGGTTCGCTCTGCGCCACCGGGCGCGGCGCCTTGATCTGCACCTTGAAACGCTGCTTGAGCAGTTCGTAGTAGGCCTGGGCCTCGGCCGAGGCCCAGAGTTGCAGATACTGCTGGCGCTCGGCGCGCGCGGCGGCGGCGTCGGCCGCGTCGCGCGGGACGATGCGGTTGACCTTGAGCACGGCATAGCCCTGCCCCGCAAGGTCCACGCCCACCCATGCGGGCAACTTGTCGGTGGGTGCCTGCAGGGCTGCATCGACCACGGCACGCGGCTGGTCCTGGAGGCGATCACGCGACACCGTCAGCGCTGCCGACAGGCCGGTGGCGCTGTCGGGGCTTGCCTTCCATGCCGCCAGCTTGGCCTGGCCCTCCTGCCGCGCCAGCTCTGCGGACTTGTCTGCCACGTACAGCAAGCGCACCCGCTCGCGCGCCTTGTCCAGCGGCAGGGTCATGGCGGGCTGGTATGCGGTGACGCGCCCGGCGACCATGGTGCTGGGGCTGATCTCTATGGCCTCGGTATTGCGCTTGTTCTGCAGCGAGTCCGGCTGGAACAGCGCCTCCAGGAAGCGCGCACTGGCCAGCGCACCCTCTGCGCCCTGGGCGGGCGTGCGCGTCACGCCGGTGGCCGTATGGATCTTGAGCTTGAGCTTGTCGGCCACGGGCTGCAGGCTGTCGGGCTGCTCGTACACCATGTTGGTGAAGGTCTCCGCCACCTCGGCGAATTTGCGCTGCGCCTGCTGCTGCTTGAGTTCGGACTCCAGCGAGGGGCGCAGTTCCTCAAAGCTCGGCTGGCGCGGAGCCTTGATGTCGGTCAGCATGATGATGTGGTAGCCGAAGTCGGACTTCACCAGGTCGCTGATCTCGCCCTTCTTCAGCGAGAACGCCGCGTCTTCGAAGGGTTTGACCATGGAGCCACGGGCGAAGAAGCCCAGATCGCCGCCCGAAGCAGCCGAGCCGGGGTCCTGCGACTCCTTCTTGGCAATGTCGGCGAAGCGGGCCGGCGCCTTGCGCACCTCGGCCAGAATTTCCTCGGCCTTGGCCTTGGCTTTTTCGCGCTCGGCCGCCGACGCGTCCTTGGGCACACTGATCAGGATATGGCTGGCGCGGCGCTCCTCCTTACCGGACAGGCGGCTCAGGTTTTCCTTGTAATAGGTGCGGACATCATCTTCGTTGAGCGTAATGCCGGCCTTCACCGCGTTCAGATCCAGTACCACATACTCCACCGAAGCCTGCTCGGCTTGCTGGAACTTGGTGGGGTGAGCCTTGTAGTAGGCCTCAAGGTCCGCATCGGTCACGGTGACCTTGTTGACGAAGGCCGCGGGGTTGAAGCGCACGACCTGGATCTCGCGGCGTTGGAAGATGGCATCGATTGCGAGCCTGGCTTCCGCTGGACCGGCAAACGCCGACGACAGCACGCTGCCCATGACCTGGCTGATCGAGATGTCGTTGCGCATGCGCGCCTCCAGGCCTTCCGGGGTCAGCCCCTGGGATGCCGCCAGGGCGCGGTAGGCTTCGGCATCCAGGCTGCCGTCCGGGCGTTTGAGTGCGGCAATCTGAGGAATGCTTTGCAGTTCGCGTGCCAGACGTGCATCGCTGGTCAGCATGTGCATCTTCTGCGCGGCAACCTGCAGCACGCGGTCACGCACCAGGCGCTCCAGTGTGGCGTAGCGCGCCTGCGGCGAGTCGAGCAGCTTGGCGTCAATGCCAGGCGACTGCGCACGAATGCGGTCACTCTCCACACGGTGGGCGTTGTCCCAATCGGCCTGGGTGATGTCCTTGCCATTGACCCGCGCCACGACCGGGCTTCCGCCGCTGAAGTAGTTCCGGTCTATCCCCACAAGAATGAACGAGGGGATGATCAGCAAAAACAGCAAGCCCATCACCCACTTGGTGTGCTTGCGGATGGATTCCAACATGGTCGAACTTTCAACGGCTGCAAAAAAAAAGACGAACTTGCGTTCGCCTTTGTCTGGCGTGGTGGGCGCTAACGGGATCGGACCGCTGACATACGCCTGATAAGGGATTAGAAGGCCGTTTTGAATCAACAAATTGCGATACTTGCCAATTCAATCCGACCCACCGGCTTGGGAACTATCGGTCATTTTACCTGCTGCAGGCCCGCCACCCGGGAGCCCGCCCATCACTCTGATCACCGTCAGCCTGGATGGAGCGCCGCAGGCCATAACCCTCAGGCTCCCAAAGCCTGTCTCGCACATTGCCCTCGGCCTGCTCGCGGGCCGTGGATTTCCACCTTCGCGTGCATGTCGATGGCCCCACCGGCGATAGCTTGACCGACAATGCCCGGTTGCAACAACCCAAGCAAAGGAAGACAGCGATGCGCATCGAAACCCTGGCCGTCCACGCCGGCTATTCGCCCGACCCGACCACCAAGTCCGTGGCCGTACCCATCTACCAGACGGTGGCCTACGCCTTCGACAGCGCCCAGCATGGCGCCGATCTGTTCGATCTGAAGGTGCCGGGCAACATCTATACGCGCATCATGAATCCCACGACCGACGTGCTGGAAAAGCGCGTTGCAGCGCTCGAGGGCGGCATCGCCGCGGTGGCGGTGGCCTCGGGCATGTCGGCCATCACCTATGCCATCCAGGCCATTGCCGAGGCGGGCGACAACATCGTGTCCGCCAGCACCCTCTACGGCGGCACCTACAACCTGTTTGCGCACACCTTTCCGCAGCAGGGCCTGGAGGTGCGCTTTGCCGATGCGCGCGACCCGGCCAGCTTTGCCAGGCTGATCGACGCGCGCACCAAGGCCATCTTTGTCGAGTCCATCGGCAATCCGCTGGGCAACGTGACCGACATCCGGGCGCTTGCCGACGTGGCCCACGCCCATGGCGTGCCGTTGATCGTGGACAACACCGTGCCCAGCCCCTACCTGCTGCGCCCCATCGAGCATGGCGCCGACATCGTGGTGCACGCCCTGACCAAGTACCTCGCCGGCCACGGCAACAGCATGGGCGGCGCGATCGTGGACAGCGGCAAGTTCCCCTGGGCTGAGCACAAGGACCGCTTCAAGCGCCTGAATGAGCCCGACGTGAGCTACCACGGCGTGGTCTACACCGAGGCCCTGGGCCCGGCCGCCTACATCGGCCGCGTGCGCGTGGTGCCGCTGCGCAACACGGGCGCGGCCATCTCGCCGCACAACGCCTTCCTGATCCTGCAAGGCATAGAGACCCTGGCACTGCGCATGGATCGCATCTGCGAGAACACGCAAAAAATAGCCGAGGCGCTGCAGGGCCACGGCAAGGTGGAGTGGGTGCGCTACGCGGGTCTCAAGGACCACCCCGACCACGCCCTGGTGCAGCGCCAGCTCGGCGGCCGCGCCTCGGGCATCCTGTCGTTCAGCCTCAAGACGCAGGGCGACCCGCGTGCCGCCGGCGCGCGCTTCCTCGATGCGCTGAAACTATTCACGCGCCTCGTGAACATCGGCGACGCCAAGTCGCTGGCCACGCACCCGGCATCGACCACGCACCGCCAGCTCAACGCCGACGAACTCGCCAAGGCCGGCGTGACTAAGGGCATGGTGCGCCTGTCCATCGGCATCGAGCACATCGACGATCTGCTCGCCGACCTGCATCAGGCGCTGGACGCAGTCTGACGCCCCCTGAGGAGACTGCCGGACCTGGAAATCGTCGGCTGCACATCGACCGCCGCGGCCCTGTTTTGGCTCGCCGCCTTTCGAGAACGATTTCGGCGCTCCAGGTCCGAACGCCTCCCCGGGGCGGCGCGCCTCAGGACGACTCCTGCGGCCATGGTGCCTGCCAGCCGCCGCCCAGGGCCTGGATCAGGGAAATCGCCGCCTGCTGGCGTGAGAGCTCCAGCTGCATCAGCGAGCGGCGCGCAGTCAAGGCCGAGGCCTGCGCCGTGACCACGGCGGTGTAGTCTGAAATGCCCGCGCGGTAGCTGTTGAGGATGCGCTGCTCGGCGCCAGCGGCGGCCAGCGCCGCGGCGCGGGTGTGAGCGATCTGGCGCGCCAGGGAATCGAGCGCCGTCAGCTGGTTCTCGACCTGGCCAAACGCGGTCAGCGCAGTCTGCCTATAGGTGGCCGTGGCCGCCGCATGTGCTGCAATCATCTGGTCTATGGCGGCATTGCGCGTGCCGCCATCGAACAAGGCCTGCGCCAAGGTTGCGCCCAGCGACCAGGTCATGACCGGCGCGGATGCCAGGTTGGCCCAGTTGGCGGCCGCTCCACCGACGCCGGCGCTCAGGTTCAGGCTGGGGAACCAGGCGGCTCGGGCCACCCCGATGTTGGCGTTGGCCGCAACCACGGCGCGCTCGGCCGAGGCGATGTCCGGGCGCCGCAAAAGCAGCTGCGAAGGCAATTGCGCCGGAATCACCGGCACGATGCTGACCCAGGGCTTTGGCGTCAGCGCAAATTTCGCCGGTGGTTCGCCCAGCAGCAAAGCCACGGAATTTTCGTAGGTGGTGCGACTGCTTTTGAGCGCCTGCAGGCTGGAACGGGCCGACTCCAGCGTGCTTTGCGCCTGCAGCACGTCGGTGCGGGCGGCAATGCCTGCCTTGTAGTTGTTCTCGGTGATCGCGAGCGCACGCTCGTAGCCGGTGATGATCTCCTGCAACAAGGCCGCTTCGGCATCGGCCTCGCGCAGGGACAGATAGGCCTGCGCGAGGCTGGCCTCGGCCGTCAGCCGCACCGCAGCCAGGTTTGCCTGGCTTACCTGCACGTTGGCGCCCTGCACCTGCACGGCGGTGTTCAGCTTGCCCCACAGGTCAGGAGCCCAGGCGGCCGTAAGCCCCAGACTGGCCGAGTCTGACGACCCACTGCCGCGCTGCACACCCAGCTGCGCCCCAAGGGTAGGCCTGAGCAGCGCCTGCGCCTGGCGCAGCAGCGCCTGGGCCTGCGCCAGATTGGCCAGCGCCAGCGCCAGGTTCTGGTTGCCAATGTCGGTGCGGGGCATCAAGGCGTTGAGCTCGTCGGCACCAAACAGTTGCCACCACTGGCCGCTACTCCAGCTCTGGTAGGCCTCGGTGCTGACCCAGTCCGCGGGTGCGCTCGCCTTCCAGCCGGCACTCAGGGGCACTGCCGGCGCCGGCTGGCGCGGCGCCAGATTGCAGCTGCACAGCAGTAGCGCCAATGCCAGGCAAGTCCCGGTCAGGGCCAAGGGACGGTGGGTGCGGGGTGCCATGGGGCAGATTCTCCTGGTTGTGCTGGTTGGCAATACGGCGCCAGCGGACGCCATTATTCTTCCGCCGGACCACCTTCCGGCGCCTGCTTGCCAACCTTCGTGAGCGCAGAGCGGCGCGGCCGGTGCGGCGGATACAAGCCCGGCAGGGTAATGCTCAGCACCGGGGCCGCCGCCAGAGGCGCACGCTGCAGCCGGTTGCCTGTGAAGGCACGAATGCAAGCACCCGCATGGACCACACGGCAAAGATCCGCCAGAAGCAAGCCGGACAGGTGCAACGCCGACAGCGGCAGGGCAACGAACAGGGTGAGCGCCTGCGCCAGCGGCAACCACCGCACGCTGCCGTCATGGATGCGCCCCAGGGGCTGAATGCCGGCGTGGTGCTGGGTCGGGAGGGCCGTTCGCGGCCTATCGGATGACATGGTGGACTGACTGGATTGTGTGGCAAGGCAACGGGCAAAAAAGCGCCCCACAGCCACGAGGGCTGCAGCTTCGTCCCGTTTCGTATACGCAGGGCATATGCGGGGCAAACTTGTGTAAAGGGGGTGAACGTCCACAAGCCAGACGCGTTCAAAAATGGAAAAGCTGCCGCGATTGCGGCGCAAAGGAGAGTTGAAATGCGAGCCGCCATCAAAACTTTGCTGCATACCGCCACCATTGCCGTCGCAAGCCTTCTGGCCAGCGGTTGCGCCGTGGTGCCGGCCCCCGCCCCGGTCGGTGTGGTGACCGGCGACGTCTATGCCCCGTTGGCGCCGCCGCCTCCGCAGGCAGAAATCGTTCCGGCGCTGCCTTTCGCCGGCGCCGTGTGGATAGGTGGCTACTGGAACTGGTCTGGCGGGCGCCATGTGTGGGTGCCGGGCCACTATGTCCAGCCGCGTCCGGGCTATCGCTGGCAGCCCCATGCCTGGCGACCACGCCCGGGCGGTGGCTGGGCACTGCACGGTGGCATCTGGGTACGTTGAGGGGCCTACAAATAGCCCGTCAGGCGGCCGGTGTGGCGCGCGCCAGCTGCGCCTCCCCCGCACGGTGGTGGCGCAGCCTGTCGAGCAGCACATAGACCACCGGCGTGGTCAGGAGCGTCAGCAGTTGGCTGGCGATCAGGCCGCCGACGATGGTCACTCCCAGCGGCTGGCGCAGTGCCGCCCCCTGGCCAAAGCCGATGGCCAGCGGCAGCGCCCCCAGGATGGCCGCCATCGTGGTCATGAGAATGGGGCGAAAGCGCAGCAGGCAGGCCTCGCGCACCGCCTGCACGGGTGTGAGGTTTCGCGCGCGCTCGGCATCGAGCGCAAAGTCGATGATCAGAATGGCGTTCTTTTTGACGATGCCAATCAGCAGGAAGACACCAATCAGGGCCATGATGGAAAACTCCATCTTCAGCGCCAGCAGGGCCAGCACGGCGCCAAAGCCGGCGCTGGGCAACGTGGTCAGCACCGTGATCGGGTGGATCAGGCTCTCGTAGAGGATGCCCAGCACGATGTAGATGACCACGATGGCCGCCAGGATCAGCAGCCCCTGTTGCGACTGCGTGGCCTGCGCCTGCGCGGCCGCGCCGCTGAACGCACCGCGCACGTTGTTGGGCATGCCTATGGCGTCCACTGCTTCCAGCACCGCCTGGCGCCCCTGGTCAATGGAAATACCGTCGGCCAGGTCAAATGACAGCGTGCTGGAGAGCTCGCCCCCGTCGTGACGGACCGAGGTCGGCACCGCACGTTCGCGAAAACTCGCGAAGGCCGACAGCGGCACCATGGTGGCAGGCGCCGTGGAGATGGGCTGACCCGCCGACGCATTGCGCAGCCCCGGGTTGGCCGAGCTGCCCCCGGTGCCGGCGCCAGCTCTGGTGGCCGGCACCATGACGTCCGCGAGCGACTCGGGTGAGCGCGCCAGCCCCGGAGACCATTCCATCACCACGCTGTACTGGTTCAGGTCGCTGTACATGGTGGCCACCTGGCGCTGGCCGAAGGCGTTGTACAGGGCTGCATCGATGCTGGCCAGCGACACGCCCAGCCTGGCGGCCTTGGCACGATCGACATCGACATAGGATTCCACGCCGTTGTCACTCTGGTCGTCATCGATGTCGGTCAGCCGCGCGTCCTGGCGCAGGCGTGCCGACAGCTTCAGCGTCCAGGCCTTGAGGTCGGCCTGGTTGTCGGCCTTCAAGGTGAACTGGTAGGTGGAATTGCTGCTGCGTCCGCCCATGCGCAGTTCCTGCACCGGGTTGAGGAACACCCGCAGGCCGGTAATCTGCCCAAGCTGCGGGCGCAGGCGGTTGATGACGGCGCGCGTGCCCTCGCCCGGAGGGCGTTCCCTGGCCGGCTTGAGCGCCGCCGACAGGAAGCCGCCCGAGGTGCCGCCGGCGAAGGCCACCACCGAGCCAATGGAGGCGTCTGCGCGGATGATGTCCACCGCCTGCTGCAGCTTGTCGGCCATGGCGCCCGAGGAAATGCTCTGGTCGGCGCGCAGGCCGGCGACGAGCTGGCCGTTGTCCTGCTCGGGGAAAAAGCCCTTGTTGATATTGGAAAACAGATAGCCGTTGAGCCCCACGACCACCAGCAGCACCAGTATGACCAGCCAGGGAGACGCCAAGGCCCAGTCGAGCGCATGCGCATAAACGGCCA
>JAFECU010000187.1 GCA_018242005.1 Pseudomonadota bacterium | reverse complement strand
GCCATGCAGGGTTGTCTCGACAGCGAGCGCCCCGATGCCGTCATCCGTGCCCAGGCGGTGGAAGCGGCACAGCAGGGCATCGCAGCCACGCCGGCCCTGCAACTGCGCGACCGCGAGTCCGGCAAGACCCTCCTGCTGCACGGCCCCGTCGAAGGCGATGCCTTGCTGTCGGCCATCGACCTGCTTGCCGCCGGCAGCACGACCGCAGCCGAACCCGCCCATTCCCCAGACATGCCCGCCGGCGTCGCCGGTGACATGCCCAGGTAGCCATCGATCTTCAAGGCTGCGGCGCGGCTCGTCCGCGTTGATCGAAACCCGTTCGCATCGCATCCCTTGACGCGAACAGCCACCGCATCCGCGGTGGTGGATGCCCGCTCGTCACCTGTTCCATCCCCATCGTCCCCAGGAGGGTTTGCCCTCCAGGGGCAGGCGCCCTCCGATCTCATCCATTGGAGGTTCGCCATGTCTCTTGTCATCGCCGACTCCTGCCCGGAGTCGCTCACCCTGATCGCCGCCCAGCACGAAGACTGGATCATCCAGCAGGCCATCACCCTGCTGGAGAACCGCGTGTTCAAGGCCGGTCCGGCGCTGGGCAGTCCCGCCGCCGTGCGCGACTACCTGCGCCTGAAACTGGTCGCGGAGCCGAACGAAATCTTCGCCGTCGTGTTTCTCGACAACCAGCACCAGGTGCTCGCCTACGAGCCGCTGTTCAAGGGCACGGTCGACCAGACTTCGGTGTATCCGAGGGTGGTGGTCCAGCGTGCGCTGGCGCTCAACGCTTCGGCGCTGATCCTGGCGCATCAGCACCCCTCGGGGACCACCGAGCCCTCGGCCGCTGATCGTGCGATCACCGAGCGGCTGAAGAGCGCCCTGGCCACCGTCGATGTCCGGGTGCTGGATCACTTCATCGTCGGCAAGGGCAGCCCGTACTCGTTCGCCGAAGCCGGCTTGCTGTAGCAGCACCCCACGCGCATTCATTTCATCACCACGGGAGCCATTGGCTCCCGTTTCTTTTCGTGCGCCCGGCACGGGCGCACTCTTGGAGGTGCAAGTCCTCCCGTGAGCTGGCCACAGCGAGCGAAGTGAAGCGCAACTGCGTGAGGGTGACCGAGCGTGGGGAGGAAGCGTGGATCGAACCTGCGGGCCGATGGACAAGAACCCGATACGAGGCGGTGCCGATCACGGCGAGCGGGCGAATGACCGCGAAGCTGTTGTGGCCAAGGGTCGGTGACGTAAATCGGGCGGTCGTGTGGGGAAGGAGTGCGTTCTTACCCGGGGAGATCTCGCCTTGTGCCTGAAAGGGCGACGGTGCTGAGCCGGAGCGAGAAGTCAGCCGAGGCCGTAGTAGTCGCCGTGAGGGGACGAAGGGCCGAACGAGGGAGAGAGTCGAATCGCATGTTTCTTGGAAGCGCCATGCATCAGAAGTCCGGGCGACCGGAGCCGAAGACGGCCGAAGGCGGTGAAGCCGCTGGGCATCGTCGAGGTGGTGAAGCGCGACCGGCGGGGCATGGCGAGCGAGACTCGGGACGAGCGAGCCTGCTGACGCAGGCGCTCGGACGCGACAATCTGCGGAAGGCCTGGCAACGGGTCCAACGCAACGGCGGCAGTGCGGGCGTCGACGGACGTTCGGTAGCGGAGACGAAGGTGTACCTGCGCGAGCACTGGCCGCGTATCCGCGAGGCATTGCAGAGCGGGACGTATCGGCCCAGTCCGGTGCGTCGCGTGGTGATTCCGAAGGCGGGTGGTGGCGAGCGCGAACTGGGTATTCCGACCGTGGTGGATCGGCTGATCCAGCAGGCGCTGTTGCAGATCCTGCAACCGCTGATCGATCCGACGTTCTCGAACCACAGCTACGGCTTCCGGCCGGGCCGGCGTGCGCACGACGCGATCATGCAGGCGCAGGCGCATATCGAGGCCGGATACCGGATCGTGGTGGACGTCGACCTGGAGAAGTTCTTTGACCGGGTCAACCACGATGTGCTGATGGATCGGCTGTCGAAGCGGATCGACGATCACGCCGTGCTGCGGCTGATTCGACGTTATCTCGAAGCCGGGATGATGGCGGATGGCGTCGCCATGACGCGTCACGAAGGCACGCCGCAAGGCGGCCCGATGTCGCCGCTGCTGGCGAACGTGCTGCTGGACGACGTGGACCGGGCGCTGGAGCGACGCGGTCACCGCTTCGTGCGCTACGCCGACGACTGCAATGTGTACGTGCGCAGTCGGGCGGCAGGGGCACGTGTGCTGGCGGCGTTGCATCGGCTGTACGGCCGACTTCGGCTGCGGATCAACGCAGCGAAGAGCGCGGTGGCGAGCGTATTCGAGCGCTCGTTTCTGGGCTATGCATTCGGTCGACTGCCGGACGCGGGCGTGAAGCGCAAGGTGGCGCCGAAGGCGCTGGAGCGGCTGAAAGACCGGCTGCGCCAGCTGACCCGCCGCACGTGCGGGCGCAGCATCGAACAGGTCGTCGAGACACTGCGCAGCTATCTGCTCGGCTGGAAGGGGTACTTCCGGCTGGCACGGATGCCATTCGTGTTTCGCGAACTGGACCAATGGCTGCGCCACCGGCTGCGCCAACTGCATCTGGTGCAGTGGAAGCGCGGACGCACGGCCTACCGCAAGCTGATCGAGTTGGGTGCCAAGCCCGTGGTCGCGGGCACCATTGCGGCACACACGCGACGCTGGTGGCGCAACAGCGCGATGCTGCTCAACGGCGTCCTGACGGTGGCGTACTTCGATCGCCTCGGCCTGCCGCGCTTGTCGTAAACCTCAATCCCTCGAACCGCCCGGTGCGGACCCGCATGCCGGGTGGTGTGGGAGGGGAACGGCGGTCATCTACCGCCGTCCCCTATCCCGATGCCGGTGCGCAGGAAATCGGGACTGACCGGTTTCGGTTTCTTTGTCGTTCCCTGATCTGCGTTGCGCTCGACTACGAGTCTGCATCGACTCCGCGGAGGCGCGACATGCCGGCTCATTCCCTCAACCTTCCTGCTGTCTCGCGGCGCCCCCTGTCCGCCAGGCTGGCCGCTGGACTGTGCGCCGCGCTGCTCGGTCCCATCGCGGCGGCCGCCGATGTGCTCGTCGTCACCGACAGCCGTCATCCGGTGCAGGCCCCGGCCGGCGTGCGGGTCATCGAGCTGGACCAGGCCACGCGCATCGAGGTCGAACTCGCCGCGCACCTGCCGGCCGACCCCCAACAGGCCGCAGCCCTGGTGCGGCAGCGGTTGCATGACGGCGGCGAGGCCCTGCAGCGCCGCATCGGCCATGCCTATCAGGGTGTCGCGGATGCCTGGGGACTGGGCATCGCCAAGATTCCCGCCGTGGTGGTCGATCGACGCTACGTGGTCTATGGCGAGCCCGACGTGTACCGCGCCGTCGCGCGCATCAACGCCTACCGGAGCACGCAGCCATGAGCCTCCTGCTGGCACGCCGGCGCCTGCGCGCCACCGCCGCCTCGCTGCTGCTGGGCACGGCCACATCGACGTTCGCCCTGGACACCG
>JAFECU010000186.1 GCA_018242005.1 Pseudomonadota bacterium | reverse complement strand
TGTTGTCAGAGATTCTAGGTTTTGACCCTATCGTCTAGAGGCCTAGGACATCACCCTTTCACGGTGAGTACCGGGGTTCGAATCCCCGTAGGGTCGCCAAGTTTGGCTGCACTTGGATTCGCAAGAATCGCAAAGCAGCTACCAACGCGGAGTGGTAGTTCAGTTGGTTAGAATACCGGCCTGTCACGCCGGGGGTCGCGGGTTCGAGTCCCGTCCACTCCGCCAAGTCATTGAAGACGGGCTGCATCGTAGGGTGCGGTCCGTTTTTTTATGCGGTGCACCCATGAAAGGCGCTTGCCACGCAGATGCGGCAAGCGCCTGGCGCTATCAATGGCCTATCACTTCGGTGCCATGCGGATGGCGCCGTCCAGGCGGATCACCTCGCCGTTGAGCATATCGTTCTCGAAGATGTGGCGCACCAGTTTGGCGTAGTCCTCGGGGCGGCCAAGTCGGCTGGGGAAGGGCACGCCGGCCGCCAGGGCGTCCTGCACCTCCTGGGGCATGCCAAACAGCATCGGAGTGCCGAAGATGCCGGGGGCGATGGTCATGTTGCGAATGCCGCTCTTGGCCAGGTCGCGTGCGATCGGCAGGGTCATGCCGACCACGCCGCCCTTGGAGGCGGAGTAGGCCGCCTGGCCGATCTGACCGTCGTAGGCCGCCACGCTGGCGGTGGAGATCAGCACGCCGCGCTCGCCCGTGGCCTCGGGCTCGTTCCTGCTCATGGCCTCGGCGGCCAGACGGATCATGTTGAAGCTGCCCACGAGGTTCACGGTGATGGTCTTGCTGAAGGTGGCCAGCGCATGTGCGCCGTTTTTGCCAACGGTCTTTTCGGCCGGGGCGATGCCGGCGCAGTTGACCAGTCCCATGAGCTTGC
The DNA here is from genome assembly GCA_018242005.1 of Pseudomonadota bacterium. Lineage (GTDB taxonomy): Bacteria > Pseudomonadota > Gammaproteobacteria > Burkholderiales > Burkholderiaceae_C > Alicycliphilus. The sequence continues at coordinate 24,952 of JAFECU010000186.1, read as the reverse complement.
CCATGGATACCGCCCTGGCCACCACGGCCTGTCCGTCGGCCTCGCTGCTCACGTCGCAGCGCACGAAGGCGCCGCCAATGTCGCGTGCCAGGGCCTCGCCCTTGTCGGCCTGCATGTCGGCAATCACCACCTTGCCGCCGGCCGCGGCCAGCATGCGCGCCGTGCCCTCACCGAGGCCGGATGCGCCGCCAGTCACAATGAATACCTTGCCCTTGATGTCCATGATCTGCCTCCCAGAGATTGCATTGACGTAAACGTCAATTATGAACGACGAACAGGCGCGGTTGCAAAATGCTCAAAGCCCGGCAGGGCCGGGCTCGTCGCAAGGGTCTTTGGGGATCAGCGAAAACCGACTCGGTCCAGCATCTGCTGGACCTTGACCGTGTTGGCACCGACGGCACCGATGGGTATGGTCTCGCTCTTGAACGGCTTGCCCTCGGTCATGGCCTTGAGGGCGGGGTTGCCGGGGTCCACGCCCTTGGCCGCGGGCCATTCGTTGTTGCCGTTGGCGAAGTAGCCCTGCGCCTCGGGGCTGGCCAGATATTCCAGGAACTTGACGGCATTCGCCTGGTGCTTGGTGTGGCGGGCGATGGCGCCGCCGGCGATGTTCAGGTGCGCGCCCCAGGATTGCTGATTGGGGAACACCACCGACACCTTCTCCACGACAGCCTTGTCTTCGGGTTTTTCCGAGCGCATCAGGCGCGCCAGGTAATAGCTGTTGCTGACGGCGATGTCGCACTCTCCGGCGGCCACGGCCTTGATCTGATCCGTGTCGCCGCCCTTGGGGGGGCGCGCCAGGTTGCCCACCACGCCCCTGAGCCAGGCCTCGGTCTTCTGCTCGCCCATATGTTCCAGCACGGCGCCAAACAGGCTCAGGTTGTAGGGGTGCGAGCCCGAACGAATGCACAGCTTGCCCTTGTTCATGGGGGCGCCAAGTTTCTCGTAGCTGTCTACATCCTCCTTGTTCACCTTGGCCTTGTTGTAGACGATGACGCGGGCGCGTGTGGACAGCCCGAACCATGCAATGCCGCCGTCGGCGGAGGGCGTGGCGCGCAGGTTGGGGGGAATGGCGTCTTCCAGAGTCTTGGAGCGTATCGGCAGGAACAGACCATCGACCTCGCCGCGGTGCAGGCGAGCCGCATCCACGAGCAGGATCACGTCGGCAGGCGAGGCCGCGCCTTCGGCCTTCAGGCGGGCCATGATGCCGGCATCATCGGAGTCCACGCGGTGAATCTTGATGCCCGTGGCCTTTGTGAAACCGCTGTACAAGGCCTCGTCCGTAGGGTAGTGGCGAGCCGAATACAGGTTGACGATCTGATCCTGGGCGCAGGCAGCGCCCCCGATGGCCAGGATACAGATGGCCAGCAAGGATTTCATGGGCTTGGGCATGGAGGTGGGTCTTTCTCAGGGATGGGGTGCGTGGATCATAGGGCAAACAAGAATCGTTCTCAAATGATCGGACGCTCCCAAGGGGCAATGCTTGAACTCAGACACACAAAAAAAAAGCCCAGTCAGAAACTGGGCTTGAAGGGATCCAGGAAACGCGAGGCTTCGAAAGGATCCAAGGAGACAACTGGTGAGTCTTGCTGTCTATGACGGCAGGACCAGAGTGCAAATTATAGGTGAAAACCCTGAGCTGCACCTTCGTTCGAAAAGTGCAGCCGGGCTATCAGCGCTTGCGGGCAGCGACTTCGACCGTCTTGGCGGCGTTGGCAGCGGAGTTGGCAACGGCGTTGAAGTTGGCTTCGGCGACGTCGCTGGCTTGCTTCACGGCCTTTTGCACGGATTCGAAGGCGTTGTTGGCAGCGGAAACGGCGCTCTTGAACACGGCCACGGTGGTTTCGGAACCAGCGGGGGCGTTCTTGGCGGCGGTGTCCACCAGGTTGCTGAAGCTACGCTGCGTTTCGGCAGCTTGGGCTTCGAAGGCCTTGCCGAATTCGGCGCCGGTGCCCGAAGCGATTTCGTACACATGGCGGCTGTAGGCGGCTGCCTTCTCGGCCATGGGCTGGAACAGGCCAGCTTGCAGGGCCAGCAGTTCTTGTGCGTCCTTGACGGACAGAACGGCTTGGGCGTGGGTGGCGGCCTCGGTCAGGGCAGCGCGCGATGCGGCAACGTTCAGTTGAACGAACTTCTCAACACCTTCGAAAGCCTTGTTGGTCAGGCCGAACAGGGTTTCAACGTTAGCCTTGTGGGAAGCCAGGAATTGCTCGGGGGTCAGCGTCATGTCATTTACTCCAAATGAAAGCCCTTGCGGGGCGGGTTAATAGGACTGCTCTGACTGACCCTTGAGTCATGTTGCAGTGCAGCATGGAGCGAATTTTAGGGATCTTGGCGGGATATGCAAGTGTTTTTTGTTGCACTGCAGCAATATTAGGGGCATCACCCCAATATCGGGCTTGTTGCGGGTCTCCACCTCTGTGCCCTGCGATGCCAGGTTCTGCACGGCTGGCACAATCATCGCCCTATGAACGCTCCCCATGTCTCTCCAGCCGTTGCCAGCGAGCCGGCGCGTGCGCGGCCGCAACCCCGCGATGCCTACCGCGTCTTTCGTCGCATAGGCACGCGCTGGATGGACAACGACGTCTATGGCCATGTGAACAACGTCGTGTACTACAGCTGGTTTGACACGGCCGTGAACGGCTACCTGATAGAGCAGGGCGCGCTGGACATCCACCAGGGCGACACCATTGGCCTGGTCATAGAGACGCAGTGCAACTATTTCGCACCGCTTGCGTTTCCCCAGACCATAGAGGCCGGCCTGCGTGTGGCGCGGCTGGGAGGCAGCAGTGTGCGCTATGAGGTGGGACTGTTCGCCGAGGGCGAGGCGATGAGCGCGGCCTGCGGGCATTTCGTCCATGTGTATGTGGGGCGCGGTGATCGGCGGCCAAGGCCCCTGCCGCAGAAGCTGCGTCAGGCCTTGCAGCCGCTGTGCCCGGCAGCGTGAGGGGCGCTGTCATGATCATCGCCAGCCTGCTCGATACCGACCTGTACAAGTTCACCATGATGCAGGTGGTGCTGCACCAGTTCCCGGGCGCGCAGGTCGAGTACCGGTTCAAGTGCCGCAACCCGGGCGTGCAGCTGGCGCCCTATGTGGACGAGATCCGCGCCGAGATCCGCTCCCTGTGCACGCTGCAGTTCCAGGAATCCGAGCTGGCCTATTTGCGCTCTCTGCGCTTCATCAAGAGCGATTTTGTCGATTTCCTGGGCCTGTTCCGGCTGAACGAGAAGTACATACGCGTCACGGCGCTGCCCTCGGGCGAGATCGACATCACCATCACCGGGCCCTGGCTGCACACCATCTTGTTCGAGATCCCGGTGCTCGCCATCGTCAACGAGGTGTACTTTCGCAACCTGCAAAAGCTGCCCGACATCACCGAGGGACGCCGGCGCCTGGAGGACAAGATCGCGCAGTTGCAGGGCGTCGGGCTGGAAAACCTGAAAATTGCGGACTACGGCACGCGCCGGCGCTTCTCGCGCGCCTGGCATGAGGAGTTGCTGCGCGTGCTGTGCGTGCGCCTGGGCACGGACGATCGGCACAACGGCAGGGCGGGGCAGTTCGCCGGCACCAGCAATGTGCTGTATGCCATGCAGCTGGGCGTGACGCCGCTGGGCACCATGGCGCACGAATACCTGCAGGCCTGCCAGTCGCTGGGCCCGCGGCTGCGCGACACGCAGGTGTTCGGCTTCGAGATGTGGGCCAAGGAATACCGCGGCGACTTAGGCATAGCGCTGTCCGACGTGTACGGCATGAACGCCTTCCTGCGCGACTTCGACCTGTACTTCTGCAAGCTGTTCGACGGCGCGCGCCACGACAGCGGCGACCCCTTTGCCTGGGGCGAGCTCCTGCTGCAGCACTACCGCGACAAGCGCGTCGATCCGCTGACCAAGACGCTGATCTTCAGCGACGCGCTCACCGTGCCGCGCATCGTCGAGCTGTATGAGCGCTTTCACGGCCGCTGCCAGCTGGCCTTTGGCATTGGCACGAACCTGACCAACGACCTGGGTTGCGAGCCGCTGCAGATCGTCATCAAGATGACGCGCTGCAACGACCAGCCCGTGGCCAAGCTCTCGGACGCGCCCGGCAAGAACATGTGCGACGACGAGAAATACCTGGCCTACCTGCGCCAGGTGTTCGACATTCCCAGTCCGCCATGAGCCGACGCATATCGCGAGAACAACGAAGAGAGGAGATGGATTCATGAAGGCTTTGCGTAGCCTGGCTCTGGCTCTGGCATGCGGGGCACCGTCCCTGACCATGGCGTCGGGGCTTGATGGCAGCCAGCTGTCGGTGCTGTGGGGCGTGCCTTTTGCCGGCATCCTGCTGTCCATCGCACTGCTGCCGCTCCTGGCGCCGCTGTTCTGGCACCACCATTTTGGCAAGGTGGTGGTGGCCTGGGCATTGGCCTTTCTGCTGCCGTTCGGCGTGGTGTACGGGCCGGGCGCGGCGGCGGAGGGCGTCACGCATGCACTGGTGGCCGAATACATCCCCTTTGTGATCCTGCTCACGGCGCTGTTCACGGTCGCGGGCGGCATTTATATACGGGGCAACCTGCATGGCAGCCCCGCGCTCAATGTGGGTATCCTGGCCGTGGGGGCGGTGCTGGCGAGCTTCATGGGGACGACGGGTGCGTCCATGCTGCTGATCCGCCCCTTGATCCGCGCCAACGACAACCGCAAGCATGTGGCCCATGTCGTGGTGTTCTTCATCTTCATCGTCTCCAACGCCGGCGGCTCGCTCACGCCTCTGGGCGATCCGCCCCTGTTCCTGGGCTTTTTGAAGGGCGTTGACTTCTTCTGGACCGCGCGCCACATCTTCCCCGAGACGCTGTTCCTCGTCGGCGTGTTGCTGCTGCTGTTTTACCTGCTTGACAGTTGGTACTACCGCCAAGCGGGCGAGGTCGCCCGCAGCGACCCCACGCCCGATTCGCCGCCGGCGGCGCTGGGCTTCGACGGCAAGATCAACTTCGTGCTGCTGCTGGCCGTGGTGGCGCTGGTGCTGATGAGCGGCATCTGGCAGTCGCCCGTAGAGTGGGTGATTGCCGGCACCCCCGTCGGCCTGCCCGGTCTGGTGCGCGATATGGGGCTGATTGTGGTCACGCTGGCCTCGCTCGCCGTCACCCCGCGCCAGGTGCATGAGGACAACCAGTTCGGCTGGGGCCCGATGCAGGAGGTGGCCAAGCTGTTCGCGGGCATCTTCCTGACCATCATCCCGGTCATTGCCATGCTCAAGGCGGGCTTGCATGGGCCCTTCGGCGCCATCGTCGCCGCGGTCACGCGAGCCGACGGCACGCCCGAGCCGGCCATGTACTTCTGGGCCAGCGGGCTGCTGTCGTCCTTCCTGGACAACGCGCCCACCTACCTGGTGTTCTTCAACACCGCGGGTGGCGATCCTGCCACGCTCATGACCGTGCATGCGGCTACGCTGGCGGCGATCTCGGCCGGATCGGTGTTCATGGGTGCCAATACCTACATAGGCAATGCGCCCAACCTCATGGTCAAGGCCATTGCCGAGGACCGCGGCGTGAAGATGCCCAGCTTCTTCGGCTACATGCTGTGGTCCTGCGGCATCCTGGTGCCACTGTTTGTCGTCATGTCCTTCATATGGATGCGCTGAAAGCAAAGGAGCTCGCCATGTCCAAACCCCGCATTCTGGTCACGCGCCAGGTGTTCCCCGAGATCATCGAGCTGCTGTCCCGGCACTTCGATGTCGAGGCCAACTCCGATGACGCGATGTGGAGCCAGGACGAGCTCGCGCGGCGCCTGGCCGACAAGGACGGCGCCTTCACCACCGGCAGCCACCGCGTGGACGCCGCGCTGCTGGCCGCCTGCCCGCGTCTCAAGATCGTGGCCAACATGGCCGTGGGCTACAACAATTTCGACGTCGATGCCATGACCGCCGCCGGCGTGCAGGGCACGAACACGCCCGACGTGCTGACCGAGACCACGGCCGACTTCGGCTTTGCGCTCCTCATGGCCACGGCGCGGCGCATGACCGAATCCGAGCACTACCTGCGCGCCGGCCTGTGGACGAGTTGGCGCTACGACATGTTCGCCGGCGCCGAGGTGCATGGCAGCACCCTGGGCATCCTCGGCATGGGCCGCATAGGCCAGGGCATCGCCCGGCGCGGCGCGCACGGCTTTGGCATGCAGGTCATCTATCACAACCGCTCGCGCCTCTCGCCCGAGCTGGAGGCGGAGTGCAAGGCGCGCTACGTGTCCAAGGACGAGCTGCTCACCCAGGCCGACCACCTGGTGCTGGTGCTGCCCTACACGGCCGAGTCGCACCACGCCATTGGCGCGGCCGAGCTCGCGCACATGAAGCCCACGGCCACGCTGGTCAACATCGCGCGCGGCGGCATCGTGGACGACGCGGCGCTGGCCCTGGCCTTGAAGGAGCGGCGCATCGCCGCCGCCGGGCTGGACGTGTTCGAGGGCGAGCCCACCGTGCACCCCGCGCTGCTCCAGGTGCCCAACGTGGTGCTCACGCCCCACATCGCCAGCGCCACCGTGCCCACGCGCATGGCCATGGCGCGCCTGGCGGCGGACAACCTCATCGCCTTCTTCGATGGACGCGGCGCGCTCACGCCGGTCAACCAGCCCTTGCGCAGGGCTTGAGCCGGCGCCTGCAGGCTCCGCTGCTTTAAGGCAAAATTGGCCGTATCGCTTATGGAATAAGCGGTACAAGCTATTAAATATATAGTTTCAACGTTTTGACTCCCGACCTTCTGATCCTGCTGGCCGCCGTTTTGTTGATTGCCTTCGCGTTGGCGTTGGGCCTGTTCTGGGGCGCGGCGCGAGCGCGCCGCGCGGCCGAGGCGCGGCACGACCAAGCCCTGGCGGCCGTGCGCAGCCAGGCGCAGATGGAGGTGCAGGCCGCAGCCGGCTCCCAGATCGCCACGGCGCAGGAGAGGGCGCGCGGGCTGGAGGGTGAGCGCGCGGGCCTGCTGGCCGAGTTGCAGCAGCTCAAGGCCCAGGCCAACGCCTGGCGTGAGGCGCTTGATAGCGTACGCGACGAGCGCGCTCAGCAGGCCGAACGCGCCGCGCGCGTGCCCGTGCTGGAGGCGCAGCTGCTGGAGCAGGGGGCAGCGGCCCAGGCGGCACGCCAGCAGGTGGCCGAGCTTCAGAGTCACATGGCCGCCCAGGCCGCGCAGCATGAGGCCGAGCGCCAGGCCGCGCACGAAAAGCTCGCGCTGCTGACCGAGGCGCGGGAGGCCCTTACGCACCAGTTCAAGAGCCTGGCGAGCGACATCCTCGAAGAAAAGGGCAGGCGCTTTGCCGAGCAGAACCAGCAAAGCCTCGGTCAGCTTCTTGACCCGCTGCGCATGCGGCTGACCGAGTTCCAGGGCAAGGTCGAGCAGTTCTACGACGCCGAGGGCAAGCAGCGCTCGGCGCTGGCGCAGCAGGTGCACCAGCTCATGGGCCTGAACCAGACGCTGAGCGCGGACGCCAAGAACCTCACCCAGGCACTCAAGGGCTCAACCAAGGCCCAGGGCAACTGGGGAGAGCTGATTCTGGAGCGCGTCCTTGAATCGGCCGGGCTGCGCAAGGGCTTCGAGTACGACGTGCAGGAAAATCACCTGCGTGACGACGGCTCGCGTGCCCAGCCCGACGTGGTCATCCACCTGCCAGAGGATCGCCACCTGGTGGTGGACGCCAAGGTGTCCCTGCTGGCCTATGAGGAATGGGCGACCCGCGACGACGAGCAACTGCGCGCCGCCGGGCAGCGGCGCCACCTCGATTCGGTGCGTCAGCACATCAAGGGCCTGGCAGAGCGCAACTACCAGCAGCTCTACGGCCTGCAGTCGCTCGACTTCGTGCTCATGTTCGTGCCCATAGAGCCGGCCTTCATGCTCGCCGTCACGTCCGACAGCCAGCTCTACAGCGACGCCTGGAACCGCAACGTGCTGCTCGTCAGCCCGTCCACGCTGCTGTTTGTGCTGCGCACCGTGGCCCACTTGTGGCGCCAGGAGGCCCAGACCCGCAATGCGCAGGAAATCGCCAAGCGGGGGGCGGATCTGTACGACCATCTCACGGCCTTTGTCGAGGAGCTGGAGAAGGTCGGCAAGAACCTCGCGCAGGCGTCCGACGCCTACCACCGCGCCTTCAACAAGCTCAGCCGCAGCCGCGGCAACGTGATCCGCCGCGCCGAGATGCTCAAGGACCTTGGCATCAAGCCCACCAAAGCGCTGCCGCCGGCATTGGTGGAGGCCGCGCGCGAAGAAGAAGAGCTCGAGGAAAAACCCTCTGCAGCGATTACCCAGACTGCGTCAGCAGCTATCAAAGGCGTAGTGGAAGCGTCCGGCGGCAAGGGCGCCGCATGAACCGGGCGCTGGCGCGCCTGATCCTCGGCCAGATTTGCATTCACGCCTGCATGGCCGGCATGCGCATGGCCGCGCCGCTTCTGGCCCTGCGTCAGGGCTACAGCGCCGCTGCCGTGGGTGTTCTGCTGGCGCTGTTTGCGCTGACCCAGGTATTCCTGGCGTTGCCCGCCGGCCGCTATGCGGATCGCCATGGCCTCAAGCGCCCGGTGCGACGTGCGGTGGTGGCTGCAGTGCTGGGGGCCGGCGGCGCCTTCGTCTGGCCCGTGTTTCCCATGCTGTGCGCCGCGGCCCTGTTCACAGGCGGTGCCACGGGAGCGGCGACGATTGCACTGCAGCGCCACGTGGGCCGCGCCGCGCATGACGCCACGCAGCTCAAGCAGGTGTTCAGCTGGCTGGCAATAGGGCCTGCGGTGTCGAACTTTCTGGGGCCGTTCTGCGCCGGCCTGCTCATCGACCATGCGGGGGCGCAGGCGGGTGGCACCGGGGGCTTTCGCGCCGCGTTTGCGCTCATGGCCGCGCTGCCGCTGGCGACCTGGTTCTGGGTGCGCGCCACGCAGGAGCTGCCCAGCGTCATCGCCGCAACCGGCGGGCCGCGCCAGCGCGCCTGGAACCTGCTGGCCGATGCCGGCTTTCGCCGCCTGCTCATCGTCAACTGGCTGCTTTCGTCCTGCTGGGACGTGCACACCTTCGTCGTGCCACTGCTGGGCTATGAGCGTGGGCTGTCGGCCTCGGTCATAGGTTCGATCCTGGGGGCATTTGCCATCGCCGCGGCGCTGGTCCGCGTGCTCATGCCGCTGGTGGCCGAGCGCTTGCGCGAGGCCACCGTGGTGACCTGGGCCATGGTCGCGACGGCGTTGCTGTTCGCGATCTACCCGCTGCTGCCCACGGCCATGGCGCTGGGAGCCTGCTCGGTGCTGTTGGGCTTTGCGCTCGGTTCCGTGCAGCCCATGGTCATGAGCCTGCTGCATCAAATCACGCCGGCGCACCGCCATGGCGAAGCGTTGGGCCTGCGGCTGATGGCCATCAACGGCTCAAGCGTGGCGATGCCGCTCCTGTTTGGTTCGGCCAGCGCGCTGATCGGGGTGAGCGGCCTGTTCTGGGTGGTGGGCGCCACGGTGGGCCTGGGCTCACGCGTGGCGTGGGCGTTGGGCCGAGGCCCGAACAGCCCAAGATCGTAGCGCGCCAATCAAGAGGCTGAGTGCCTCGCGCTCATCCGGGGACAACGATCTGGGGGCAAAGGGGTTGATTCGTGCAGGCCCGTGACTACACTGGCATGGCATTTGGGTCGCGGCAGCGCATTCATGTGCACCAGGGAGCGTACAGCCTGGTCTCACACACAGGCATAGCAGGTTGAACGGGCGGCATCAAGGCCGCGCGCGTTGTTGTCATTTTGGCCAACAAGGAGTCCATCCCCATGCCAGCTGCAGGCCTTACCTCCCACTCAAAACTACCCCCCAACGCGGTCGATCCGCAGGTCGCCAAGGCCGAGGAGGATCGCTGGACGCCCGGCAAGATCGCGCTATGGCTTGTCATAGCGCTGCTCGGTGCCGGAGCGTGGACCATGCTCGCGCTGGTGCGTGGCGAAACCGTCAACGGCGTCTGGTTCGTGTTGGCCGCCGTCTGCACCTACCTGGTTGGCTATCGGTTCTATTCGAAGTTCATCGAGCGCAGGGTCGCCCAGCCCGACGACAGCCGGGCCACGCCGGCCGAGTACAACGAGAACGGCCGCGACTTCATGCCCACGCATCGCCATGTGCTGTTTGGCCACCACTTCGCCGCGATTGCGGGCGCCGGCCCACTGGTCGGGCCGGTGCTGGCGGCGCAGATGGGCTACCTGCCGGGCACGATCTGGATCGTCGTCGGTGCGGTATTCGCCGGCTGTGTGCAGGACTACCTGGTGATGTTCTTCTCCATGCGCCGCGGCGGGCGCTCGCTCGGGCAGATGGCCCGCGAGGAGCTGGGCGTGATCGGTGGCACCGCGGCGCTCATCGCCACGCTGGCCATCATGGTGATCATTGTCGCCATCCTGGCGCTGGTGGTGGTGAACGCACTGGGCGAATCGGCCTGGGGCGTGTATTCGGTGGCGCTGACCATTCCGATTGCCCTGTTCATGGGCGTGTACCTGCGCTTCCTGCGCCCGGGCAAGGTGATGGAGGTGTCGGTCATTGGCGTGGCGCTGCTGATGTTTGCCATCATCTCCGGGCGCTGGGTGGCCGAATCGGCCTGGGGCGCCGAGCTGTTCACGCTGGACCGCAGCTTCGTCGCCTGGGCCATCATCATCTACGGCTTTGCCGCCGCGGTGCTGCCCGTGTGGTTGCTGCTGGCCCCGCGCGACTATCTGTCGACCTTCATGAAGATCGGCGTGATTGTGCTGCTGGCGATCGCCATCGTGGTGGTGCAGCCCGAGATCACGGCGCCCGCCGTGTCGCGCTTTGCGCGCACGGGCGACGGGCCGGTGGTGCCGGGTACGCTGTTCCCGTTCCTGTTCGTCATCATCGCCTGCGGAGCTCTGTCAGGCTTTCATGCCCTGATCTCCTCGGGCACCACGCCCAAGCTGCTCGAGAAGGAGAGACAGACTCGCTTCATCGGCTACGGCGGCATGGCGATGGAGTCGTTCGTGGCCATCATGGCGATGGTAGCGGCGGTGTCGATCGACCGCGGCATCTACTTTGCCGTCAACTCGGCAGCCACCATGACCGGCGGTACGGTGGAGTCGGCCGCCGCCTTCGTCAACAACCTGGGGCTGGTGGGTGCTGGTACGCTGACGCCCGAAATGCTGCAGCAGCTCGCCACCAACGTGGGCGAGACCAGCATCGTCTCGCGCACGGGTGGCGCGCCCACGCTGGCACTGGGCATCGCGCACATCATGCATCAGTGGTTCGGCGGCGAGGCCATGATGAGCTTCTGGTATCACTTCGCCATCATGTTCGAGGCCTTGTTCATCCTCACCGCGGTGGATGCCGGAACGCGCGTGGCGCGCTTCATGCTGCAGGACACGATCGGCAACTTCATCCCGAAGTTCAAGGACACTTCATGGACGCTGGGTGCCTGGATCTGCACGGCCATCATGGTCGCGGCCTGGGGTTACATCCTGGTGCTGGGCGTGACCGATCCGCGCGGCGGCATCAACACCTTCTTCCCGCTGTTCGGCATTGCCAACCAGCTGCTGGCGGCCATTGCGCTGTCGGTGGTCATGGCCATCGTCGCCAAGCGTGGCAACTTCCGCTATCTGTGGGTGGTGGCGCTGCCCATGGCCTTCATCTCGGTGATCACGATCACGGCCTCGTGGCAGAAGATTTTCTCCAGCAATCCGGCGATCAGCTACTTTGCGCAGAACCAGGCCTTCAAGCAGGCGCTGGCCGAGGGCAAGACCAGCTTCGGCGCCGCCAAATCGGTCGAAGCGATGAATGCCGTGATTCACAACACGGCCGTGCAGGGCACCCTGTCCGTGGTGTTCGTGGTGCTGGCGATCATCGTCATCGCGACATCGGTGCTGGCGGCCTACCGCGCCTGGCGCAATCCGCGCGCGGTGGTGAACACCGAAGATCCGCGCGTCGAGTCGCATATCTACGCGCCCTCGGGCCTGGTTCCCAGTGCTGCCGAAAGGGCCCTGATGCAGCAGTGGATGGCCGTGCCCGCGGCACAGCGGCCGGCGCGTGCGGCGGGACATTGACCATGGAGGGCCGCTATCTGCTTGCCGGGGTGAACCGCGGCTTTCGCGCCCTGCGTTGGTACGCGCAGGGCGTGCTGGGCGCGGACGCCTACCAGAAATACCTGCAACACATGGCGCGCGTGCATCCTGACCAGGAGCCCATGGGCGAGCGCGCGTTCTGGCGCGATCTATACGCCTGGCAGTCGCGCAACCCGCAGGGGCGCTGCTGCTGACAGTCGCGTCAAAGTTCGTAGAACGCGCGGATGATGCCCCAGGCCTCGGCCGGGTCGTCCGTGTAGTGAAACAGCTTGAGGTCGTCGGCGGAGACCGTCCCCTGTTCCACCAGGGCCTCGAAATTGACGAGCCGCTTCCAGAACGCGGTGCCGAACAGCACGATGGGCGCGGGCTTGGCCTTGCCCGTCTGAACCAGGGTCAGTACCTCGAACAGCTCGTCTAGCGTGCCAAAGCCGCCGGGGAACACCACCAGGGCCTTGGCGCGCATCATGAAATGCATCTTGCGCAGCGCAAAGTAGTGGAACTTGAACGACAGCTCGGGCGTGATGTAGCGGTTGCCGCTTTGTTCGTGGGGCAGCGTGATGTTCAAGCCTATGGTGGGCACGCCGGCCTCGTAGGCACCTCGGTTGGCCGCCTCCATGATGCCGGGGCCGCCGCCGGTACAGATGTACAGGCGCTCGGCGGGGGGGCGGCCCTGACTGTAGTCGGCCACCTGGCGCGCGAACTGGCGCGCCAGATCGTAATAGTGGGCATTCTTCACGGCGCGCTCGGCGCGCGTGATGCGCTCGGCGTCGCCGCTGACCTGCGCGTCGGCAAGCTGCTGGGCCGCATCTTCGGGCGACACGAAGCGCGCGCTGCCATACACCACCACGGTGTGCTCTATGCCCTGTGCGGCCTGTTCCAGGTCGGGCTTGAGAAGCTCGAGCTGAAAGCGGATGCCGCGCGTCTCGCGGCGCAGCATGAACTCGGGATCTGCAAAGGCCAGGCGGTAGGAGTCGGGGTGCAGCGGATTGCCCGCCACGGCGTAGTTGTGCAGTTCGGCCCAGGCGTTGGCCAGGCGGCTGTCTTGGAGGTCGGTGTTGGCTTGCATGGTTGTTGGTTTTGCAGGAGCGGCCCTGGCCAAGGGCGCCGCACTGGTCTGGGCGACGCTATCGGTGCATGGCGGAGAGTTTGTTTGTATGGGCCTGAAGCACTTGTATATCAAGTGCATTCAGCTATTTTAATGATAGTGTTAGGGCTGACGCCGGCCCCTGGACGGGGTGGCCTGTTTGGCCTGGCGCGCAGGGGGGCAAGCGTGCAACATCGCAGCATTGTAGGCAGGCGATTCGCCTGAAACCCGCGCCGAAGGCCCGCAGGCGCGGGGTGGCATCAGCGCGGAGCGATGGTCTGCCAGGCCTGGACGGCTGCCAGCGCGGTCTGCATCTGCACCGTATGAGCAAAGCGGAAGGCCTCGCCACTCACGGTCTCGTCGGGGAATTCGGTGACCAGGGTCACCGGCGCATCGTGCGTCGTTTGCGCCTGCGTGCAGGCAATGCCCTGCAGCAGCTCGAAGGGGAGCGGCCCCGCGTGGCGCTCATAGAGCGCGCGCTGGCGTGCGTTGAACGCGTCCAGGCCCGGCACCTGCTGCAGCCTTTGGCAAACGGCCTCCAGCAGGGCGCGCGCCGGCCGTTCCCAGCCCGCGTGGTGGCGCAGTATGAGAAAGAAGCCCTTGGGCAGCATCCATTGCTCGAAGCCGCGCGGCACGTAGCCAGACAGCGGACGCGTCCACTCGTGGGCCGGATAGCCGTGCAGGTTGACATGCAGGCGCGCGCCCGACAGGGCCAGCGCCGACTGGCGCGCTTCGCGTTCGAGCAGCGGCGCGGTTTCGCGGTACTCCACGTCGTCGCCCAACGCCGTGTAGCGCGCCGCATGCTGCATGTGACCGGGGTGCTGGGCGCACAGCTCGCCGTGCAGCGCGTAGCCGTCGGGGTTCTCCAGTGCAATCAGTGCGAAATGTGCGCCGTCCTGTTGGCGCAGCGCCTGCGCAGCGCGCAGCGCGCCGACCGCGCCCGAGGTCTCGTTGGCGTGCTGGCCGCCGCTGATGAACACCGGGTGCTGCGTGCCGGCGTGGTACAGCCCACACACCGTGCGGCCCTGGCGCGTGGGCGCATCAAAACGCCGGCCCGGCCAGGATTGCAGGAGCTGGGCGATGCGCTCGGGCGCGGGGGGGCGATCGAGCGACTCCAGCGCTTGATCGGCCGCGGCGCGCAGGCCTTCCTGGGCCAGCAGCGCGTCCTGCGCGGCGGTGTTCAAGGGCTGCAGGCTGACATGCACGCGTGGCGTGACGGCGCCCAGGCGTATGTCAGGCACGATCTGGCCGGGCTGAAGCCGGCGGTCACCCAGGGGGCGGCCGCTGTGCTGCTGGAAGAACTCCAGCAGCGAAAAGTACAGGTCCTCGTGCAGCGCCTCGGCGCTGCTGATGGTCTCTCCGGCCCAGGCGATGGGCTGTTCGTAGCCGGGCAGGTCTATGCGCAGCTGCAGGCGCTCGAAGTACGGCTCGCCCTGCGGCCAGGGGTGGTTGCGCACGGCCTGCACGGCGTGGTGGAAGGCGCGCTCATAGTCCGTGCAAACGGAGACGTCGAGCAGGTCGGCCGCACCCGCCTCGCTGCCCACGCGCAACCAGCCCGAGGGCGAAAGCACGGTCGCGCCCGAGACGTCGGTGTGCACATGGTTGGGCGCCCAGACGCGTTGCTTCAGGTGCTCGCCGCCGTGCAGGTGCAGTTCAACCTCGTAGAAGGGCAGGGCGTCGCTGCGCGGCTCCAGCCACAGCGCGTCTTCACCCAGCAGCGCCGCCAGCGGGTAGGCTTCGAGCCTGAAGCGCTGCGGTGAGCCGACCGTGGGCACGGGGTAGCGTACATGGGCCGACACCAGCCGGCTGCTGTCCACATGGTCGATGAAATGCTGCACCAGGGGTTTGTAGGCGCTGTGAAAGCGCGCGTGCACGCCCACGGCCGCCAGCTGCTGCTCGGCCGCCAGACGCTCGGCCCGGCCCTCGAACAGCCAGCCCTCGATGTACTGGCCCTTCCAGCGAGGCTGCGAGAAGCGGCGCATCCAGGCGTGCAGCGTGCGCTCCAGTGTCAGGTCAAGCAAGGCGGTGCCGGCGCTGGCTGTTGCGTTCGTCATGGGCTTTTAATGCGTAAGCACGCTCTTAGAAGTCGCGTGCATTTTCATCGGTCGTGCGGCTCAGGACGGGGGGCACCTGCTCGCCCGCCCGGCGTGCGCGAAACAGTGCCGCGCGCATCAGGAAGACGTTGGTCACCGGTACGGTGATGGCCACGAACAGAGCGATGAGCAGGGCGTGCACGCCATGGCTGTCCATCACCACGAAAAAGTACAGCAGCGTGGCGTGCATGACGCACCAGCAGGCCATGGTGGCGATGATGGCCGGTGCGTGTACGCGCTCGAAGTAGGTCTTGAGGCGCATCAGCCCCAGCGAGCCCAGCAGTGCAATCACCGCACCGGCCAGCACCAGCACGGAGACGGTGATGTCCAGCCACAGGGGCAGGGTGTGACCGGTCACTCGATCACCTCGCCGCGCAGCAGAAACTTGGCCATGGCCGTGGAGCTGGCAAACGCCAGCAGGGCGATGAGCATGGCAGCCTCGAAGTAATGCGGGCTGCCGTAGTAGATGCCCAGCACCAGAATGAGCAGCATGCCGTCGAGGTACATGCAGTCCAGCGCCAGCACCCGGTCCTGTGCGGCCGGGCCCTTGAGCAGGCGCACCAGGCACAGCACCATGGCGATGGAAATCAGCAACAGGGCCGTGGGCAGGGCCCAGCTCAGCATGGAGGGGGTCATTCGAAAATCTCCATCAAGGGGCGCTCGTAGCGTGTCTGCACATGTTCGATGATGGCCTGGGCATCGTGCACCTCCAGCACATGCAGCATCAGAATGGAGCGGTCGCGCGACAGCTCGGCCCAGACCGTGCCGGGGGTAATACACACGATCATGGCCAGCACGGCCAGGCCGTTGGGGTCGCGCAGCTGCAGCGGAATCTTCACGAAATCGGGCGGGTGGCGGCGCGTGCCCGGCAGCAGCAGCAGGCGCAGCACGGCGATGTTGGACACGGTGGTGTCCGCCACCACCGTAAAGCACAGCCGCAGCACCGTGCCCAGGTGGCGCACGCCCACCTTTTGCGGGCGCAGCTCCTTGAACATCACCGGCAGGCCCAGAGCCAGCACCAGGGCCAGCAGCAGGTGGCCGCGGCTCAGTGACTCGTTGAGCAGCAGCCAGACCACGAACAGACCGAGCGAGACCAGCGGTGCGGGCAGGATTTTTTTCATCATGGCGCGCCCTCCCTGCCGGGCGGCTGCGGGCTGCCTGCGCCGGCGCGCGTGTCGGGTGCGGCCTGGGGCGCCGCGCCCATCACCGCCCGCACATAGCTGCCCGGCGCGTGCAGTGCCTGTGCCGTGGCCGTGGTGAAGCGCATCACGCCCTCGGCCTGCACGGTCAGCGCCACGCAGGCGCCCAGCAGCAGGGCGATGGGCAGGCCTTCGAGCACACGCAGCTGCGGCGCGGGACGGTCCGGGCTGGCCCAGAAATGGCGAATCCCCGAGCGCGTGAGAGCCATCAGCGCCATCAGGCCCGTGCCAATCATGAGCGCGAGCAGCACCCAGCCGGCCAACCCCGGCGTATTGCCCGCCGATGAGCTCAGGCCCAGCGGGTTGAGCAAGGCCGTGAGCATGGCGAACTTGCCGACGAACCCGGACAGCGGCGGCAGCCCGGCAATCACCAGCGTGCTGGTCATGAAGGCCAGGCCCATGAAGGCGGTGGCCGCAGGGATGACGCGGCCGACCAGCACCTGCTCGTCATCGTCCAGGTTCAGTCCGACGGTGGGCACCAGCTCGGCCGACAGGAAGGGCGCGTCGTCATCGTTTTCGTACGGGGCCAGCGTGGCACCGCCATTGCGCCAGCGTTCGGTCAGGTCGGCCAGCAGAAACAGGGCGCTCACGGCCAGCGTGGAACTGGGCAGGTAGTACAGCAGGGCGGCGGTGAGCATGTTCTGCCCGAAGCCGACCGCCGCCAGCAGCGTGCCCGAGGACAGCACCGCCGCGTGGCTTGCCAGGTGGGTCATGCGCTGCGAGCCCATCATGCCGATGGCGCCAAAGGCCATGGTGACCATGCCGCCCACGATCAGCCACAGGCTGCCGAACTGCGCCGAAGGCCCGGCCTCGGCGCCGAACATCAATGACCACAGGCGCAGCAGCGCATACAGGCCGACCTTGGTCATGAGCGCAAACAGTGCCCCCACGGGCGCGGTGGCTGCGCTGTAGGCCGGCACCAGCCAGAAGTTGAGCGGCCAGACTGCCGCCTTGATCAGGAAGGCCGTGGCCAGGATGGCGGTGGCCGTGTGCAGCAGGCCGCGGTCTGCCGCGGACACCCGGGGCACGGCCTGCGCCAGATCGGCCAGGTTCAGCGTGCCGGTGAGGCCGTAGAGCATGGCCGCACCCACAAGGAACAGCGACGACGCAGCCAGGTTGATGGCGATGTAGTGCAGCCCCGACTGCACGCGTGCGCGCCCCGAACCGTGCAGCAGCAGGGCGTAGGAGGCGGCAAGCATGATCTCGAAGAACACGAACAGGTTGAACAGGTCGCCGGTGAGAAATGCACCCGACAGCCCCATGAGCTGGAACTGGAATAGCGCGTGATAGGCCACGCCGGCGCGCTGCCAGCGCGCACCTGCAAACAGCACCGAGCACAGCGCGACAAGGCTGGTCAACAGCAGCATGAGCGCGGCCAGGCGGTCGAGCACGAGCACGATGCCAAAGGGCGCGGGCCAGTTGCCCGGCAGGTATACGCCCATGCCGGCGGCCGTGCCGGCGCGGTGAGCCCATTGCACAAGCGCGATCGACACCGCCAGGCCTGCGAGGCAGGACAGCACACTCACCGTGAACTTGAGGCGTTGCTGTTCTTCGCGCAGCAGCAGCAGCAAGGCCGCCGTGAGCATGGGCAGCGCAATGGGCGCCAGCATCAGGTGCGGCATGAGAGAGTTGGCCAGTTCGGGCAGGAGGCTCATGGCATCTCCTGCGCGTCATGGGCGTGCACGCCGTCCACGTGGTCGGTGCCCGATATGCCGCGCGAGGCCAGCAGCACCACGAGAAACAGCGCCGTCATGGCAAAGCCGATGACGATGGCCGTGAGCACCAGGGCCTGGGGCAGTGGGTCGGCGTAATGCTGCAGATCCTGCGGCACGCCAGGCACGAGCAAGGGCTCCTTGGCCACCGCCATGCCCAGCCGGCCCATGCTGAAGATGAACAGGTTGACGGCATAGGACAGCAGCGACAGGCCCATGATGACCTGGAAGGTGCGCGGGCGCAGCAGCAGCCACACGCCCGATCCGGTGAGCACGCCAATGGAGATGGCCAGCACGATTTCCATTCAGCGTACCTCCTGCCTGTCGTCGTCATAGCTAACCACGGCCGACATGGCCAGCTCCTGTTCTTCCTGCAGGCGGGCGTGGTAGCGGTGGCTGCGCACCGACTGGTGCGCGATTGCGGTCAGCATCATCAGGGTCGCTCCGACGACCAGCGCAAACACGCCGGCGTCGAAGAACATCGCGCTGGCCAGGTGGATCTGGCCGACCACGGGCAGATCCACGTGGGCCATGTGGCTGGTGAGGAAGGGGTAGCCCCATGCCAGCGCGCCCAGGCCCGTGCCCAGCGCCAGCAGCAGGCCGTAGGCAATCCAGCGGCGTGGAAACACGGGCAGGTGAGCCTCCACCCATTCGGTGCCCGAGATCATGTACTGCAGCACCAGCCCGACGGAGAACACCAGCCCCGCCACGAAACCGCCGCCCGGTTGGTCGTGGCCACGCAGGAACAGGTAGCAGGCCACCAGCGCAGTGAACGGCAGCAGCAGGCGCACCAGCACGGCGGGCACCATCAGGTAGCCCACGGCCGTGTCCTTGGCGTGGCGCGGGTTCAGCAGATCGGTCTGCAGGTCGGCGGGCAGTGAGCGCTGCTGCTCCGGCAGATCCATCGCCTCGCCCGCGGGGCGGAAGCGCCGCAGCAGCGCATACACGGTGAGCGCGACCACGCCCAGCACGACGATCTCGCCAAAGGTGTCGAAGCCGCGGAAGTCCACCAGCATGACGTTGACCACGTTGCTGCCACCGCCCCCGGTGAGCGCGTGCTCGAGAAAGAAGGTGGAGGTGCTCTCGGCAAATGGACGGCTCAGCATGGCAAACGCCAGCCAGGCCATGCCGCCGCCGGCCGCGACGGCGAGCACCAGGTCGCGCAGGCGGCGCGCGCGCGCCAGCGTGGCGCTGGAGGACGCCGGTGGCAGGCTTGCGTCGCGCTTGGGCAGCCAGCGCAGGCCCAGCAGAAAGAGAATGGTGGTCACCACCTCCACGGTCAGCTGCGTGAGCGCCAGGTCGGGGGCGGAGAACCAAAGAAAGGTGATGCTCGTGCACAGGCCCGCGCCGCCCATGAGTGTCAGGGCCGCCAGGCGGTGGTACTTGGCCTGCCAGGCCGCAGCCAGGGCGCAGACATTGCCCAGCAGCCAGATCAGCACGAAGGCCGGCGACAGTGGCAGCGTGCCACGCTCGCCCAGCTGCATGCCGCGGGTCAGCAGCGGCAGGGCGCCGGCTGCCAGGGTGAATGTCAGCAGCCACAGCATTTGCCACTGCAGGCGCCGCGTGGACAAAAGCCGCCGGCCGCTGCGTGTCGCGAGCGTGAACCAGGTCAGCAGCGTCTCGAATACTCGGCGCCCGCTGATGCGGTGCATCAGCGGCGGCGCGTCGATGCGGCCCAGGTTGCGCTGGGTGCGCAGCGCCTGGTAGAGGGCCGCGCCGCCGATCAGGGCGACAAAACTCATCACCAGCGGCGTGTTCAGACCGTGCCACACGGCCAGGCTGAAGACTGGCAGTTCGCCGCCGACCACCGGCAGCGCAGCGGCATCGAGAAAGCGCCCCATGGACCAGGCCGGCACCACGCCCACCACCAGGCAGGCGCAGACCAGCAGTTCGACGGGTACCCGCATCCAGTGCGGCGGCTCATGGGGCTGGTGCGGCAGGTCCGTGGCCGGCGGGCCCCAGAACACATCGACGATGAAGCGCAGCGAATACGCCACGCTGAACATGCCGGCCACGGTGGCGGCCACGGGCAGCAGCGTGGCCACCAGGGGCGTGGCGTCCAGGAACACGGTTTCGGCGAAGAACATTTCCTTGGACAGGAAACCATTGAGCAGTGGCACGCCCGCCATCGCCGCACTGGCCACGGTGGCCAGCGTGGCCGTGATGGGCATCATGCGGCGCAGGCCCGACAGGCGCGTGATGTCGCGCGTGCCGCTCTCGTGGTCGATGATGCCTGCCGCCATGAACAGCGAAGCCTTGAAGGTGGCGTGGTTCATGATGTGGAAGACCGCGGCCACGGTGGCCAGCGGGCTGTTCAGGCCCAGCAGCAGCGTGATCAGGCCCAGGTGCGAGATCGTGGAGTAGGCCAGCAGCCCCTTCAGGTCGTCCTGGAACATCGCGGCATAGCCGCCCACCAGCAGCGTCGCCAGACCCGTGCCGCCCACGAGCCAGAACCAGGCCTCGGTGTCACCCATCACCGGCCACAGGCGCGCGAGCAGAAATACGCCGGCCTTGACCATGGTGGCCGAATGCAGGTAGCTCGACACCGGCGTGGGAGCGGCCATGGCGTTGGGCAGCCAGAACTGGAAAGGGAACTGTGCACTCTTGGTGAACGCGCCCAGCAGCACCAGCACCAGTGCCCAGAGGTAGAGCGGGTGCCCGCGCACCAGCTCGGCCGCCGCCAGCACATGGTCAAGGTCGTAGCTGCCCACGATATGGCCCAGGATCAGCACACCCGCGAGCAGGGCGAGCCCGCCCGTGCCCGTCACGGTGAGCGCCATGCGCGCGCCGCGGCGCGCGTCCTCGCGGTGGTGCCAGTAGCCAATGAGCAGGAAGGAAAACAGGCTGGTCAGCTCCCAGAAGAACACCAGCTGTATGAGGTTGCCCGACAGCACCACGCCAGCCATGGCGCCCATGAAGGCCAGGAAGAACGAGAAAAAGCGCGGCACCGGGTCGGCCGGCGACATGTAGTAGCGCGCATACAGCACCACGAGCGCCCCGATGCCGAACACCAGCATGCAGAACATCCAGGCAAACCCATCCATGCGGATGACGAGATTCAGGCCCAGCGAGGGCAGCCAGGCGATCTCCTGGCGCAGCACGCCGCCGTTGGCGATGTCGGGAAAGCACAGGGCCACCTGCACCGTGCACCACAGCGCGACCAGGCCCGCCAGCGTGGACTCGGTGTTGCGCGCGTTGGCGGGCAGCAGCGCCGCCAGCAGGCTGGCAACGAAGGGGAAAATGATCAGCAGAGTCAGGGGCATGGGCGCCTGATTCTAGGGGGAAGGCGATTTCGGCATGCTATGGAAACCAGAGTGCATGCCGGGCATTAGGGCGGCCAGCGCTGCGCGCTTCAGGGCCTCTTGGGTTCGGCCGCTGGCGGTGCGCCGTGCGGCGCGTAGCCGGCACCATCCACGGTCAGGCCCTGCTCCGACAGCCGTACGGCCGCGGCGGGGCCTATGCCCTTGACGCGCACGATCAGGTCGCGCCAGTCCTGAAAGCGCCCCTTGGCGCGTTCGGCCAGTATGCGCGCCGACAGCGCCGGGCCTATGCCCTTGACGCCGTCGAGATCCGCCTCGCGAGCCAGGTTGACATCCACCGCCGCCAGTACCTGGCCGGCGTGCAGCAGGGCGCCCAGGCAGAGGGCGGACCAAAGGGATGCTTGGGCCAGGCGCATGGCATTTCCTCGCTACAACTCTTCGACGCGTCGCGCGGGGTAGCTGTCCCAGGTCTGGCAGCCGGGGCATTGCCAGAAATGCTGGCGCGCCTCGAAGCCGCAGGCCGCGCAGCGGTAGCGGGTGAGCGGTTTCGCGGCCTGTTCCAGCGCGCGCTGGATCTGCGGGTGGAACTGCTCGTGGCCCAGGGTCTCGCCGGACAGCCATTTGGTTGCAGCCACCAGGGAGGGCTCCCTTTCCAGGTGGCGCACATACCATTCGCGCCCCGCTCCGGGCGAGCCGTCGGTGGCCGCCTGCAGCGACACGATGGCATCGAGCAGGTCCAGCGACGGCATGTCCTCGTAATGCTGTTGCAGCAGGGTCGCGGCCTGGGCTGTGCTCCTTGTCGCGAGCGCCGCTTCCACCAGCAGAGGTGCGGCCAGCGCCAGGGCCGAAGGCGCGCTGCCGGCCAGGGCCTGCAGCGTGGCCAGTGCGGCATCCGGCCGGCCCATGCGCTGCTGCAGGCGCGCCAGCTCGATGCGTGCGCGCGCCGCCTGCGGCGCAGTGGCCACGGCCCGCTCCAGCAGCGCCAGCGCGGCCTCCAGCTCGCCGCCGGCCGCCAGCGTCAGCGCCTGTTCGCACAGGTAATGCGCCTGGCGCGTGCTGAAGTCGCCCTGGCTCGCGGCCTGCATGCGCCGGGCGATGTCGGACGCCTGGGCGCAGTCGCGCGAGCGGTCGTAGATGGCCAGCAGGGCCGTGCGCGCCTGGGCCTCGAAGGGCGTGCCCTCCAGGCGGCGCAGTGCGTCTTCTGCACGGTCGAGCAGGCCGGCCTTGAGGAAGTCCAGGGCCAGCGCATGCTGGGCGCGCTCGCGGTCGGCGCGCGAGAGGTCGCCGCGCGACAGCAGGTGCTCATGCACACGCACGGCGCGGTTGTATTCGCCGCGGCGGCGAAACAGGTTGCCCAGGGCAAAGTGCAGCTCCGTCGTGTCCGGGTCGTTCTGCACGGCCTCGATGAAGACGTCGATCGCCTGGTCCTGCTGTTCGTTGAGCAGGTAGTTCAGCCCCTTGAAGTAGGCCTTGGGCGCGCGCCGGTTTTCTTCGCGCATCTGGCGCAGGTCCAGGCGCGAGGCCAGCCAGCCCAGGCCGAACGCCAGGGGCAGGCCGAGCAACAGCCAACTGAGATCAAATTCCATCGATGGGCGTCTGGGGCATGGTGGGTTCGGCCGGGGCCTGCGCGGCAGCGGCGGCGGCGGGCGGCTGGGGTGCGGCTTCTTGTGCGCGGCGTGCGGCCTTGCGGTGGCGCCACCAGCGCGGCACCATGCCCAGCACACCCACGGCCACGCCCAGCGTGAAGGCGATGAGCACGATCAGCACGGCTGGCGCTGTCCACTGGGTGCCGAAGAAAAAATGCACCGTGGCGTCTTGCTGATTGTTCAGTGCAAAGGCAAACAGCGTGAAAAAAATGGCTGCCTTGAGCAGCCACAGGAGGTATTTCATGAGTCTCCCCGGTGATGGGTGAGATTCTACGGGCAGCGTCAGCGCCTGGGCGCATGTTGTCTGCCATGAAAAAATGGCCGTGACGGCCATTTCGTAGGTGCTGGACGCTATTGCTTAGATAGCTTCGGGCTGCCGATCCACAGCCTCGCGAAGGGCTTTTCCGGGTTTGAAATGCGGCACGCGCTTTTCGGGAATCTGCACGGCTTCGCCGCTGCGCGGGTTGCGCCCCAGCCGCGGCGGGCGATGGCTGACCGAAAAGCTGCCAAAGCCACGGATCTCGATGCGGTGGCCGCGCACCAGGGCGTCACTCACGGCATCCAGAATGGTCTTGACGGCAAGGTCGGCATCACGCTGCGTGAGCTGGGTAAAGCGTGCAGCCAGCTCTTCGACGAGGTCGGATCGGGTCATGTGGGGTGTGCAACATTGAGCGTTGCGCGTTGGGCGCTTTGCGTGTCGCCACGCTCAACGCCAAGCGCCCAACGCCCAAGCTCTTCTTACTTGTCGGAGTTGTCCAGCTTGGCGCGCAGCAGGGCGCCCAGGCTGGTCGTACCGGCATTTTCCTTGGCGGACTGGGCCGACAGGGATGCCATGGCTTCCTGCTGGTCGGCCTGGTCCTTGGCCTTGATCGACAGCTGGATGTTGCGGGTCTTGCGATCCACGTTCACCACCACGGCCGTGACCTCGTCGCCTTCCTTGAGCACGTTGCGGGCATCTTCCACGCGGTCGCGGGAGATTTCCGAGGCGCGCAGGTAGCCGACGATGTCGTTGCCCAGGTCGATCTCGGCGCCACGGGCGTCCACGGTCTTGACCTTGCCGGTCACCGTCTGGCCCTTGTCGTTCACCGTCACGAAGGTGGTGAACGGATCGCCGTCGAGCTGCTTGATGCCCAGGGAGATGCGCTCGCGGTCCACGTCCACGGCCAGCACGATGGCTTCGATTTCCTGGCCCTTCTTGTAGTTGCGCACGGCGGCTTCGCCCGCCTCGTTCCAGGACAGGTCGGACAGGTGCACCAGGCCGTCGATGCCGGCAGCCAGACCCACGAACACGCCGAAGTCGGTGATGGACTTGATGGGGCCCTTCACGCGGTCGCCGCGCTTGGTGTTCTGAGCAAATTCCTGCCAGGGGTTGGCACGGCACTGCTTCATGCCCAGGCTGATGCGGCGCTTGTCTTCGTCGATCTCCAGGACCATGACTTCGACTTCGTCGCCCAGCGAGACGAGCTTGTTGGGGGCCACGTTCTTGTTGGTCCAGTCCATTTCGGAGACGTGGACCAGGCCCTCGATGCCCGGCTCGAGTTCGACGAACGCGCCGTAGTCGGCGATGTTCGTGACCTTGCCGAACAGACGCGTGCCCGAGGGGTAGCGGCGCGAGACGCCCATCCAGGGGTCGTCGCCCATCTGCTTGAGACCCAGCGAGACGCGGTTCTTCTCGGTGTCGAACTTGAGGATCTTGGCCGTGATTTCCTGGCCGGCCGTGACCACCTCGGAGGGGTGACGCACGCGACGCCATGCCATGTCGGTGATGTGCAGCAGGCCGTCGATGCCGCCCAGGTCCACGAAGGCACCGTATTCGGTGATGTTCTTGACCACGCCGTTGACGATGGCGCCTTCCTTCAGCGTCTCCATCAGCTTGGCGCGCTCTTCGCCCATGCTGGCTTCGACCACGGCGCGGCGCGAGAGCACCACGTTGTTGCGCTTGCGGT